>JAGXAZ010000062.1 GCA_018971365.1 Gammaproteobacteria bacterium | reverse complement strand
CTGTTCCGCGTGGCCTGCGGCCTGGATTCGATGATCCTGGGCGAGCCGCAGATCCTCGGCCAGATCAAGCAGGCGTACGAGCTGGCACAGGAGAGCGCCGTCACCGGCCAATATCTGCATCGCCTGTTCCAGTACGCCTTCGCGGTCGCGAAACTGGTGCGCACCGACACCGCCATCGGCGCAAGCCCGCTGTCGGTAGCGTACGCCAGCGTGCAGCTGGCGCGGCGCATTTTTGCGGATTTTCGCGAACTCACGCCATTGTTGATCGGTGCCGGCGATGCCAGCGAACTCGTGGCGCACCACCTGCACGAGCAAGGCGCGCGCCGTCTGATCATCGCGAACCGCACCCTCAGCCACGCCCACGCGCTCGCCGAGCGCTTCGGCGGCTACGCCATCGGCCTGCACGAGGTCCCGGCACATCTGGAAGAGGCCGACATCGTGATTGCCTCGAGCGGCAGCCCCGAACCCATCCTCACGCAGGCCGCGGTCGCTGCGGCCTTCAAGGCGCGCAAGCACCGGCCGCTGCTGATCATCGATATCGCGGTGCCACGCAACGTGGAACCGGCCGTGACGAAGCTCGCGGACGTGTATCTGTTCACCATAGACGATCTGCGCGGCATCGTGGAAAACAGTCTGCGCTCCCGCCAGGCGGCGGCACGCGAAGCGGAGAGCATCATCGAGACACAAGTAGTGCGCTTTATGCAGGAGTTGCGCGGCCTGGACGCGGTGCCGACCATCCGTGCGATGCGCAATCATGCCGAGGAACTGCGCGATCACACGCTGGCCCGGGCGCAGCAGATGCTCGCCGGCGGTATCCCAGCCGAGGAAGCCCTCAAGTATCTGGCTGAAACGCTTACCAACCGCCTGCTGCACGCACCCAGCGCGTATCTGCGCCAGGCGGCCCGCGAAGGCCGCGACCATATCATGCGCCAGGCACACGCGCTGTTCGGCCTGAAGGACGACACGCCGGGTCCCGATACGGACAAGCGCGCCTGAGCGTCCATGAAGGATTCCATCCGTCAAAAACTGGAGCGCCTGGTTGCGCGTCACGAAGAGCTGGCGGCACTGCTTGCGAGCCCGGCGGTTATCGCCGATCAGAAGCAGTTCCGCGACCTGTCCCAGGAATACGCGCGCCTCGCACCGCTCACGCAAAGTTTTCACACATGGCAAGCCGTGGAGAACGATCTGCACAGCGCCCAGGCCATGGCGCGGGATCACGATGCCGCGCTGCGCACGCTGGCCGAAGAGGAACAGCGCGCGGCCGAAGCACGGCTGGCCGCGCTCGAACCGCAGTTACTGGCGCTGCTGCTGCCCAGCGATCCGCACGATGGCAGCAATCTGTTTCTGGAGATCCGCGCCGGTACCGGCGGCGACGAAGCGGCGTTGTTTGCCGGTGACCTGTTCCGCATGTACTCGCGTTACGCCGAAACACGCGGTTGGCGGCTTGAAGTCTTGAGCGGGAATGCGGGCGAGCACGGCGGCTACAAGGAAATCATCTCGCGCATTATCGGCCAGGGCGCCTATTCCCGGCTGAAATTTGAATCCGGGGTGCACCGCGTGCAACGCGTGCCGCAAACCGAAGCCCAGGGGCGCATCCATACTTCCGCCTGCACCGTGGCGATCCTGCCGGAAGTCGAAGCGCCGGAAGATATCGAAATCAACCCCGCCGACCTCAGAGTGGACACGTTTCGCTCCTCGGGCGCAGGCGGCCAGCACGTCAACAAGACCGATTCCGCCGTGCGCCTGACGCACATTCCCAGCGGCATCGTGGTGGAGTGCCAGGACGAGCGCTCCCAGCACAAGAACCGCGCGCGCGCCCTGTCGCTGTTGAAGGCCAAACTGCTGGAGTCCGAACGCGAGAAACAGCGCAGTGCGCAGGCACAATCACGCAAGCTGCAGGTCGGCAGCGGCGATCGCTCCGAGCGCATCCGTACCTACAATTTCCCGCAGGGCCGGGTGACCGACCACCGCGTAAACCTGACGCTCTACAAGCTCGATGATGTGTTGCAGGGCAGGCTGGATGAGCTGATCGTACCGCTCATGAACGAATATCAGGCGGAGCAACTCGCGGAGATGGCGGCTCAGTGACTCGCGGCATGCGCCTGCAGATTGCGGTATTGCACATAGCACACTGCCAGCACGTAGCACCACACGACCGCGCCGATGACCGGCATGAGGCCGAGCTCGTACCACAGGCTGGGCGGCGCGGATGCAGCCGACAGGTTGCCCGATCCCAGTTGGCGTACCGCACTCATGATGTCCGGCCAGCTGGCGATCACGTCATAGATCAGCAGCACGATGGCGGGCGCCGACAGCACCGCCGAACTTCGCCACCACTGCGGCCAGGCGAGCGCATGACTGTAGCCGAGCGTGTCCAACAGATGCTTGCGATCCAGGACCGCGGCGTAGGCAAAGAACGCCAAGGTAGTGCCCAGAATCACCCCCGGCACGACCAGCAGGAGAAACCCGATCCAGGTAACAAGGTTGTACAGCAGATCACCGATTAGAATCGCCACGGCTGCGCGCACGCCGATGCGCAATGCTTCCCTGTGGGAGCGCGTGGCCCCGGTAATACAGTCATCCAGCCGCTGGATAGCGGCGCCGTAGAACGCGCTTTCCACCAGCCAGCAGACCACGGTGACCAGGATGGTCGTGCGACTGATTGAGATTCCGAGCGCGCCACCGCCGGCGAACGCGTCGGGAACAGCATTGATCACACAAGCGAACCACACCGGCAAAAAGACCGCCGGCAGGGACTTCAGAAACAGGCGCCAGCCGGCCTCAAGCGATTCGCCGATCGGGAGTTGACGCGTTTCCGGAGTTGCCAGCAACGGCGGTCAGGCTTGGATGCTTGCCGTGGGTACGGAACGGGTTGCGCGCCGTACCTTGAGGTCGCGGTACAGGACGTACACAATTGCGACCACAAACGGCGTGAACACCGCAGTGCCCACCAGCCGGAGCACGCCATTCACCAGCAGCGTGCGGCCGGAATCGGCCCCGTCCAGCGAATGCAACCAGACCGAGAGTGGCAGAGACAGCGGCAGCATCACCACCACGGCGCACAGCACAACCACGACGACCGTGATCAACAGCACCAGGAAGGTGCGCCACCAGTTGTGGAACACCAGCGCGCAGCTGTGATTCAAGGCGGCCACCGGGCCCTTGCTGTCGAGCACGATGGCAAACTGGAAAAACAGCAGATTGACCATGATGAACGCCATGGCGGCAAACACGCAGACCTGCGTAATCACAATGGCCGCGCCGTGGCCGAGCGCAGCCCCCACCAAAGCACCGAGAACGCCGCCCACGAGTGCGGCAATCAGCAAGCCTACCATCAGGGTGACGAACGCCAGGATTCCGGCCAGTACCAGCGCCGGCAGTTTGCTCAACGCATACCGCAATTCATGGGATGCGGCCGTGCCGGTTGCGGTGCGCTCCACTTGCCGGATGATGAGTGCGTTCACAAATGAAGCGCACACCAGCACCAGCAACTCCACGAGCAGGAAGTCGGCGACAAAATGCGGGGAGCGCAGCAGTTCCAGCAGGCGCTTGCGCGTAAGCGCGGCGTCACCGAGCCGCTCGGCAAAATAAAGCGTGGGTAACAGGCCGATCAGGCCAAGCAGCGCGGCCGGGCCGAACAGGCGGCCGAAACCCAGCTTGCCGAGTGCCAGCCCCCGCGACCACAAGCGGCCAGGTTGCTGGGGAGTGGTGTCCAGTTGAAACATGCGTGAGTCTGCCGCGCCGCCTTCAGGTGAAATCAGTGTGCCCGAGGACTGGGGCGCCTTCAAGCGCGGCGGCACAACCGACCACTCGGGCTCAAACGCGCGCGTGTTGCCAGCTGTACCGCGTGGGGTGTATCGGCACTGGCAAACAGCACCCGCGTGCCGCCGCGCGGCTTTATCGCTATGCAGACATGGGCAGGCGTCGGTCCGCGATACAGGCACAATTCTCCACCCTCCGTGGACTGCCAGTCCGCATTCAGGTACAGAACCACCGATACTTGGCGCTCCCGCGCTGCGTGCAACTGAATCGAGATGGCGCGCATAACCCGTGCCCGCGGGATAGCGCGCCAATTGGCCTTCAAATTCAAACAAACCCGTCAAGGTGCCGGCATTCAGCTCTAGGCGCACCGCTTCGAGTTCTTGCTCCACAAACCGACAGGCGGCCGGCGTCCATTGGCGGTCCAGCCACAGAGTGTAATCACCGCGAACCCCGGCCTGCAGGCGACGCGATGCATCGCGGCCGATGCCCGCTTCGTGGAATGCACCCTGCGCCCAGAGTTGTTCGGCCTCGGCAGCGAGTGCACGCCAATGCGCCACTGGCAAAAAATCTTCCTGCACGGCCCATCCGCTTTGGATGAAATCCACGGCCAGCGTATGAGCGCGCGTGCCACGCACATGTCGGTTGCGTCGCCGGCAGAGCCAAAAACCGGGCGCTCCAATGGTGGCGGACGGGCTGTCGCCAAGAATTCATGCGCAAGATGTAACCCGATGATTCTAATAATAAAATAAATAATTCCGACGCGAGCCTGTGATTTCCGCGCAGATTCGCTAAAATTCGCGCCCGATCGCACGGTTTGCATTCAAATCGTCGAGTAGTATCATAAATTTTCGTCTTCCCCGCACATTCTGGTGGTGAACTAACATGAAGAAGTATCTGGTTATCCTTTCCGCTGCCGCTTTGACCTTTGCCCTGGCCGCCTGCAGCAAGCCTGAAAATGCCGCTTCATCGACTCCGGCTGCGTCCACGGCAGCTCCGGCGGCTTCCACAGCTGCGGCGCCGGCAACGAAGGCCATGGCTCCGGCGGCAAGCACAGCACCGGCGGCGACCACAAAACACTGATCGCAGCGCTAACATGATCCGGTCGTAGAGACCGGAGCTGTGTTCGGGCCGTCGTTACCGGCGGCCAGACTGTTTATGCGAGGGGCAGGCTGTTGACAGCCTGCCCTTTTCATTGGTCCTGAAATTCAACCGGCCAGCGCGTGCTGCAGATCGGCGCGCAGGTCGTCAACATCCTCAACCCCCACCGACAGGCGCACCAGCGTATCGCTGATGCCCAGTGCCGCGCGCGCAGCCGGCGGCACCGAAGCGTGCGTCATGATGCCGGGATGTTCGATTAGGCTTTCTACGCCGCCCAAGCTTTCCGCGAGCGTGAACAGCTCGCAACGCTCCAGAAATTTCCGCACTTCGTGCGCGCCGCCCTTGAGAAAGATCGTGAGCATGCCGCCCCCGGTGCGCATCTGCTCTTTGGCGAGCGCATGTTGAGGATGGCTGGGCAGGCCCGGATAGACCACGCGCTCCACTCCTGGATGTTTCTCCAGCCAGGCGGCAAGTTCCAGCGCGTTCGCGCCGTGGCGCTCCATGCGCAGCGCCAGCGTTTTCAGGCCGCGCAGCGCCAGAAAACTGTCGAACGGCCCGGCCACCGCGCCCACGGAGTTCTGCAGAAATGCAAGCTGCTCGGCGAGTTCGGGGCGCGCCCCCGCCACCAACATGCCGCCCACCATGTCGGAATGCCCGTTGAGGTACTTGGTGGCCGAGTGCATCACGATGTCGAAGCCGTGTTCCAAAGGCCGCTGGTTGTAGGGCGAGGCAAAGGTGTTGTCGCACACTGTCAGTAGCCGGTGGCGGTGCGCGACTTCCGAGATCATGTCAAGGTCCACCAGCTTCAGCAACGGATTGGTGGGCGTCTCGACCCAGAGCATCCGGGTTTCCGGCTGGATGGCGGCCTCGAGCACGGCGCGCTCGCGCAGGTCCACGAAACTGAATTTCAGGCCCGCCGAGCGCTTGCGCACCCGTTCGAACAACCGGTAGGTGCCGCCGTACATGTCGTTCATGGCGACCACGTGGCTGCCGGAATCCAGCAGCTCCAGCGCCGTGGCGGTGGCCGCCATGCCGGATGCGAACGCGAAGCCGCGCGTGCCACTTTCCAGATCCGCAACGCAGCGTTCATAGGCCATGCGCGTCGGATTCTGGGTACGCGAATACTCATAACCCTTGTGCTTGCCGGGGCTTTCCTGCGCATACGTGGAGGTCGCGTAAATCGGCTGCATGACCGCGCCGGTTGAGGCGTCCGGCGTCTGGCCGGCATGGATGGCGCGCGTGGCAAAACCGGGTTTTGTATTTGACGATGGCATGGTCTTTGGCCTGGTTGATGGTGGGAACGGCGTTCTCCGCCGTAAAACAAGCGGTCAATGCTGCATGCGTAAGCGATTGAGCAGGTCGCTGCGCGTTACCAGCCCGAGAAATTCCTCGCCGTGCATGATGGCCGCGGCGGTTTTCCGTTCCAGCAGCGTGAACAGGGCTGCCGGCGCCTGGCTGGCGGCAATGCGCGGGAATTCAACGTCCAGCGCCACACGTACATCCTGGGTAAAACCGCGTGCGTCGCGGCGCACCGCATGAATCAAGTCATTTTCGGTGACCGCGCCGAGGAACTTGCGCCCCTCGATCACCGGCAACTGCGAGATGCCGTTGTTGCGCATGCGGGTGTGCGCGGTGGCCAGCGTGTCCGCGGGGCCGACGTACACCGTGGCACGCTCCCAGTAGGGCCGGCCCACGAAGTCGCCCAGGTCGCCGCGCCGCGGTCGCTCCATGAATCCCTGTTCGATCATCCAGAAATCGTTGTAGAGCTTGGACAGATACTTGTTGCCGGTATCCGCGCCGATGGTCACGACACGCTTGGGCGTTTTCTGCGCCCGGCAATAGCGCAGCGCCGCTGCAATCAGCGTGCCGGAAGACGAGCCGAGCAGCAGGCCTTCTTTCTTCAGCACTGCGCGCGCCGTGGCGAATGCCTCGCTGTCGGGAATGCTGTAGGCGTGCTTGACCACCGACAGGTCGCAGATGTCGGGTACGAAGTCCTCGCCGATGCCCTCCACCAGCCATGCGCCCTTGGGACCGAGCTTGCCGGTACGCAGGTAATCCGCCAGCACCGAACCCTGCGGGTCGGCCAGCACCATTTCCACCTGCGGCGCGATCCTGCGGAAGTAGTGGCCGATGCCAGTGAGCGTACCGCTCGAACCCACCCCCACCACCACCGCATCGAGCTGGTGCTCCATCTGCTCCCAGATTTCCGGACCGGTACCGGTCTCGTGGGCCCTGACGTTGTCGGGATTGCCGAACTGGTTGATGAAGAACGCGCCCTGCTCCGTCGCCATGCGCCGCGCGAGGTCCTGGTAGTACTCGGGATGGCCCTTGCTCACGTCCGAGCGCGTGAGCACCACTTCCGCGCCCATGGCGCGCAGATTGAATATCTTTTCCTGACTCATCTTGTCGGGAATCACCAGGATCAGCCGGTAACCCTTCTGCGCCGCGACCAGCGCCAGGCCCAGACCGGTGTTGCCGGCAGTGGCCTCGACGATGGTGCCGCCGGGCTTCAGGTCGCCGCGCTTTTCGGCTTCCGCAATCATTACCAGCCCGATGCGGTCCTTGATCGAGCCGCCGGGATTGAGCAATTCGAGCTTGAGAAACAACCGGCAGGGTCCGGCATCCAGGTGTTTGAGTTCCAGCATGGGCGTGCGTCCGATCATCTCGAGCACATTCGAATAGATTTTCATGCGGTCTCCGGTCCGGACTGTGCGCCGCCAAATGCAGGCGCTATTGTACGGAAGCGCTTAAAATAAGCCCACTTCAGCGGCGGAAAACATGGACGCCAGCGTAGCCACCTTGTTGCACACGGCCGGCACCCGGCTGGCCAAAACCAGTACCACGCCGCATCTGGATGCGGAGTGTCTGCTGGCGCATGTCCTGCAGACACACCGCAGCCACCTGTTCGCACACCCGGAACAACGCGTTGCGCGCAACCGACTGCGCCAGTTTGCGCGGCTGGTAAGTGCGCGCAGCCAAGGCCGGCCGGTGGCGTATCTCACCGGCGAGCGCGAATTCTGGTCGCTGAGCCTCAAGGTCAATCCCGCCACGCTGATTCCGCGACCGGAAACCGAAATGCTGGTGGAGCAGAGTCTGCGTCTCGTGCCGGCGGCTGCGCACTGGCATCTTCTGGACCTCGGCACCGGCAGCGGCGCGATTGCGCTGGCGCTCGCCAAAGAACGCCCGGAATGCCTGGTCACGGCCACTGATATCAGCCGCTCGGCGCTGGCGGTGGCGCGGGAAAACGCCGCGACCTTGGGAATACGCAATGTGGAATTCCTGCAGGGCGAATGGTTCGCGCCTCTGCCCGGCCGGCGCTACCGCGTGATTGTTTCGAATCCGCCCTATGTGTCCGACGCAGATCCGCATCTGGATGCCGGTGATCTGCGCTTCGAACCTCAGCGCGCGCTCAACGGCGGAGCTGACGGCCTGGCGATGATCCGCAAGATCGTGCAGCAGGCGCCGGCGCACCTCGATCCCGGTGGCGTGCTCATGCTTGAGCACGGTTATGATCAGGCCGCACGCGTGCGCGAGCTCTTGTGCACGGCGGGTTTCAGCGCGACACGGACCTATCGTGACCTGGCCGGCACTGAACGGGTCAGCGTCGGCCGGATTGCAGGTTAAGCGATTTCACCCACAGCTTCGGAGTCCTTCCATGATTCAATTGACCACCAGCCTCGGCGACATTACCCTGGAGTTGGACGCTGGAAAGGCACCCATCAGCGTGAAAAATTTTCTCGCCTACGTGGACGAAAATTTCTACGACGGCACGGTTTTCCACCGCGTGATCCCCAAGTTCATGATCCAGGGCGGCGGCTTCGACTCCGACATGAGGCAGAAGAAAACCCGTGCGCCCATCCGTAACGAAGCCGCCAACGGCCTGACGAATACGCGCTACAGCATCGCCATGGCACGCACCTCCGATATCCACAGCGCCACCAGCCAGTTCTTCATCAACGTGGCGGACAATGCCTTCCTGAATCACGGCGGCCGCGACTACGGCTACGCAGTATTCGGCAAAGTGGTCCGCGGCACGGAGATCGTGGACACGATCGCCGGCGTCAAAACCGGGCGCCACGGCCCGCACGGCGATGTGCCGCTGGAACCGGTAGTCCTGTTGTCGGCCAAACGCCAGCCCTGATCACGGCAGCGGGACTCAAGCCTGGCGCCTGCAAATTCCTTCCGACGATCGGCTTGTCATGAACGACAACGATTACAAACTGCGCTATAGCCGCCACTTGGCGCTGCCGGAATTCGGCGCAGCCGGCCAGGAACGACTGCGCAAGGCGCGCGTGCTGATCGTGGGACTGGGCGGACTGGGTTCTCCCGCCGCGCTGTACCTCGCAGCGAGCGGCGTGGGCACGCTGCTGCTCAACGATTTCGATCGCGTGGACTTGTCAAACCTGCAGCGCCAGATTTTGTATTCCACCCGGGACCTGGGCCGCGCCAAGACTACGGCCGCCGCCGCGACGCTCACGGCGCTCAACGCGGAATGCCAATTGGAGTTACTGGACCAGAGGCTCCAGGGTGCCGAACTCGAAACCGTGGTCAGCCGGGCCGATATCGTGCTCGACGGCAGCGACAACTTTGGCACGCGCTTCGCGGTGAATGCGGCCTGCGTCAAGACGCGGACGCCCCTGGTTTCCGGCGCGGCGATCCGTCTGGAAGGTCAGGTCGCGGCGTTCGATGCGCGTGAGACGGCAAGCCCCTGTTACGCCTGTGTGTATCCCGCAGCGGGCGAGGAGCTGGAAAACTGCCGCAGCAACGGCATTCTGGCGCCGCTGGTGGGCGTAATCGGCAGTTGCATGGCACTCGAAGCCGTAAAACTCATTACCGGCGTGGGCACGCCGCTCACCGGCCGCTTGCTGCGGCTGGACGCCAGAACCGGCACACTGTCCATGACCAATATAAAGAAGGATCCGGCATGTCCGGTGTGCCGCTCACACTAGATGCAGCCGCTGGCAAGCGGCTCGAAGCTTATTTGCACAGCCATATCCCACTGGTGCGCCACATGCAGGTGCGGATGGACACCTGCAATGCACACGGCCTGACGTTGAGTGCACCTCTCGCCGCCAACCTCAACCACGAGGGCACGGCTTTCGGCGGCAGCCTCGACAGTCTCGCCATGCTCGCCTGCTGGGGGCTGGTATGGCTGCTGCTTGAACCCGGGCCGGCTGCGCACATCGTAGTGGCAGAATCGCGCATGCAATTCCTGCGCCCGGTAACGGATACCTTGATGGCGCACTGCACGCTTCCGGAAGCAGCGGCACGCCAGACATTCCTCAAGACCCTGGAGCGCCGCAACAAGGCGCGCATCACGCTGCACGTGCGCATGTTGCAACAGCAGATTCTGTGCGCGCGTTTCAGCGGCAATTTCGTGGCCTACCATGACATGCCCTGATCTTCAGGCCGGCGTCCCGCCACTGCCGCGTCCGCTGGTAAATCAACTCCTGCATGCCGCCCAGTCCGCGCCGGACAGCATCCGCTGGGGCATCATCGGCGCCCGCGGCCGGACACCCGCGCACTGTTATCCGCTCGCGGGCCTGGATGCCAAAAGCATCTCTGCCGCCCGACACCAGCTTGAGCGGCAAGGCGAAACCCTGTTCGCGGCATATCGTACCGATGCGGGTGGTGCGCAGGCACCGGATTTGACCGAACTCGACGCGCTCGGAATTCACGCGCCGCTGTTGCTCGGGATTTCACTCGGCACCAAAGGCGTGCTGCAATTGCGCGGCTGGCGCGTTGAAGCGCAGCGGCTGGTGGCGCTGGAGATCAGCATCAGCGAAAACTGATGCTTCGCGGCATAGATGGATGTTTGGGCGGGTTCTTTCATCACTGTGTGAAGTGAAGGAATACGCTACGTCATTGCACTTTGCGCTGGCTATAGCTTGAGAAAATAGACCGGCGCAAGCGCGGCGAGCACGGCGGCAACTTGAAGCGCCAGTACCGCCAGAACGGCCCGTGGAACGCGCGGCAGCCGCTTGATTGCGAAATACGCAATCAGTGGAACTTGCCCGACCATGAGCAACTGCCAAAGATGAGCCGCGGCACCCTCGTCGGCCTCGCGGGCAGCGCCGAATATTACGACATGACCAAGCACCACAGCCAGGGCCGCGGCGGACATCGCGAGCGGAAGAAACGCGCTTGGGAGTTTAATCGCAATTGGAAAGTTCATTGGTTGCCTCCGTTAGGTCTAACGTTCACCATAACCGGCAGTGAAAAGCGGTGCGACGAAGGTGCGCCGCTTTTCACCGTCCGAGTTGATGGCGTTGTTATGCATCTTTTTTGCGACCTTTACGAGGCGCTTGTTCTACAACTCCCGGCCCCGGTGTTACTAGAATACGAGTACTAGCGTTTGGCAACTTGTGCATTAAACTGGCAACCGTGACGCCTTTTTCCTTTGCTTCTTGAATAAGGTTATAGAGATCTTCGCCTCGGATAGTTGTGCCTTCGTCTGCTATTACCATGGAATCAAAATGCAACGGTGCATCCTCAGGATTTATACTGCCTCCGCCGCTTTTGTTAACAAGCAGCTCGACGGTGTTGTCATTTAGAATTTCACTCATTCCCTCGCCAT
>JAGXAZ010000178.1 GCA_018971365.1 Gammaproteobacteria bacterium | reverse complement strand
GCCTGCTGCAGGAGCGCTTCCGGCCGCAGCGCCTGATCGGCGTGGACAGGGACGCCGGAGGTCTGGCGCGTGCCCGCCGCCTGGCCGAGCTGCGGCATTTGCGGGTGGAGTTGCTCAAAGGCGATTGTTCCGTGCTGCCTTTGCCGGACGCCTGTGTGGATCTGGTGTTCTGCCACCAGACATTTCATCATTTGGTCCACCAGGAGCGGGCACTGAGGGAATTTCACCGCGTGCTCAAACCGAGCGGGGCGCTGCTGTTAGCCGAATCCACGATTGAATACATTGACACTTGGGTCATTCGCTTCCTGTTCCGGCATCCGGCGGCATCGCAGCGCAGCGCAGCGGAATTCCTGGCGATGATGCGCTACGCAGGGTTTGCGTTTGATGAGCACAATCTGCAGTTTCCGTACCTGTGGTGGAGCCGCACCACGTTCAAGGGCTTGCTGGAAATCCTGCATTTGCGGCCCACGCCACCGCGCGGTGCGCGCAGGGAGACGCTGGTCTATGCCGCGGTCACCAAACCTGCAACCGGCAATCAGTCGTAGAGCGCGAACGCGCCCGAGGCGGCCACGAAGATCACGATCAGTCCGAGCACCAGATTGATGAGGATGATCGCGCGGATCTGATGCATGGCGCGGCGCGCTTCAGGTTCGTCATTGACCGCGACGCTGTGGCGCAGCCGCGGGTAGGGTACGAAAAATACCTGCGCGAACAGCAGCATCATGGCAATGCCGAGTGCCAGCATGATGTTCACGAATAACGGAATCTGCCGGAAACCGCCGAAAGCGTTGAAGATCATGAAGAACCCGGTGGCCAGGAGTACCGCGATGCTGGCCCAGACCCATGGGAAAAAGCGCCGGAACACCGCCACCCACAGGTGCGCGCGCGCGAGCAGGCTGTGCTCGGTGAGCGCCGGTCGCAGCGCCAAGTAGGCAAAAAACATGCCGCCCACCCACACCACGGCGGCCAGTACGTGGAGGGCGACGGCGACGGCGTTGCTGATGCCGCTCAAATCCATGAACGTTGCTCCGTGTGGCGCGGCCTCGCGGCTGTTCCGCGGGCCGCACGATAAGGTAAAGTGTAACGCCTGCCGCCACAAAAAAGACCCGCGTAAACCCGCATGGCAAAATTTCTGATTGCACCCTCGATTCCATCCGCGGATTTCGCCCGGCTTGGGCAAGGCGGGGGTTTTTCGCGAGATGCCATTGAGGCATCTCGCACCGCCGAGCGCCCGGCCAGGGATGGCCGGGCTGGCGAACGCACCACGGATGGTTCGAGACCAACAGCGATGGTCTGAAACATGCCACAGCCATATTTCATTGCACCGTCCATTCTGTCCGCGGATTTCGCCCGGCTTGGACAAGAGGTTGATTCTGTAGTCCAAGCGGGCGCCGACCTCATTCATTTCGACGTGATGGACAACCACTATGTGCCGAACCTGACGATCGGCCCCATGGTGTGCGCGGCGTTGCGCAAGCACAACCCCAGGCTGCCGATTGACGTGCACCTGATGGTCAAGCCGGTGGACCGCATCATTCCGGATTTTGCCGAGGCCGGCGCGAGCTATATCACCTTCCATCCGGAAGCCAGCGAACACGTTGATCGCAGCCTGCAACTGATCCGCGATCACGGCTGCAAGGCGGGTCTGGTATTCAACCCCGCAACGCCGCTGGATTATCTGCATTACGTCATGGACAAGCTCGACATGGTGCTCGTGATGTCGGTGAACCCCGGTTTTGCCGGCCAGTCCTTCATCCATTCCGCCCTGGACAAGCTGCGCGACGCACGCAAGCTCATTGACCAGAACGGCCGCACCATCCGCCTTGAAATTGACGGCGGCGTCAAGGTGGACAACATCGGCGCCATCGCCGAGGCGGGCGCCGACACCTTTGTGGCCGGTTCGGCGATATTCGGCACCAAAGACTATGCGGGCGTCATCAAGAAAATGCGCGCCGAACTGACGCGCGCCGGACATTGATGGCCGCGATCCGGCTGGTGGCGTTCGATCTCGACGGTACGCTGGTGGACAGCGTGCCCGATCTGGCCGTGGCCATCGACCTCGTATGCCGGGATCTCGGGCTACGCCAGCCCGGTGCGGTTGTCGTACGCCACTGGGTCGGCGACGGTGTGCGCCGGCTGGTCAAGCGTGCGGTCACCGGAGGCGCGGATGACGAGCCCGACGCACAGCTGTTCGAGCGCGGCATGGCGTTGTTCCGCCGTTATTACCGCG
>JAGXAZ010000061.1 GCA_018971365.1 Gammaproteobacteria bacterium | reverse complement strand
CCCCGGCGTGACAGGCCGGTATTCTAACCAGCTGAACTACCACTCCGCAGCAGCACTCCGCAGCGCCTGGTGGGTGCTGAGGGGTTCGAACCCCCGACCCTCGCCGTGTAAAGGCGATGCTCTCCCAGCTGAGCTAAGCACCCCGAAGAAAAATCAGTTTACGGCATCCTTCAGGGCTTTGCCAGCCTTGAATCCCGGTACTTTGCTCGCCGCAATCTGGATCGTCTGTCCAGTCTGCGGGTTGCGTCCGGTGCGTGCCGCACGATGCTTGACCGTGAAGGTGCCGAAACCCACCAGCACGACTTGATCGCCGTTGCGCAGTGCGCCGGTAATGGAATGCAGCACCGATTGCACCGCGCGGTCCGCGTCTGCATGCGAAAGTTTGGTGGATTCGGCCACTGCGTTGATCAATTCAGCCTTGTTCATGGATTGGTATCCCCTGGTTGCCTGTGGATGATGGATGATTCCCTGCGTGGGGCTTAAACAAGATGCGGCTTCCGATCACAGCACGCACCGAGGTGCATAAATCCCGTGACTCGCTGCCTGCTTGATGCGCAAGTTTATACAGGTGGCTGCAAACGCTTGTCAACTTGCGGAACCGGCCGATTCAATGCGGGCGTACACCTTCCGGCTCGGCCTGAGGCGTGACGGCACCGGTCGGTGGCAGCGCTTCGGTACCCGGCTGGGCCGGTTTCGGTTCCGGTGAATGTTCGAGTGCCGCTTTAAGAATATCGTCTATCCACCGCATGGGACGGATATCGAGCGCGCCCTTTATGTTCTTGGGGATTTCCACCAGATCCTTGGCATTTTCCTGTGGAATCAGCACGATACCCACACCACCTCGATGCGCCGCAAGGAGTTTTTCCTTGAGTCCGCCGATGGGCAACACTTCGCCACGCAGAGTGATTTCACCGGTCATGGCCACGTCCGCGCGCACCGGAATTTTCGTAAGCGCGGACACCAGTGCCGTGCACATGCCAACACCGGCGCTGGGCCCGTCTTTGGGCGTGGCGCCCTCCGGGACATGGATATGCACGTCATATTTCTGGTGGAAATCCGGCTCGATACCGAGCAAGGATGCCCGGCTGCGCACTACGGTAAGCGCCGCCTGGATGGATTCCTGCATCACACCGCCCAGCTGACCGGTGTGGATAAGTTTGCCCTTGCCCGGCACCACCGTGGCTTCGATGGTGAGCAATTCGCCACCCACTTCGGTCCAGGCCAGTCCGGTGACCTGCCCCACCTGGTCGTGATCCTCGGCACGCCCGTAGCGAAAACGCCGTACACCGAGGTAGTCGTCCAGATTGCGCGGCAGTACGTGCACCTGCTTGTCGCGCGGCTTGAGCAGCAAACCCTTGACTATTTTGCGGCAGATTTTGGAGATCTCGCGCTCCAGATTGCGCACTCCGGCTTCGCGCGTGTAGTAGCGAATGATGTCGGTGACCGCACTTTCACCAATCACCAGTTCGTCGGGTTTGAGGCCGTTGTTGCGCATCTGCTTGGGCGTCAGATACTTCATGGCGATGTTGATCTTCTCGTCCTCGGTGTAACCCGGCAGGCGGATGACTTCCATGCGGTCCAGCAGCGGCGCGGGAATATTCATGGTGTTGGCCGTGGCCACGAACAACACTTCCGAGAGGTCGAAATCCACTTCCAGGTAATGGTCGTTGAAGGTGTGATTCTGCTCGGGATCGAGCACCTCGAGCAACGCCGAGGAGGGATCGCCGCGGAAATCCATGGACATCTTGTCCACCTCATCCAGCAGGAACAGCGGATTGCGCACGCCCACCTTGGCCATGTTCTGCAGAATCTTGCCGGGCATTGAGCCGATGTAGGTGCGCCGGTGGCCGCGAATCTCGGCCTCGTCACGCACGCCGCCCAGCGACATGCGCACAAACTTGCGATTGGTGGCGCGCGCAATGCTCTGGCCCAGCGAGGTCTTGCCCACGCCCGGCGGTCCCACCAGACACAGGATCGGCCCCTTGAGCTTGTTGACACGCTGCTGGACCGCCAGGTATTCAAGGATGCGCTCCTTGACCTTGTCGAGCCCGTAGTGGTCGGCTTCGAGAATCTTCTCCGCGGCCCCCAGATCATGGCGCACGCGCGTGCGTTTCTTCCACGGTACGTTAACCAGCCAGTCCACGTAGTTGCGCACCACCGTGGCTTCCGCCGACATCGGGGACATGAGCTTGAGCTTGTTGAATTCCGCCAGCGCCTTGTCCCGCGCCTCCTTGGGCATGCCAGCCTTGCGGATGCGCTTTTCCAGCTCTTCCATTTCATTGGGCGCGTCTTCCAGGTCACCCAGCTCCTTCTGAATAGCCTTCATCTGTTCGTTGAGGTAGTACTCGCGCTGGCTCTTCTCCATCTGCTGCTTGACGCGCCCACGGATGCGCTTTTCGATCTGCAGGATGTCGATTTCGCCCTCGATCAGCGCCATTACGTGTTCCAGCCGCGCGCGCACATCCTCGAGTTCCAGAATCTTCTGCTTCTCGTCCAGCTTGAGCTGCATGTGGGCGGCAATGGTATCCGCCAGACGGCCGGGAAGTTCTATGCCGGCCAGAGAGGTCAGCAGCTCGGGGGGAATCTTCTTGTTGAGCTTGACGTATTGATCAAACAGCGACAGCGCCGAGCGCATCAGCACGTCCATCTCGCGTTCATCGTACTGGCCCTGGACGCGCATCACCGTGCCCATCGCGGAAAAATGCTCGCCGTCATTGATCTGCTGGATGCGCGCACGGTCCTCGCCCTCGACCAGCACCTTTACCGTGCCGTCCGGAAGCTTGACCATCTGCAGCATCGTGGCCAGCGTCCCCACGCGATACAGGTCGCTTTCCTTGGGATCGTCCACTTCGGGACTTTTCTGCGCAATCAGCAAGACCTGCTTGCCGGTCTGCATGCTGTGGTCCAGGGCCTTGATGGACTTCTCGCGGCCCACGAACAGCGGAATCACCATGTGCGGGTACACCACCACGTCGCGCAGCGGCAAAACCGGCACCAGCATCGGCTGGCCTTCAAGCAGGTCATTCTGTCGGCTTTCGGTGCTCACGGTTGAACCTTCATGGGCTTGGTGTATGCAACATCGGGGAAAACCAGGGGTGCCACCGCATTGGATATGGGCGGCTCAACAACATTCAAGTGGCTAGCGCCGGTCGGCGGCCGCCAGCTGCTTCTTCTCGCGCTCATACACGATGTAGGGCTTGTTCTCCCCGCTGATGACCGCTTCGTCGATGACCACCTTCGAGACGTGCGACATGGACGGAAGTTCATACATGGTATCCAGGAGAACGTGTTCGAGGATCGTGCGCAGGCCACGCGCTCCGGTCTTGCGCTGCATGGCGCGCTTGGCGGTAGAGCGCAGTGCATCCTCGCGGATCTCGAGCTCGCAGCCTTCCATGTCGAAGAGCTTCTGATATTGCTTGGTGATGGCGTTCTTCGGCTCGGTAAGGATGCGCATCAACGCGGCCTCGTCGAGTTCGTCCAGCGTGGCCACCACCGGCAGACGGCCGACAAACTCCGGGATCAGGCCGAAGCGAATCAGGTCCTCGGGCTCGACCTCCTGCAGCACCTCGCCGACATTCTTGATGTCGTTCTGACCCTTGATCTCGGCCATGAAGCCGATACCGCTCTTTTCGGTGCGGTTGCGGATGATTTTTTCCAGGCCTGCGAACGCACCGCCGCACAGGAAAAGGATATTGGTGGTATCCACCTGCAGGAATTCCTGCTGTGGATGTTTGCGTCCGCCCTGCGGCGGGACCGAGGCCACGGTACCCTCGATGAGTTTCAGCAGCGCCTGCTGCACGCCTTCGCCGGATACATCACGCGTAATCGAAGGGTTGTCCGATTTGCGCGAAATCTTGTCGATCTCATCTATATAGACGATGCCGGTCTGGGCCTTCTCGACGTCGTAATCGCATTTTTGCAGCAGCTTCTGGATGATATTCTCGACGTCCTCGCCGACGTAACCGGCCTCGGTGAGCGTGGTGGCATCGGCGATGGTAAACGGCACGTTCAACAGGCGCGCGAGCGTTTCCGCCAGTAGCGTCTTGCCGGAGCCCGTAGGGCCGATCATCAGGATGTTGCTCTTGGCCAGCTCCACGTCGTCCTTGTTGTGATTGGTGCGCACGTCCAGGCGCTTGTAGTGGTTGTACACCGCGACCGAAAGAATCTTCTTGGCGCGCTCCTGGCCAATGACGTACTGGTCCAGCACCGACTTGATTTCCTGTGGACGCGGCAGCTTGTTGCGCGCCGTCTGGGTCTGCTCCTGCATCTCCTCGCGGATGATGTCGTTGCAGAGCTCCACGCATTCGTCGCACACGTACACCGACGGCCCGGCAATCAGCTTGCGCACCTCGTGCTGACTCTTGCCGCAGAACGAGCAGTACAGCAGCTTGCTGCCATCCTCACCCTTGCCGCGCGTTTCGTCCGCCATGTCGCTGTTTACCTCTGGAAATGCCGGGGCTACAGACCCCTGTCCACACTATGGAGATTTCCGCCGCGCGCTTCAATAGCCCCGTCGCCCGCGTCGAACCGCGCGCGGCGGTTGCCCGGCCTAAGCCTTGATCTGGCGCTTTTCGAGCACGCCGTCAATCAGGCCGTACTTGACCCCCTCGTCCGCGCCCATGAAGCGGTCGCGGTCCGTATCCTGTTGAATTTGCTCGATACTTTGACCTGTATGCCGAGCCAGAATCTGGTTGACCCGTTCGCGCAAATGCAGGATTTCGCGGGCCTGAATGTCGATGTCGGCCGCCTGCCCCTGGGCGCCGCCGTGCGGCTGATGGATCATCATGCGCGAGTGCGGCAGGCAATAGCGCTTGCCCTTGGCACCGCCGGTCAGCAGCAACGCCCCCATGCTGGCCGCCTGGCCCACGCAGATGGTCGACACATCCGGTTTCACGAACTGCATGGTGTCGTAAATGGACAGGCCGGCAGTTACCGAGCCGCCCGGGGAGTTGACGTACACGCTGATGTCCTTGTCCGGGTTTTCCGATTCCAGGAACAACAGTTGCGCCACCACCAGATTGGCGACGTAATCGTCAATGGCTCCAACAATGAAGATCAGACGCTCCTTGAGCAGCCGCGAATAAATGTCGTAGGAACGCTCACCGCGTGCGGTCTGCTCCACCACGATGGGTACCAGATTCAGCCCTTGGGGTTTGCCGCGTAATTTCATATATATGCTGCCTCGCAGGCCACGCTAGGCGTGCCCGTGTTCATGCTGATGGTCGTGATCCTGATCGTGAAAATTCATCAACTCACCAAAACTCGTGGTCTTGTCGGACACCACCGCGTGTTCAAGCAGCCAGTCCACCGCCTGGTCCTCCAGCGCCAGACCCTCGACCTGGCGCATCACCCCGGCGTTCGCACGCAGGCTGCGCAGCGCTTCGCCCGGATTGCTGTAATCCTCGGCCATGCGCTCTAGACGCTGTTCAACCCGCTTGCTGTCCACGCGCAGCTGCTGGCGCGTGATGATCTCGCCGATGATCAGTCCCAGCGTCACGCGACGCGCGGCCTGTTCGCGGAAAAATTCGTTGGGCAGATCCACGGCTTTCTTGGTACCCTTAATGCCCATGCGCGCAAGCGCATCCTGACGCAAATTCTCGATTTCTTCGTCCAGCAGTGCCTTCGGCAATGTTATCGGATTGGCAGTCAGCAACGCATTCAACACCTGTTCCTTCATGCGGCTGCGCACTGTATCCGCCATTTCATGCTGCATGTTGCCGGTGACTTCTCTGCGCAATTTCTCCAGTCCACCCTCGGCCACGCCGAAAGTCTTGCAGAAGGCATCGTCCAGCTCCGGCAATACCCGCGCCTCGACGCGGTGTACCTGCACGTGGAAGCGCGCTGCCTTGCCAGCGACTTCCTTGCCCTGGTAATCCTCGGGGAAGCGCACCTCGATATCACGCTGATCACCGGCACGCATGCCCTCGATGCCCGCCGCAAAATCCTTGAGCAGGCGGCCTTCGCCCAGCACTACCAAGGTCTTTTCGGCCTTGCCGCCGGGAAAGCTCTCGCCATCCACGCGGCCGTCAAAATCCAGTTGCACCCGGTCGCCCCGCTGCGCGCTGCGCGTTACGCTCTCCCAGCGCGCGCGCTGGTGACGCAGGTTTTCCAGCATGGCGTCCACATCGGTCGCGGTAATTTCAGCCACCGGCTTTTCCACCGCGATGCCTTCCAGACCCTGCAGCTGGATCTCCGGATAGACTTCGAAAGTCGCGATGTATTCCAAGTCCTTGCCGGGCTCATTGTTCACCGAATCGATGCGTGGACCGCCCGCAGGATTGACCTTCTCCTGCGCCAGCGCTTCGCTGCAGGTATCGCGCAGCAGATCCGTCAACACCTCCTGCCGCACTTCGCTGCCAAAGCGCTTTTTCACCACCTCGAATGGAATCTTGCCGGGGCGAAAACCGTTGAGCTTGGCGTTCTTGCCCAGATTCCTGAGCCGCTGCTCGATTTCCTGCTCCACGCGTTCGGCCGGAACCTGCACTTTCATGCGCCGTTCCAGGCCCGCAGTGGTCTCGATTGACACTTGCATTGCTTGCATTCCTCTCAGTGACCGATGCTGCGCAACTCACCGCTGCGCGTGGCGCAGCGTGTATGTGGTGCGAAAGGAGAGACTCGAACTCTCACGGGTTACCCCACTGGAACCTAAATCCAGCGCGTCTACCAGTTCCGCCACTTTCGCCCCGTCCCGCCACGCAGCAGTTGATACTTTTTCAAGTATATCAAAGGCTTGTGAACGCAAGGGCCGCGCGAGTCAGTGGGCAAGCCGCCGCACGCCGCCATTATACAAATTTGCGGCCCGTCGCCCTGGACGCGGCTTGATCATGCACCCGTACCGCTGGCCGCCGACCGCGCTCCGAGGCAGGCATCGTTTAAACTGATGCCGCCACCGGTCGGACTCGTACACCTACCACGACACCATGCGTTACAAAGATTACTACGAGATTCTGGGCGTTCCGCGCACCGCCGGCGCCGAGGAAATCAAGCACGCCTACCGCCGGCTGGCGCGCAAATATCATCCGGATGTCTCCAAGGAAACGGGTGCCGCCGAGAAGTTCAAGGATGTCGCCGAAGCGTATCAGACTCTAAAGGATGCCGAAAAACGCGCGGCCTTTGATCAGCTCGGCCAGCCACGCTCCGGCGAGCAGTTCCGGCCACCACCGGACTGGCAGGCGCGTTACCGCGACACCCCATCCTCATTTGACGACATGGACCTGGCGGATCTGTTTGCCGGCCTGCAAGGCGGCCGGTTTCGCGCCGGGCAAGCCTCCGCAAACATGGCCATTGACGGCCAGGACTATGAGGTGTCCGTGCCTATCAGCCTGGCGGATGCCTACCACGGCACCCAGGTGAATCTGGATTTGAAATTGCCGGAGTATGACGCGCACGGCGTGTTGCGCCGCACACCGCACACCTTTGCGGCACGCATCCCCAAGGGTGCGAGCGATGGCCAGCGCTTGCGTGTGCCCGGTAAAGGCGGCAAGGGCTTGAACGGCGGCCGTGACGGGGATCTGTATCTCAACATCAACCTGCAGCCGCATCACTTGTTTCGCGTAACCGGCCATGACGTATATCTGGATCTGCCGCTGGCTCCATGGGAAGCGGCGCTAGGCACCAGTATCGAGCTGCCCACGCCCGACGGACCGGTGCGGCTCAAAATCCCGCCGGGCTCGTCATCCGGCCGCCAACTGCGACTGCCGGGCCGCGGATTGCCCAGGCCCCACGGCGACGCCGGTGATTTGTTTGCCATTGTGCAAATCGTCATGCCCGCCGCCCTGAACCACCATCAGCGTGAGCTGTTCAAGCAGCTTGACGCCAGCTCCGAATTCAACCCGCGCGCACACTATCAACAGGAGATGGGCCATGCGAGTCGAGCTCACTGAAGTGCAGTGGCTGAATCCGCAGCAGGAACTATCGCTGTATGAATTACTGCGGATATCCGGACTGACGGAATCCGATCTCCGGTATCTGGTGGAATTCGACGTGCTGACTCCGATTGACCCACTGGCTTCCACATGGTCCTTCGGCGCTGATTGCCTGCCGATGGCCAGAACCGCCGGCCGCCTGCAGCGCGACCTGGATCTGGATGGCCCGGGACTGGCGGTGGCATTGACCCTGATTGAACGCGTACAGGAACTCGAAACACGCTTGCGCGAACTCGACGCGCGGCGGTTACGCGAGTATTTATCCGACTGACTTACAGCACGATGTGCAGCGCAAATGCGAACCGCAGGTTTGCGTCCTGCTCAGCAGGGAAAGTTGCGCTTGCCTGATATGAGACGTGGACAAGCAATTTGGTGGGCCGTGCAGGGCGTGACGGGTGCGTTCACCGGAATGCCGGCGGCATTCCGGTCCCGTCACGCGCCGCGCCAAGGATGGCGCGGCCGGTGAGCGCACCAGGGACGGTTCATGCCTAAACGCTCGGAAGAATTTGGTGGGCCGTGCAGGACTCGAACCTGCGACCTACTGATTAAGAGTCAGCAGCTCTACCAACTGAGCTAACGGCCCGTGCTCTAAATGAACCCAGAGTACCATCCCTGGTGCGCTGACCAGTCCCGACATCCCTGTCGGGCCGTTCGTCGGGCGCGAAGCAGTACTTCGCGGGAATCCCCCGGCTCACCCTGGCTCGGTATCCTGCCTCGCGTTCAGCCGGATCGAATTTCTTCGCTGCGCTGCCTGCTCCGCTCGAAATCCAGCTACCCCATCCCTGGGATGGCGCTCGCGGCTGCCGCTGCTCGCCCACCGGCATTTCGATTCAATGCACCGGCCTCGCCCAATTGAGCTAACGGCCCACCAGAGGATTCTTCCCGAACAATCGGCAGTTCAGGTAGCCAGGCAAAAAACCCTTCGCCGAAAATGGGGTGGACGATGGGGCTCGAACCCACGACAGCCGGATCCACAATCCGGGGCTCTACCAGCTGAGCTACGTCCACCAAAACCTAATCGCCAGCCTTGCCATATTGGCGCGCCTGGCAGGAGTCGAACCTGCGACCGCCGACTTAGAAGGTCGGTGCTCTATCCAACTGAGCTACAGGCGCAAATTCAGATTGTACTCACTGCGCCATCCCTGGCGTGCGCCCGGCTCGGCATCCCTGCCTTGCGTTCGGCGGGACCGGACAACCACCGCTGTCCGATGAAAACACGCGCCGCACCTACAGGCGCAATTTCAATGCAGCAAAATGGTCGGGGCAGAGGGATTCGAACCCACGACCCCCTGCTCCCAAAGCAGGTGCGCTACCAGACTGCGCTATGCCCCGCCGCAAACTCCACGCTAAGCGACCTGCTTTGTTCGCAGGCAGTTGCTAGTCTCGGCCTCCTGCCTCGCCAAGCAACCCAGCCGTGTACATCCATGTACCCGGCGCTCGCCCTTACGGCCGAGCCCCAAAGCAGGTGCGCTACCAGACTGCGCTATGCCCCGCGCGGGCGGGAATGATACGGATCGCCCAGATTTCAGTCAATTTGAACGCATGCGGTTGGAGCGCATAAGGGTGCGTGCGACAATGCACGCCGCTGAATCTCAGGTACTCCCCATGCCGGCCCGGCTGATTGACGGCAAAGCTCTGGCAGCGGATATCCGCGATGGCATCCGCCGGCGGATTTCGGCGCGTCTCCGGGAAAACCATCGCGCGCCCGGCTTGGCCGTGGTGCTGGTGGGCAGCGATCCGGCTTCGAAAATCTATGTACGCAACAAGCGGCTGGCCTGCAAGGAAGCGGGCGTCATCTCCCGCGCTTTCGATCTGCCGGCCGACACCTCACAAGCTGCACTGCTGGAACTGGTGGACGGCCTCAACGCCGACCCGACCATTGACGGGATTCTGGTGCAATTGCCGCTGCCCGCACATATTCGCAGCGAGACTATTATTGAACACATCCATCCGGACAAGGATGTGGACGGCTTCCATCCCTACAACGTCGGCCGCCTGGCGCAGCGTGTTCCGTTGCTGCGCCCCTGCACCCCTTACGGCATCATCAAACTGCTGGAAAAATACGGCGAGACTTTCACCGGACGCCACGCGGTGGTGGTGGGCGCATCCAACATTGTCGGCCGTCCCATGGCGCTCGAACTGCTGCTCGCCGGCGCCACGGTCAGCATCTGCCACCGTTTCACGCCCGAGGCCGCTCTCGCAGGGCTGGTGCGGGAGGCCGATATTCTGGTGGTCGCAGTAGGCAAACCCAAATTGATTCCGGGCGCCTGGATCAAACCGGGCACCACGGTGATGGACGTCGGCATGAACCGTCTGGGTGCGGGGAATCTGGTCGGCGACGTGGACTTCGAAACTGCGCGTGAGCGCGCGGCGCTCATCACGCCCGTACCGGGCGGCGTCGGCCCCATGACCGTGGCCATGCTGCTCAGCAACACGCTCACCGCCGCAGAACAACACGATAAACAGCATTAATTACTTGCGTCGCCAAGTTGTTCCGTTGACTCCATCCTCGATGAGGACCCCGTTCGCAGCAAGTTCGTCGCGGATGCGGTCAGCTTCTTTCCAGTTTTTCACTTTACGAGCTTCATTACGTTGTTTGATCAACAGCTCAATATTCTTAGCGCCATATCGCACAGATAGCGCTGCTGACCCAGAATCTTGGACTGCGATTTTCCCTGCTAATGAAACTTGAAAAAACGTTTCTGGGTCGGTTTGAAGTAACCCTAATGTTCCTCCCAATTCCTTTAGCAAGGCCACCAAACCTGGTACTTCAATCGGCTGAGAATCTTTCAGAGTATTGATCTCGCGGACTAAATCAAACAGTACGCTGATGGCGACCGGCGTGTTGAAATCGTCATTCATGGCATCTGCGAAACGTTCTCGGAACCCGCTTTTCACAGGCACTTTCCCTGGCGTGAGGCCGCGCAGCGCCAAATACAGGCGTGCCAGACTGGAGGCTGCCACATCCAGCGAAGTATCGGAATAATTCAGCGGACTGCGGTAGTGACTGTTGAGGATGAAATAGCGCACCACCTCCGGCCGGTACTTCTTCAGCACCTCGCGGACCGTGAAGAAGTTGCCGAGCGATTTCGACATCTTCTCTTCGTCCACGTTGACGAAACCGTTGTGCATCCACAGGTTCACGAACGGCTCACCGGTGGCGGCCTCGGACTGGGCAATCTCGTTCTCATGGTGCGGAAACTGCAGATCCATACCGCCGCCGTGGATGTCGAAATGATTGCCGAGCGCAGCGGTAGACATGGCGGAACATTCGATGTGCCAGCCGGGCCGGCCAGCGCCCCAGGGTGAAGGCCAGGCGGGTTCATCCGGTTTGGCCGCTTTCCACAGCACGAAATCCAGAGGGTCACGTTTGCTTTCGTCCACCTCGATGCGGGCGCCCGCACGCAGATCCTCCAGGCGTTTACCTGACAGCCGGCCGTAATCCTTGAAGCGGCTGACCGCGTAATACACGTCGCCATTCGGCCCCTGATAGGCAAAACCCTTGTCCACCAGTATCTGCACCATGCGCACGATGGCGTCGATGGATTGCGTGGCACGCGGCTCGAGGTCCGGACGCA
>JAGXAZ010000060.1 GCA_018971365.1 Gammaproteobacteria bacterium | reverse complement strand
AGCCCGAGGACGTGTCCGCCGCCGAAGCGGCGCTGGGCGGGGACAGCGACCGGCGCGGCGGCTCGCGCATCCAGCACGAACTGGTGCGGGTGCGTGCCGATCTGCTGGAAAACGCACTCAATTATTCCGGCGAGGTCGGCATCTACCGTTCGCGCCTGGAGCAGCAGGTGCACTCCATCAACTTCAATCTCGCCGAACTCGATCAGACCGTGGTGCGTCTGCGTGACCAGCTGCGCAAGCTGGAAATCGAGACCGAGGCGCAGATTCTGTATCAGTTCCAGCAGGAAGGCGGCGACCGCGACCACCCGGAATTCGACCCACTGGAACTGGATCGCTATTCGCTGCTGCAGCAGTTGTCGCGCGCCCTGGGCGAGTCCACCGGTGACCTGGTGAGCTTGCAGGGCCTGTTGCGGAACCAGGCGCGCGAAGCGGAAACCCTGCTGTTGCAGCAGTCGCGGGTGACCACGGAACTGCAGGACGGGCTGATGCGCACGCGCATGGTGCCGTTCTCGCGGCACGCGCAACGCCTGCGTCGCGTCGTGCGTCAGACCGCCGACGAATCCGGCAAGCAGGCCGAGATCCGCTTCCTGGGTGCCGAAGGCGAAATGGACCGCCAGGTATTGGAGCGCGTACTGGCGCCGCTCGAGCACTTGTTGCGCAACTCCGTGGTACACGGAATCGAGAATCCGGAGCTGCGCCGGCAGCACAAAAAGCCTGCCGCCGGAACCGTCACCATCGCTCTCAGCCGCGAAGGTTCGGAAGTGGTGATCGAGGTCTACGACGACGGCGCCGGGCTGGATTTGCGCGCCATCCGCGCCAAGGCGGAAGAATTGGGCCTGGTGACGCGCAGCGCCAAGCCCAGCGAACGCGAAATCATGGACTACATCCTGGAGCCGGGATTCTCCACGGCCACCAAGGTTACGCAAACCGCCGGGCGCGGCGTGGGCATGGACGTGGTGGCCAACGAGATCCAGCAGTTGGGCGGCACACTGCGCATTGATTCCACTCCCGGGAAAGGCGCCAGGTTCACCATCCGTTTGCCGTTCACTCTGTCCATCACCCAGGCGCTGCTGGTGACCATGGCGGAACAGCCCTACGCCATTCCGCTGCCGAGCATTGAAGGCATTGCGCGCATCCCGCGTCCCGAGCTCGAACGGCTGCTGGCAAACGAGTCGCCGGTTTACACCTACGGCGGTCGGCATTACCACCTGCAACATTTGTCCGTATTGCTCGGCATCGGCGCGCCGCAGTTCCCCGACGAGTTGACCACCGTGCCGCTGTTGCTGGTGCGTACCGGCAATGCCAACCTGGCGTTGATTACCGAAGGCATGCAGGGCAGCCGCGAGGTGGTGGTGAAGTCCGTGGGTCCGCAGGTGAGCAGCATCCGCGGCCTGTCCGGCGCCAGCATCCTTGGCGACGGCAGCATCGTGCTGATTCTCGACGTCACAGCCTTGAGCCGCCGCCTCTCGCAGGCCGCGGAACTGCAGGAGCGCGAAGCCCCGCAAGCGGACACCCGCATCTTCGCCATGGTGGTGGACGATTCCATCACCGTGCGGCGTGTGACCCAGCGTCTGCTGGAACGTTTCGACATGCGCGTGTTAACCGCCAAGGACGGTGTGGATGCGCTTGCCCTGCTGCAGGAGAACCGTCCCGACATCATGCTGCTGGACATCGAGATGCCGCGCATGGATGGCTACGAGCTTGCGCAACACATGCGCAATGACGAGCGTTTCAAGGATGTGCCGATCATCATGATCACTTCGCGCACCGGCGAGAAACACCGCAACCGCGCGCTTGAAATCGGCGTCAACAAATACCTGGGCAAGCCCTTCAAGGAAAACGAGTTGCTGGAAACCATCCGCGAACTCGTGGGACGCTTGCGTCCGCAGTCCGGCCGCAAGGAGTGAGTGCCCATGCCGCAAGCGCTTGAGGAACTCTACAGCCTGCTGATTCCGTTGGCCGGCGACAAACTCATTCTGCCGCGGCTGTCGGTGGCCGAGGTCATGGGCTACGCGCGCCCGCTGCCGGTGCGCGGCTCGCCCGACTGGCTGCTGGGCCTGACCACCTGGCAGGGCCAGGAAATCCCGTTGGTATCCTTCGAGGGCCTGTGTGGGCGCAAGATTCCCGAGCGCGCCAACCGCACGCGCATCGTGGTGCTGTACAGCATCGGTGCGCGGATGGACCCGCCGGTATTCGCGCTCATGACCCAGGGCTATCCCTATCTGGTGCGCGTCAACGCTTCAGTGTTGGGCACCGACGACGAGGACAGCTACAGCGATGACATTCCGGTACTGTGCCGCGTGCACATGGCCAATGAACGCCCGGTGATTCCGGACCTGGAAGCCATCGAAGAAAAACTGCTCAGCTCCCTGCCAAAGCAGCGCGCCGACGGCGCGCGCGATTCGACTTCCTAAACCAGATCGCCCCAACGCGCCTGCAGCAGACTCAGCGCCACCAGCGCCGCGGTCTCAGTGCGCAACACCCGTGGTCCGAGCTGCACCGCGGTGAATCCAGCGCGCTGCGCCAAGGTGGTTTCCGTCTCGCTCAGCCCGCCTTCCGGCCCGACCAGCAACCGGACCTGATTGTGCGTCGGCGCGGCCTGCGCGCTCAACTTCGCATCGGCAGTCGGGTGCAGCAGCAGGCTCAGTCCGGTATGCGCAGGTTGTGCGAGCAACGCGCGCAAGGTGAGCGGCGTCTTCACCACCGGCACGCGTACCCGGCCGGATTGTTCGCAGGCGCCGATCACCAGTTGTTGCCAGTGTTGCTGCTTGCGCACCGCCTGTTTTGCGTCCAACCGCACCACGCTGCGTTCGGTCAGCACCGGGATGATTTCCGCGACTCCAAGCTCCACGGCTTTTTGCAGCGTGAAATCCATGCGCTCGCCGCGGGAAATGCCCTGTACCAGCGTGATGTGCAACGGCGACTCGCTGCGGGCTGCGTGTTCGGTGGTGGTGGACACGCGCGCCGTGCGGTTTTGCGCGCCGTCGAGACGCGCTTCAAACTCACGCCCCGAACCGTCAAAAAGTACCAGTGGCGCACCGGCCTTGAGCCGCAGCACCGTGAGCACATGCCGAGAGGCGTGCGGCTCGAGCAGCAGCGATTGCTGTGCCGCAAGCGGCTGGGGCGTGTAGATGCGGGGAATGCGCATGGCTTAAAGAATGTGAGGGGTGAGGTGTGAGGAGTGAGGGATTAGGGGCAAGGGAGAGGACTCGATGCATGCCATGGTTGACTCATACACTTGCAAGCGTGTCACGACTCCCGCGTCGCGAGATCAATGCCTTCGGCCGCAACCTGCGCCAGCAGCTGGATTTCATCGCGCGTAATCACGTACGGGGGCATGAAGTAAATCACGTCGCCCATGGGCCGGAGCAGTACGCCGCATTTGAGTGCGTGTTGATAGACCCGGAGTCCACGGCGTTCCTGCCAGGGATAGGGCACACGCGTGTCCCGGTCCTTGACCATTTCGATGGCGAGAATCATGCCGTGCTGGCGGATTTCCGCGACCTGCGGATGGGCCGCGAGCGGTGCGGCTGCGTAGTGCATGCAAGTGGCCAAGGCGCGGTTTTTCACGATGACGTCGTCGTCGCGGAAAATGTCGAGGGTGGCGAGTGCCGCGCGGCAGCCGAGCGCGTTGCCGGTATAACTGTGGGAGTGCAGGAACGCCGTGAGCTTGGCGTAGTCGTCGTAGAAGGCCTGGTAGATTTTGTCGTGGGTCATGACCACCGACAGCGGCAGATAGCCGCCGGTCAGGCCTTTGGAGAGCAGCAGGAAATCCGGCGTGATCCCCGCCTGCTCGCAGGCGAACAGCGTGCCGGTGCGTCCAAAGCCGACGGCGATCTCGTCCGCGATCAGGTGCACGCCGTGGCGATCGCAGGCGTCGCGCAGCAGCTTGAGATACACCGGATGGTACATGCGGAAATTTCCCGCGCATTGCACCAGCGGTTCGAGAATTACCGCGCAGACTTCCTCGTGGTGCTCGGCCAGCGCGCGTTCCATGTGCGCAAACATCCGGCGCGTATGCGCCTCCCAACTTTCACCGGGCTCGCGATTGAAGCAATCCGGGCTCGGCACCGTGATCACATCCATGAGCAGCGGCTGGTACGTGCTTTTGTAGAGCGGCTCGTCGCCCACCGCGAGCGCCCCCAGGGTTTCGCCGTGGTAGCTGTTGCTCAAGTTGATGAACCGCGTCTTTTTGTGCCGTCCGAGATTGCGCCAGTAGTGGAAGCTCATCTTGAGCGCCACCTCGACCGCCGAGGATCCGTTGTCGGCGTAAAAGCAGCGCGTCAAGCCGGGCGGTGCGAGTTTTACCAGCCGCTCGGACAACTCCACCACCGCTTCGTGGCTGAAGCCGGCGAGAATCACGTGCTCCAGCGTTTGCGCCTGCTGCGCGAGCGCCGCATTGATGCGCGGGTTGGCATGGCCGAACAGATTCACCCACCAGGAGCTGATGGCATCGAGATAACGTCGGCCCTCGAAGTCCTCGAGCCACACCCCCTCACCGCGGCGGATGGGAACCGGCGGCAGCCACTGGTGGTCCTTCATCTGGGTACAGGGGTGCCAGAGCACAGCGAGGTCGCGGCGGACGAAATCGGCGTTGGCGGACATGCGGGTTCTTGGTGAGGGTGAGGCCGGCATTTTGCGCATTTGCCAAAATCCCGGCAACATGAGGCCATGAGCAAACCTGCCGGCAACGCACACGCCGGGCCACGGCGCGTGGATGCGCTCACGGGTCTGATTGAAGGTGCGCGCTACAGTCCCTCGCCGCATTGCGATGCGCGGCCGCCGGGCACCGCGATTGACCTGCTCGTGATCCACGGTATCAGCCTGCCCCCGGGCGAATTCGGCGGGCCGTGGATCGAGCGTCTGTTCCTTGGCAGCCTGCCCCTGGAGGCGCACCCTTATTTCCGGCAGATTGCCAATCCGCGGGTGGCCCCGCACCTGCTCATCCGCCGCGACGGCGAGCTGCGGCAGTTCGTGCCATTCACGCGCCGTGCCTGGCATGCGGGGGTCTCGGCGTTCGAGGGCCGGGCCCTGTGCAACGATTTTTCCATCGGGGTCGAGCTGGAGGGCACCGACCAGGTGCCTTATACCGACGCGCAATATGCAGAACTCGCCCGGGTCAGCCGCGCGCTGATGACTGCCTACCCCGGCATCACGTCCACGCGCATCGTGGGGCATGCGGACATCGCACCCGGACGCAAGACCGATCCCGGTCCGGCCTTCGACTGGCCGCGCTTGCGCGCCGCGCTTGCGTAACGGCTGACGGACGGCTTTACTAAGCGCATGAGTTTTCTTGCCCTGCTTGTCAGCCTGCTGCTGGATCTGGCCCTGCGCCATTTCGAGCAGCTGCGCGGGCCGCGCTGGTTTCGCGCGTATTTCGAAAGCCTGGGTTTTCTGACGCAGGCCGCGGATTTCTGGCGCGCGTGCTTCGGCGTGCTGGTGATCGTGCTGGTGCCCACGGTCGTGACCCTGTTCATCGGTCATCTGCTGGATCACATCTGGGGCGGGCTCGGCTTTGCGTTCGCAGTGCTGATCCTGCTGATCACCTTGGGGCCGCAGGATTTGCACGCCCAAGTCGATGAATACATCGCGGCGGTGCGCGCCGGCAACACCGGCCGCGCGGAGGAACTAGCGCGCGCCTTGTTGCGTGCCAATCCGCCGGCGGAACCGGCGGCCTGTTCGGAGGCCATGACGCACGCGGTGTTTTCCGAAGCCAACGAGCGGCTGTTCGGCATCCTGTTCTGGTTCGCACTGCTCGGGCCGGCGGGCGCGGTGTTGTACCGCAGCACGGATTTCCTGCGGCGCTTGCCGGCGGCGGAACCGCGCTCCACGGAATTCATCCAGGCCGTGGGGCGCCTGCACGGCGTGCTTGCCTGGATCCCCGCGCATCTCGCGGTGCTGGGTTACGGTCTGGCGGGCAGTTTCGAGGACGCGGTTTCCGAGCTCAAGACGTTTTACGCCAACAGCACCATGCGCTTTTACCAGTTGAACGAGGATCTGCTGGCGTGCGCGGGACTCGGTGCGCTGCGCGCCAGCGGCCGGGATGCCGGTACCGAGCGGCTACGCGCTGCGCTGGTGCTGGTGCGCCGCACGCTCATCATCTGGATGGTGGTGTACGCGCTCCTGACACTCGTCATCCGGGCGTGGTAAAAACCTTCCGCGCGCGAATTTCATCCGTCATACCCGCGAAAGCGGGTAGTCGTCTTCGCCTGCTGATGGTTTTGCTGCTGGCCTGGTTCCCATTGTCTGCGCATGCGGCCATTACGCTTGCCAGTGCTGACGGCCAGACGCTCACACTCAACGCGCCCGCGACGCGCATCGTCAGCCTTGCGCCGGATCTTGCGGAACTCGTCTACGACGCCGGCGCCGGCGCTTTGCTCGTGGGCACGAGCCGTTACAGCGACTATCCAGTCGCGGCCCGAAAACTTCCGCGCATCGGCGATGCCTTCCGTTTCGATCTGGAACGCATCGTTGTGCTCAGGCCCGATCTGATTCTGGCGTGGCAAGGCGGCACACCGGTTTCAGCCATTGAACGCCTGCGCGCGCTGAGATTGTCGGTACTTGTCATCGGCACACATCAACTTACGGACATTGCGGCCAACCTCGAACTCATCGGCAAGGCTACGGGCCATGAACCGGAAGCGCATGCCGCCGCACAGGCATTCCTGGCCGGCCTGAAAAAACTGCGGCAGCAATATGCCGGTCGCACACCTGTGCGCGTGTTCTACGAGATATCCGCCGAGCCGCTGTACACCGTCGGAGGAAAACAGATCATCAGCCGCATGCTCGAACTCTGCGGCGGCCGAAATATCTTTGATGATGTGACTGCACCCGCCGTGCCCGTGAGTCTGGAAGCAGTGCTGGCCCGCGATCCCGAGGCCGTCGTGACCGGCAGCGACGCGGGCACCGCCGCGCGACTCAGGGAATGGCGGCGCTGGCCGCAGATCAGCGCCGTCAAAACCGGCAGCCTGTTCAGCATTCCCGGCGATCTATTGGCCCGTGCCACGCCACGGATTTTGCGGGGCGGGCAACAGCTTTGTGAGGATTTGGATGCAGGACGAAAACGCTCACGCGATATCAAACAGCGCAACTAGAAGAGACTATGAAATACCCAAATCAGCATCGTCGACAAACTGTTGATCAAGTAAACTTTGCAATTCGTTATTGAAGTTCAGGGGAGTACCCCATTCATTACGCCTTGTATTTTCTGGATTGGTCCAGAACCTTTCTATAGCTTGATCGTCTTCGAATTGACGCAATAAGTTGTTATTTAGCAGAACACGTTGCAGTGCAAAGCGTGCAATAGCCTCGCTCTGCACTGACCTTTCGAGAACGCGTAACCGTCGTCGCCTCAAGTCTGTATTTTGTACTTCGGATTCCGCTGGCCGCAGATGCTCCACGGCACTGCGCATCTCATAAATTTCATCCATGATGTCATCGTGTTTCGTGTCAATGAAATCGCATGCGCGCTTTCTGAAATCCCTTTTCCCCTGGCCTTTCCGCGAAAAAATGATCCCGTCAATGCTGCGACAAAATTGATGTAATCGCTCTTCAGAACGTGTATCGCGGATTCCAGCAAAGAATGCAGACAACGCTCGCTTGATGCGACTATGGGCGGGATTTGCGTTGACTGATTCGAGGGCATCGCCGAGTTTTTTGGCCTGTTGAAAATCGCATACGTTGAGTTTGCCCATGATTGAGGATTGGTTAAATGCTTTACATACCGGTTGCGTCAGTTCTTGGATTCCCCGAACGGATACCGTCCCATCCACGTTAGCACCCGTGATAAGAAATGGGGGTGATTGGCAATATGGAGTCGTGACGATCAAGAGACCATCTAATACATAGCAGATCTGCTGCATCAGCGTTTGGTTTTCGCCATCGAGAATCGAGGGCTGGGAAGCGGGGCACTTGATTATTAAAAAACCATTGGCTTTCTGAAATTGCTCATTGCGAATCGTGCCAATCCATTCTCGCCAGTTTGCGGTGAGGTTCAGTGGTGCATGTTTTGTCAGCCAAATATCACTTCCGAGAGAAAGCTCGGTTATTCCCCCATCTATCTGTGGGAAGGGCAATGTGATAAGTGCAAACTTATCGTTCTTATCAATCTGTAACGTTGTTTCTTCCACGTTCATGTTTCCACAACACTTCCGAGCCCCCATTTTGCCGTGCGGTAACCCGTGCTAGCACAAACAGTAAATCCGATAGGCGATTGAGGTATTTGATGCTCTCGGGATTTTGCGGGTGCTGCTTGTGTAGGGTCCAGGCACGGCGTTCGGCACGCCGGCAGACGGTGCGGGCCAGGTGGCAGAGGGCGGCGGCGCGGCTGCCGCCGGGCAGGATGAATTCCTTCAGGGGCGGCAGCGATTCATTGAACTTATCGAGTGTATTTTCCAACCGCTGCACATGTTCCGACGTGATGGCTTTATAACCTGGCAGGCAGAATTCACTGCCCAGATCAAAAAGCTCGTGCTGGATGGGTTGCAGTACCGCTGCGATATCCGGTGGTAAGTCCTCAGCCAAGAGCAGTCCCATAACGCTGTTGAGTTCATCCAGTGTGCCGTAAGCCTCGACGCGTACATCGTCTTTCGACACGCGCGTGCCGTCGGCGAGACCGGTGGTGCCGTCATCGCCAGTACGCGTGTAAATCTTGCTCAGCCGGTTGCCCATGCGGTGTTTCCAGATGGCGGGAATTCGATTGTATGCCGGTTCCCTGCAATGCGGTCCGCGGTTCGAAGATCCGCCGGCAGGATGCTTGGTAGCGGCTTCGGCCGATGAGCGCGTCCGGCCGGCGGCACCTGACGAGCCGGACTCAGGTGTCGGGCACCGGTGCGACCGTGGATTTGGATATTGGGACCGAGAATCCATCGGACCAGAACACTTCCCATCCCTGGGTAAACAGATCCGTGGCAAGCCAGGTAAGCCAGGTGTCGCGCGTCCAGGTGAGATTCGCGACTTCCTCGAACAGCAGGAAATCCGCTGCCGCCAGGCGCTCGCTCGCAATTACGCGCAACAATGCCTGCTTGTGATTCTTGCGGCGGGCGATCAGGCACTCGAAAGCCTCGTGGCCACGGCGTGCGAGAAACGCCGGCCGCGCATCGGTGACGGACAAATCCCGGCCATGCGCCAGCAATTCCTCGCGCCGGTCCACGTAGGGCATTACCAGAGTGGGCTGCAGTGCCGCGTCGTTCGCGATCAGGTAAGGCTCATAGTCATTTTTCTGCACGAAATCCACCAGGGCCTGCTGCGCTTTGGCCAAGTTCGGCAGACTGGAAAGCGGAATGTAGCGTGCGGTTATGTGGTGTTCCTCGATCCAGCTTTCGCACAGTACCGGTACCGGATCGTCGTAGGCCTGCAGCGCAACGCTATAACCCGACGGGCGCCCGTTGCGTTCCGCAGTCTCGTAAAGGTACATGCGTACCGCACCGTCCATCTTGGGCAGGCGTATCACCATGTAACTCAGGCGGGCAATGGCTTGCATGTGTAAACCCGGTTCACGGCGCCTGTGGGACGCGTGGGATTTTACTGGATTCCGGGAGTGACCGGGACCGCGTCAGCGCGTGACACTCAGGTCTGGCAATGCGGGCAGTAATAGGTGGTGCGTTGGCCGGTGACGCGCGCCGCGATGCGATGGCCGCAACGCCGGCACGCCCGGCCCTCGCGCCCATACACGCGCAGGTGCTGACGGAAATAACCGGGGCGGCCGTCTTCGCGGGTAAAATCCCTCAGCGTCGTGCCGCCGGCCCGGATGGCGGCACTCAGGATTTTCCTTATGGCCTCGGCGAGTGCGATGCAGCGCTCGCGGCTGAGACGGCCCGCACTGCGCTCGGGATGGATGCGCGCCAGGAACAAGGCTTCGCAGGCGTAGATATTGCCCACGCCCACCACGATGTGGCTGTTCATGATGAAATTTTTGACGGCGAGTTTGCGTTTGCGTGATTTGTCGAACAGGTAATCGCCGTCGAAGCCGCTGGCCAGCGGTTCCGGACCGAGCCCGCGCAGCAGCCTGTGGTGCGCCGGGTCCTGTGTGGTCCACAGCAGCGTTCCGAAGCGGCGCGGGTCGTGCAGGCGCAGTGCGCGGCCGCTGTCCAGCACGATGTCGAGGTGATCGTGTTTGCCGACTGCGGTTTCCGCAGGCAATACCCGCAGGCTGCCGGACATGCCGAGGTGCAGAATCGCCGTGCCTGCGGCGGTATGCAGTAGCAGGTATTTTCCGCGGCGGGTAACCGCCCGGATGCGCTGGCCGGGAAGCATCTCGACCAGCGTGTGCGGTACCGGCCAGCGCAGGCGGCGGTTGCGGATTTTGACTTTGGTGACTCTGTGACCGCGCAAATACGGCTCAATGCCGCGACGCGCGGTTTCGACTTCGGGCAGTTCCGGCATCGGCGGGCCTAGTTGTGGACGTCCGGCCGGGTTAGCCTGGTTTTGCTGGCGGCCTTAGGTGCCGCATGGCTGGATTTGAAAGTCAGCAGCGCCGCGCGCTGGTCAGCGGGCAGCTGGTAGGCGATACCCAGGTCCGGACGAGCCAACACGAAGAAATTCGGGTCTTGCAGAATCGCGAAGCGCAGTGCGGACTTCTCGCCGGCGAGTTCAATTGCGACTTCGCCGGCGGGTTTGCCGGCCTGAGCCTTTTCGACGCCGATGGCCTGGGCGTCCTGCCAGTTATCCACCAGCGTCTGGATGGCGTCGGAGGACACCGCTGAATCGGCAGGTGCCAATTGCCATTTGCCGCCCGCGAGCGTGACTGTGGCGTCGGGCAACTGCAGCGCGGTGATCTGCGCCTGCGCCGGCAGCAGGCGTTTGCTTACCCACCAATAGGGGCGGTGAGCGAGGCGGTAGAACAACATGCCGCTGACCACATGTACCTGTCCGCCGCTCAGCACATAACGGTAGTTGTTCAATGGCTCGGTGTCGCCGAAATCGAATTCCGTGCCGTTGATCCAAAGGCGCACGCGCGCGGGGTCGAGCCCGTACTGGGCGAGCTTGGCGGGAGCGGCGCTGAAACTGCTTTTGATCTCGGCAGACAGACTGTCGAGCAGTGACTTCACCAGATATTGATCGGCTGGCAGATTGGCGGGTGCGGTCATGCGCCATGCGCCGTTTGCGCGCACCAGTTCCACGGTGGCGGTATCCGGCTGGGCGATTCTGATTTCGCGGACGTCCGGCGCCTGCAGCCGCGTGAGCGTCGCTGCTGGCGCCGGTCTCTTGTGGCCCGGCTTGAAGTACACCAGCGCCACGAGGATCGCGACGATGATGACCAATACCAGATTGAGCCACAGACGGGATTTCATGCGCGGCGGCGGCGCGACCAGATGATCAAGCCGCAGGCGACGAGCGCCAGCGGAATCAGAAACAGGAAGCCCAGGCCGATCAGCGATTGGTCGCTTTTCGACAGCGCCAAGGTGCGGTCGGGCGCGGCCTGTGCGTTGATGTTGATGAGGCTGTCCTCGTGCGCCAGCCAGTTGAGGATGTTCAGACCGAGGGTGAGGTTGCCGGCATTGTTCAGATAG
>JAGXAZ010000059.1 GCA_018971365.1 Gammaproteobacteria bacterium | reverse complement strand
GCAATTCATTTCTGGTGGAGGGGGAAGGATTCGAACCTTCGTAGGCGTAAAGCCAGCAGATTTACAGTCTGCCCTCGTTGGCCGCTTGAGTACCCCTCCACGGACGAAGCCGAGAATTGTCTTATATTTCGCGGATTTGTGTCAACGGGGAAGGCGCGAAAAACGAGCCCAGCCTCCACGAGCCGGCCGTCACGATATCGCGCATCCAGGCATTGCCTGGATCAACGCCAGACTGCGGAAGCCGCTCCGGCACCCAAAACCGACGCAAGTGGCTCAGATAACGAGGGTTTTCTGCCAACGGGCCTGGATGGCGTCAACCCCGAAGGCCGTAGTACCCTGAAGTTCAGGGAATCCGCAATTTCTGGCGCGTGCGCTCAGGACTGAACGCGAAACCGCGTCTGTCCGCCTGAATCGCGCCGTTGGGAGCGATAGTGCGCAAAATTTTCCAGGTACGGGCTGACACCGGCCCGACAGACGCGCCCGGCCGGCCGGTCGGGGTCGCATGGAAATCCCGGGTTTGGTGAAATCCACGTGGGTGGCGGTGACTCGCACGTGCTTGAGTCGGGGCTGGACAGTGTACCGCCAAGGATGTGCCGGCTGTGACTGCCCATGTGATCGTTGGACGCCGATGGTGACCGCTCAATACCCTGATGCGATCACTCAGAACTTGACCTGCGCCCACACGCCGATTTCCCGGGTATTGAGTGCGGGTGTAATCTCCAAGTTTCTCGTACTTGTACACCAGCGCCCAAATGATGTTCTTGTTGGCCGGAAACGCGAGTCCGGCATTGCAGTACGTGTCGGTTTTCGTGGTGTCCAGGTTTTCGCTGGGATTGACATGGTCGTAACATGCGAACAGTGCGGTACTGTTGCAGCTATCTGCACGGAGCCAAACAGCGAATAGCCACAGGCCGAATCGGTTGCACTCGTGGTGATTGCCGCGGGCGTGAAATTGCCGGCGTGTAAATACTCCGCCCCAAGGTAAGCACCGCGGTCTTTTACGCAATCATGACATCCGCGCGATGAGCGACATGCAGGGCCGGAGTACCAGCCGTGTTTTGGCCAAGGTCGCCGATATAACCGCCGATCACGATCACCCATCCGCTCAACGCCTAGAACGTCCACCGGCCAACCCATGTGCCGGGTACGCGCCAGATTCTTGTAGCCGCCGCCGTTCACCAACGATACGGCATAACTGTTCCATTGGTTGCGGCCCAGGAAATGCATGCCCCAGTCAGCGGAATTGCCGACGTGCAGCCGGTCAATCAGAGTTTTTCCACGAAGCGGTAGCCGTAAATGGCCTCATCGAAGGAAATCCACGGCATCGCGGCCGCTCCCAGCCGGAAAGTCGCAGACTGGTCGAGCCGTGCCTGCACATAGGCGTTTTTGACGAACAATTGCGTTTCGCCGGTCGCATTGGTGTAGTTAAGGTCGGTGGTCAAATTCACGGCCCAGATGTGATCAAAACCATGATCCACGCCGAGATAGAAATGTTTGACGTCTATGCCGTAACCGATGGCACCGGTTTCAACATAATTTTGGGTCTGACCAAGGCAAGTCCAGTTGATAGACAGCGTGCTGGTCACGCTGGTCGTACCCGGCACGGTGTCGGACTTAACCTGAACCGCCGATTCACTTGATGCCGCCCAGCAGGCGGATCCAGTAAACCCTGCGCATGAACAATCCCCTTCGCGCGAAATCGCAGGAGGAGACTAGCGACGCAAGATGACTGCACGATCAAGATGAGGTTACTGTTTTGTGACGGCCGCGTGACCGCAATCACTCAAGCCTCGTTCCGCAGCCCGGCGCAAGCGCGGCCGGCGGTTTCACCCGGATGAAGATGAGCACGGACGCCGATTGGGCTGCAGCCGGCAACGGAAAGCAGGTCAAGGCCGTTTGAGCGCGACGCAAATCACTCGCCAAACCCGGACAGATACTTACCCGGTAATTTGAAACCAGGTCCTGCCACCGGTGACGCCCGTGGACCCGATTACCTCCTCGGTAGCCCCATCGCTGCTTGACTATTACTAAGTTACTGCTATAGTCTATCTACTTATATTAAGCACCTTGGAAATGTTGAGTGAATGACGAAGACAGCCATTTGCGCAAGTTCCAGAAGGAGCTCAATGCCGGCATCGTGGCGCTTGTGCTTTTGGCCACCCTGGCTGACGCACCGGAGCCGCAATACGGCTACCAGATCGCCAAACAGTTGGAGCCTGATGTGGGAGAAAACGGTGTCATGAAACAGGGCACCCTTTATCCAGTGCTGCGCTCCCTGTCCGCCGCGGGGCTGTTGGACAGTTACGTCGAACCTTCGGTTTCCGGCCCGCCGCGCCGTTACTACACCATCACCGACACGGGCCACACAGTGCTCGCGCAGTGGAAAGACGCCTGGATCAAAACTCGGGATCTTGTGGACACCATCATGAAGGATAGCCGCGATGACTAACGCCGTACCCCGCAGCATTCAGGACTATCTGGAGCAACTGCGCGCCGCCCTGAGCGGCGCAGATCCGGCACTGATCCAGGACGCACTTTACGATGCCGAGGAATACTTGCGGGGCGAACTGCACGGGCACCCCGATCAGAGCGAGGAGCAGATTCTCGCCGCCATCGCCACCAGCTATGGCGCGCCTGAGGAAGTGGCCGACGCCTATCGCGCCACCGAGGCCAAGGTACAGGCAGCTCTGCGTACACCGCGTCCCGCCAAACGCCCTTCGGTGCTCGGGCGTTTTTTCAGTGTACTCTCGGATCCGCGCGCCTATGCTTCCTTGTTCTATTTGTTGATGGGACTGTTCACCGGCATCTTTTACTTTACCTGGGTGATGGCCGGCTCGGCGCTGTCATTCGGCATGCTGCCGCTTATCATCGGTATTCCATTTTTTCTGCTGTTCCTCGGAAGCGTCCGCATGCTGTCGCTGGTGGAAGGCCGCATCGTTGAAACCCTGCTCGGTGTGCGCATGCCGCGCCGTCCGCCGCATCCCGGCGGCTCCGTACCTTTATTTACCCGCATCAAGGAATTGCTCACAGACGGTCGCACCTGGTCCACGCTGTTTTACATGGTCCTGCAGCTATTTCTGGGTATACTGTACTTCACCATGATCATCGCCTGGCTGGCGGTGGCACTGACGTTGATTCTCTCGCCACTGTCCCACGTCTGGCACAGTATGATTTACATCAACGGTCCGGTGGTGGTTTCCTGGTTTTTCTGGCCGCTCTGCGTGATTGCCGGAATCCTGCTGCTGATCGCCCTGTTGCATGCGGTGCGCGCCATGGGATACGTGCACGGTCACATCGCCAAGCGTCTGCTGGTAAGACTGGCGGATTGATTGGAGTGATGCGACGGGCGAGGGTGAGGCCGGAGCCTTTGCGCGAATATCATTCGCACCCGGCCGAACGCCTGGGCACGGATGCCCAGGCTGGTAAGCCTGCCAAGGATGGCAAGAAGCCCTAAGACGTGCATGTCTGAATGGTGCCTGCGGGCGAGGATGGGGACTTTAACGCGAGCATAGCTCGCGTCCATCCGAGCGCCCTCGCATGGATGTGAGGGCTGGTCAACGCACCATGGATGGTTCCGTGGACGCGACGCGTTCCGTTTGATGGTGCCGGCGGAGGGAATCGAACCCCCGACCTTTGGTTTACAAAACCACTGCTCTACCAACTGAGCTACGCCGGCTTCTTTATCGAAAAAGCCGAGGCACCGATACATCCCTGTCAGGCTCCCGGCTCGGCATCCCTGCCTCGCGTTCGGCCGGACGCAACACCCACTGGGTGTTGCGCCTAAGCACCGGCCTCACCCAACTGAGCTACGCCGGCTTCTTTATCGAAAAAGCCGAGGCACCGATACATCCCTGTCAGGCTCCCGGCTCGGCCGCTACGCGGCGCAATCCTGCTTCGCGTGCGGTCCGGGGCAGACATCCTGTCCGCCCGCTCGAAGCTGCGCTTCTCGCCCTTACCTCGCGTTCGGCGGGACGCAACACCCACTGGGTGTTGGCTTAAGCGCCGGCGTCACCTCCCTGAGACAGGCCGCAACGGAATCAGGCGCAAATTCTAGCAGGCCAATGCACCGCGGTCAGGAACGGCTTCCGGCGCTGCACGCCTCCCGTCCGATGGCGGCATCGCCCTCTTCCAAATCGGCGAATGCCTTCGCCGCCGGTAGTTGCGGTGCTGAACCAAGCGCATCGAGCCAATATCGCGGGGCATCGCGGAAGCGCTCGGTCACAAGCGCGCGGTAGCCGAGTGCGCGGATTTTTTTCTGGTGCGCGAGCGCGCCAAAGCGATCGCTGTAAACCCCCAGGGAAATGGCATTGCGATTCGCCTCGTCGGTCACCACGTACAAATCCTTGACACCGCGCTGTTGCAGCAGTTTGGCCGCGGCTTCAGCCTCGCGGCGCGAACCGAACGGCGGCAAGTACACCCAGTATCCCTGGCGCACCTTGCCGGGAACCAGCCGCTGGGTGACGCTCGCGCCTGCGGCGCGCAAGCGCGTGCTACCGGTCGCTGCTGCCTCCGCACTCGGAAACGGCCCGTAGCTCACGCAACTCTGCGCGCTGACATCGGCGCTGGCCGGGCTGACCGGCGCTGGTGCAGGCGCAAGTGGCTTCGCGAGCGCAACCCGTTGTGCCGGAGTGAGTTCGGCGATGAGCTTGAGTGGCTGGACTTGGGGCAACGGGGTGGATGACGGCGACGGCGGCGACGGTCTCAACCATCCGAACCAGATGAACGCCACGACATTCGCCAGCACCAATACCAGAAACAGTGTTCGCATCATGTGCGCAGCTCTGCCAGCACCGCCAATCCCTCCAGAACCAGATGCGGTGCAAGTGTAAACCGATCGTGCAACCAGGGTTGCAGGGTTTCCGCATCTCCGCCGGTGAGCAGCATTTTAATTTCCTTGCCCTCCCGGTCACGCACCTCGGCCGTCACCCGCTCGATAAAACCCGCGGCGGCATACAAAACACCGCTGCTCAACGCGGTGCGCGTATCGCGAGCGAACAACACGGGCTGACCAGCGCCGTCGGTGGGCAGTGTCGGGGCGGCGGCAAACAGTGCACGCTGCATGGTGCCAAGTCCGGGTGCAATCAGGCCGCCCAAGTGCCGGCCATCGCGGTTGACGGTATCCATCGTCAGCGCGGTTCCGCAGCCCAGCACACAGACGGGTCCACCGTAGCGGCTGAACGCACCGACCGCCGCAGCCCAGCGGTCCGCCCCGAGCTGCGCGACATCGGCATAACCATTGGTCACGCCTCCCGCCAGTGGCGACGGCTTCACGAATTCCGGAGTGAGGTGGAGCTGCTGCTGGAAGTAATCACGCACGCTGTCGGCGACGGCGGCGCCGGCAACGTTGCTGATCACGACGCGTTGCGGCCGCGGCACATCGGCCCAGACCGATCGCCAGACCTCCATCGGCGGTCGGCCCGCATGCATCGTGACGCCGTACCCGGACAATATCCGGCCCTGCGCCTGCGCCCATTTGACGCGCGTGTTGCCGATGTCCGCGAGCAGCATCATGGCGCGAGTCTCATGCTCAGGTCACCGGAAACAAAGCGCTGTGTGCCGCCCCCGGTATCCAGCAACAGCGCGCCGTCCTGATCCACACCGAGCGCGGTGCCCTGGATGACGTGCTGCTGGTAATGCAGCCGCACGCTTTTGCCTGCAGCCAGATCCAGCGCCCGCCAGTCCGCTGCAAACGCGGCGAATCCCCGTGCTGCAAAAACATCAAGGGCCTCCAGCAATTGTTCAATCAGCGCTGCCGCCAGTTCATTGCGCCCCGGTGTCTTGTCCCGTAGCTGCGTCGCCAGATCGGTCCACGGTTGATCTATATGCGTCGCCGCCGCGGCCGGCATGCGCACATTGATGCCGATACCGACCACCATGCGCGCCTGGCCGGGCGGCTCGCCCTGCATGTCCACCAGAATACCGCCGAGTTTTCTGTTGGCCATCCATAAATCGTTGGGCCATTTGATGGCGACGCCTGATACACCCAATGTGTCCAGCGCCCGCACCGCGGCGACCGCCACCGCCAGCGCCAGCGCGGAAAAGCCGGGCGGCAGATCATCGAAACGCCGGGCGCAGGACATATATAAGTTGGCGGCAAACGGCGACACCCATTGCCGGCCGCGCCGACCTCGACCGGCCGTCTGGCGTTCCGCAAGGCACACGGCAGGAAGCTTACGCGCCCGGGCCATGAGCCAGGTGTTGGTCGAGTCCACCTCATCCAGCACCGACAGCTCCGCCAGCTGCCGGCGCGCAGCCGGCGACAAGCGCACCTTTATCCCCGCCGCATCCAGCAAATCCAGGGGCGCCGCCAAACGGTAGCCGCAGCCTGGTACGGAAAAAATTTCCAGGCCGCTCGCCTGAAAGCGACGCAGGTGTTTCCACACCGCGCTGCGACTGATCTGCAGGCGGCGCGCAAGCTGTTCGCCCGAGTGGAACGCACCGTCCCCCAGGGCGCGAATTACTTGGTGCGCAGTGCTGTCGGTACGCGGCATGCAGTCAGCGTCGGCGCAACAACATGACGCGCGTGAAACGGTTTTCCTTGCCGGTCGCGAGCCGCTGAATGTTGCTGCGATGCGTGTACAGGATAAACAGGGCCATGACCAGCCCGAACCAGAAAAGCGGGGAAGTGTAACCGTACACGATCACGCCGAATACCGGCACCGACCAGGCGGCCATCAGAGTTGACAGACCGACATAGCCGCTCAACACCAGCACCAGGCACCAGACGATCAGCGCCACGATCAGCCCCTGCCAGGAGAGCATCAACAGCACGCCGAGAAAGGTTGCAAAGCCCTTGCCGCCGTGAAAACGGAAAAACACTGGAAACACGTGTCCGATGATGGCGGCCGCGCCGCACGCGGCGGCCGTCCATTCGAGTCCCAGTTCATTCGGCGCCGCCAGCAGGCTCGGCAGCAATCCGGCCGCCAGCACGCCCTTGCCCACGTCAATGAGCATCACCCACAAGGCGAACACTTTGCCTTGGGTACGCAAGGCGTTGGTGCTGCCGGCGTTGCCGCTTCCCTGGGTACGGATATCTACGCCGCCGTAAATCTTGCCCACGATCAGGCTGCCGATGAGCGAGCCCAGCAGATAGGCGATGAGGATTCTCAGCAACAACCAGACCAGCATGACGCGTGCTCCGGGTCCACAGGCCAATTAGTTTAGCAGGCGCCGCTTGCAGACCGCGTGCGAGTATTGAACAATGCCAACGGAAGCGAGCCTCCGGATGACCACGAACCCAAACCGTCTGGCGGCAGATATTCTGCTCGCCCTGCGGCGCATCATGCGCAGCATGGACATTTCCAGCCGTCAGCTCATCGGCGAGCGCGGCCTGACCACGCCGCAGTTGTTGTGCCTACAAAATCTGGGAGAACACGGCGCCATGACCAGTGGCATGCTCGCCCAAATGGTCTCCCTCAGTCCCGCAACCGTCACCGGTATCCTGGATCGCCTGGAACTTCGCGGTCTGGTGACGCGCGAGCGTCGTCCGGAAGACAAGCGTCACGTGCTCGTGACCGTCACCGACGCCGGGGCTGCCGCGGCTGATGCCGCACCCTCGCGCCTGGCCCAGCGCTTTGCCGACGCCCTGGCGCATCTGCCGGAAGACGATCGCAGCGAAGTGTTGCGCGTAATCCAGTACCTCGCGGATCTGGCCGACGTGCGCAACGGCCGTGGCTGAATTCGCGCGTGCACGCCGCTTTAGTCATTAATCCCGCGGCCGGCCGCGGCGCCGGGCGCCGCCTGGCCACGGCGATTGCCGATTACCTTGCCGAACTCGGTGTCCATATTCACGCCCAGGATTTCAGCCATAGCGGCGACGACCTCGCCCTGCAGGTTCACGGACGTCTTGCGGCAGCTCCGGATGCCGTGATCGTCGTGGGCGGCGACGGCAGCGTGCACGAAGCGGTCAATGGCTGGATGCAGGCCGGCGGCGGTGCGCCGCTCGCGTTCGTTCCAGTCGGCACCGGCAATGACTTCACCAAGATGCTGGGTTACGCTTCCGACTGGCGCGCGGCCTGCCGTCACATCGCGCAAGCGCGCACCCGCACTGTTGACGTGGCGCGCTGCAACGATTTCTATTTCGTCAATAACCTGGGTATCGGCTTCGACGCGCGCGTCGCCATGACTGCAAATCGCATGCAATGGCTGCACAGCCAAATTGTGTATGGCGTGGCAATGATTAAAACGCTGGCCCTCAGCCACGACACACCCACGGTACGGTTGTGGCACGATGACGAAACCATGGAAACCGCCATTACACTGATCGCAGTTAATAACGGCCGAGTGGAAGGTGGCGCCTTCATGCTGGCACCGCAGGCGCAGATTGATGACGGGTTGCTGGACGTAGTGGTAGCCGGCGGTTTGAGCCGGCTTGGCATATTGCGTTTAGTGCCGCAAGTACTGCGCGGCAGTCATATTGATCATCCGGCCGTGACCATGTTCAGGACCGGCCAATTAGTCATTGAATCGGACACCGGTCTACCGGTGCACGCCGATGGCGAGATCCGCTACACCGACGCGCGGCGCCTGGAAATCGAAATCCTGCCACACCGGCTCACGCTGATGGCTTGAGCGTGCGCCGCACCGAGCCGAGATAAATCGCTGCCAGCGCCAACAACGCCCCCACGATTTCCACGGCCGTGAAGCGCCGGTTGAAAATCGTCACATCCCACACGAAGGCGCACACTGGTTGCAGAAGCAAAACGAGACCGACCTGCGAAGCGCGTACTTTATGAATGCCGCTTGATATCAGCACCCAGCCCAGCACCTGGCCAAATACTCCATAACACACCAGCCAGCCGGCGTCTTTCCAGCTGGGAATCGCAAACGACGCGTGCTCCGGCCACATGGCAAGCGCAAGCAGCACGGCGGTCATGAGCGACACGGCCATCATGGTGACGAAAGAAGATCCGGCGATCTCCGCCACGCGTACGCGGCGTAGCGTCAGGATATAACCGGCATAGCAACCAGCGGTGATCAATCCCAGAATCACGCCGGTTTTATAGCCGGCCGAAAACGAGGCCCAGTCGAAGCCCACCAGCAGTACCAGGCCCAAAATGGCGAGCGGGATTGAAACCATCTGGAACCACGTAAGCCGTTCGCGAAACACGATCACGCCGGCCGCCGCCAGCAGGAACACCTGGAAATTTGCCAACAAGGTCGCGACGCCCGGACCCACGTACAGAATGCTGCGGTGCCAGAAGCTCAGATCCAGCGCGAAAAATACCGCGGCGAGTCCGCACGCCGCCAGGGCTGCGGGTTTGAGGCGCAGGCGCTCCCCCCGCCACGCGACGATGGCGCACAGGATCAAACCGCCGAACAGCATGCGGTAGAAAGCGCTGGTGGCCGGCGGCACCGAGACGAGCTCGACGAACACCGCTGAAAAACTGATCATCACCGCGCCGGCAATCAGGCGCCACATGCAAGCTCGGCCGCAGAGTGCGCCCGCATGTGCCTCAATGGATTAACGCCGCTTCAAGCTCGGCGAACGTATAGGCAATGCCGGTAGTGTCAATCTGCACGCCCAGTTGCCTGCCGACTTGGCGTGCGGAAAAGATTCCGCGGATTGCGGGCCCGTCGGGTGTGTGCGCGATTACCAGTGCGTGCTGGCGCCCGGTGCGTTTGAGTGTCTCGATGATATCGCCGACGCGCGCCTCGGCCACTTCGCTCATGCTCAGGGCCTCGAACCTGTCGCGTGATGTCATGATATCGCGCACCAGGACTTCGCTGCGGCTCACGCCCATCTGCTGCTGAAAGCGCATGGGACGCATGCCTTTCAGATCGTTGAGCGTGATGAGGCCAACCACGTCGCCCGACTCGTTAAGCACAAACAACAGGCGTACGCCGACGTTGCGCATGTGTTCCTCAACCTTGTCCAGCGTCAGGTTGGGATTCACGCTGGCTGCAGCCACGCGGGTCAGATCCGTCATGACATCCAGCGCCGGATTTTCCAGGGTCACGTGTTCCGGGAGTTGCTGATTGGGGCGCATCAACGCGGCGCCTGCGGGCACCGCCATCACCGACAGCGCCTTGAATTTTGCACTCATGAAATCCTCCGCGATTGTTTGCGCGACCCATGTTTGCGTCTCCTAAAGTATAGCGTGGCGCCCTGCATATATGCGTATTCCGAGCAGTGCCGACCGGCATGTTAGAATTTCACATACGCCACCATGATCAGACTCATCCGGTTTCCGCATGACAAAGAAAGTGCTTATAACCAACGTGCACCTGGATCTGGGTGCCGGCCGCCGCGGCACCGACATGGGTTCATCCGCCATGCACGTCGCGGGCGTAATGCCGGCGCTGGAAAAACTCGGTCACAAGGTCGTGGGCGTACACAACCTGGGTCAGGTGTCACAGGAAGCCGCCGAAGTCGGCGATCTGCGCATGCGCTACCTCGGCGTGATCAACGAAGTGTGTCGCGAACTTGCCGATGGAGTGGAATGCTCGCTGCAACAGGGGGTATTCCCGCTGCTGCTGGGTGGGGATCATTCGCAGGCCATCGGCTCGATTGCCGGGGTATCGCGTTACCTGAAACGTCAAGGCAAATCCCTGGGGGTACTGTGGGTGGATGCGCATACCGACATGAATACACCCGACAGCAGTCCCTCGGGAAACATTCATGGTATGCCGCTCGCCACACTGCTCGGATACGGACCCGAGGAATTGACCGCCATCTGCGGCAACGGTGCAGCGCTCTCGCCGGAGCATGTGGTGGTGTTCGGCGTGCGCGATGTGGACCGCGGCGAAGCGCAACTCGTGAAAAAGACGGGCATCCGGGTGTTCACCATGAGCGAAATTGATGCCCGGGGCGCTGGTGCCTGCCTGGAGGAAGCCATGCAGATACTCGGGCGCGCGACCGGCGGCATCCACTTATCCTACGACCTGGACGGTTCCGACCCCGCGGTGGCGCCCGGTACCGGTACGCCCGTTCCGGGCGGACTGAATTTCCGCGAATCGCATCTGGTGTGTGAAACGCTTGCCCGCAGCAAGCGGCTGGTCAGCATGGAAGTGGTGGAGCTCAACCCTATCCTGGACATCGAAAACCGCACCGGCAAATTTGCGGTGTGGTTGATTCAGTCCGCCCTTGGCCGCACGATTCTCTGGAATTAGTCGTTGCTATGGGCAAGCGGGTAAAGGAATTCGACGCCTTCCGTCGTCGCATGAACGAGCGCATCCTCGCAGAGGACAACCGCGTCATCAAGCGCGTGTTCTCGGTGGACAGCCTCACCTATGAAGACGGCGCCCTGCCGGCCAAGACCAAGGAACTCCTCGGGCTCACCGCCTCCATGGTGCTGCGCTGCGATGACTGCGTGAGCTATCACATCGGCCAGTGTATCGAATCCGGTTGCAGCAAGGACGAGATTGTGGAAGCCATGAGTGTCGCTCTCGTCGTCGGGGGAACCATAGTCATTCCTCACATGCGGCGTGCTATCGAATTCATGGATGAGTTGCAGGCGGAAAACGGAACTCGGTAGATCGTTGCCTTACCAGCGGTGATACGCGGGATGACCAGGCTTGA
>JAGXAZ010000058.1 GCA_018971365.1 Gammaproteobacteria bacterium | reverse complement strand
AGGCCACGGCGTAATCCATGGCGTCACGGTCGCGGATTTCACCGATGAAAATCACGTCCGGCGCCTGCCGCAGGGTGTTCTTGAGCGCGATGTCCCAGGACTCCGTATCCACGCCGATTTCACGCTGCGTGACTACGCAGTTGATGTGCGGATGCACGAACTCGATAGGATCCTCGATGGTGATGATGTGGTCCTTGGAATTCTTGTTGCGGTGCCCGATCATCGAGGCAATCGAGGTGGACTTGCCCGAGCCGGTGGCTCCCACGAAGATCACGATGCCGCGCTTGGACATGACCACGTCTTTCAGCACCGGCGGCAGGCCGAGTTTGTCGAAATCCGGGATTTCGGTATTCAGGGTGCGCAACACCGCGCCTGTGCGTCCCTGCTGCACGAAGGCGCTCACGCGGAAACGTCCGATGCCCGGCGGATTGATGGCGAACTGGCATTCCTTGGTGGCATCGAATTCCTTGCTCTGGCGGTCGTTCATGACCGCACGCACCAGGATGCCGGCCTGTTCCGCCGTCAGCGCCTTTTCGGTGACCGCGCTCACCTGGCCGTCCACCTTGATAGCCGGCGGGAACCCCGCGGTGATGAACAGATCCGAACCCTTGCGCCCCACCATGGCGCGCAACAGATCCTGCATGAACTTGATGGCTTGATCTTTTTCCATGGCCCGCTCCGGAGAACCCTAGTCAGACAAACGCATCTTTGTTGACCGCGTACACGCGCGCCTCGTCCTTGGTAATCATGCCCTTGCGCACCACGTCCGAAAGATTCTGATCGAGCGTGACCATGCCGCTGGCCTGACCGGTCTGAATGGCGGAATACATTTGCGCGATCTTGTTCTCGCGGATCAGATTGCGGATCGCGGGCGTGCCGATCATGATCTCGTGCACCGCCATGCGCCCACCGCCGACTTTCTTGCACAGTGATTGCGAAATCACCGCACGCAGGGATTCCGAAAGCATGGCGCGCACCATGTCTTTTTCGGCCGCCGGGAACACGTCCACAACGCGGTCAATGGTCTTGGCCGCGGAACTGGTGTGCAGTGTGCCGAATACCAGGTGTCCGGTTTCGGCGCCGGTGAGCGCCAGGCGGATGGTCTCGAGGTCTCGCATCTCGCCCACCAGAATGGTATCCGGGTCTTCACGCAGCGCCGAGCGCAGGGCTTCGTTGAAACCCAGCGTGTCGCGATGCACTTCGCGTTGGTTGACCAGGCACTTCTTGCTCTCGTGCACGAACTCGATGGGGTCCTCAATCGTCAGGATGTGACCGAATTCAGTCTCATTAATGAAATTGACCATCGCCGCGAGCGTCGTGGATTTGCCCGAGCCCGTCGGCCCGGTAACCAGCACCAGACCGCGCGGTTGTTGTGCGATTTCCACGAAAATCTTGGGACAGTTGAGATCCTCGAGGGTCAGGATCTTGGATGGAATGGTGCGGAATACGGCCGCCGCGCCGTGCTGCTGGTTGAAGGCATTGACGCGAAAGCGCGCAAGGTTGGGAATCTCGAACGAGAAATCGCACTCCAGAAACTCTTCAAAGTCCTTGCGCTGCTTGTCGTTCATGATGTCATAGATCATGTCGTACACATCCTTGTGCTCCAGCGCCGGCATGTTGATGCGTCGCATGTCGCCGTCCACGCGGATCATGGGCGGCACCCCCGCCGAGATGTGCAGGTCCGAAGCCCGGTTCTTTGCGCTGAAAGTCAGCAACTGGGAAATATCAAAAGCCATAGCACTCCCCTGGAGGTATCAGCGTACCCGGCGCTGGGCCGGCGGACGGCCGTCACTGCACGGTAAATGTAGTATAGCTAAACGCCTGACGGCCCCGGTCGCCGTAACCCGCCCGAGCGCAACAATACCCATACCCGCATGACGCCCGCAACCCCGGAAATCATTGCTCAAAACTTGGCCCGGGTGCACGCACGCATGTTGGCCGCGGCGAACCGCGCCGGGCGCGACCCGGGCGCGGTGCGCCTGCTGGCCGTCAGCAAAGCGCAGCCGGTCGAAGTCCTCATCGCCGCACGGGCGGCCGGCCAGAAAGATTTCGGCGAAAGCTACGTGCGGGAAGCGCTGGCGAAACGGCGAGATCCGGGACCGCTGAGCGGAGTAATTTGGCATTTCACCGGTACGCCGCAGGCCAACAAGACCCGGCCGGTGGCGGAAAATTTCGGCTGGGTGCACACCGTAGACCGGCGAAAAATCGCCCAGCGCCTAAACGATCAGCGCCCTACTGCGTTGCCGCCGCTCAACGTCTGCATCGAGGTCAACCTCGGCGGCGAAGCCAGCAAGTCCGGTATCGCGCCGGGACAACTGGCGGCACTTGCTGAATATGTCGCCGGCCTGCCGCGCCTGCACCTTCGCGGTCTGATGACCCTTCCTGCGCCGGAAACCGATCGGGAAAAACAACGCACGCCGTTCCGCCGGCTGCGCGAACTGCTGGAAACGCTGAACGCCCGCGGGCATGCGCTCGATACCCTCTCCATGGGCATGTCCGCGGATTTCGAGGCAGCGATCATGGAAGGCGCCACGCTGGTACGCTTGGGTACGGCAATTTTCGGCGCGCGTTCTGCCAAGCATTCCTGAAACATGCGCCCGCCGCTATCCTATGCCGGTCATTGCAAACGGCGACGGCGCATGAACCCGAATCCGCTCATTGTCCCCATCGGAGCCAATCCATGATCGGTCGAGGTACTGAAGCTCTGATCTTCATCGTCAACGTGGTATTCGGGCTGTACACCGCCGCGGTGTTGCTGCGCTTTCTCCTGCAGTGGGTGCGCGCAGATTTCTACAACCCCATCTGTCAGGCCATCGTCAAGCTCACCAATCCCCTGTTGTTGCCGTTGCGGCGCGTGGTTCCGGGCTGGCGCAGACTGGATTTTGCGGCGGTGGTGCTCGCAATCATCGTGCAACTCGTGAACGTGGTACTGGTGATCGCGCTGGTGGGCATCCCGTTGACCGCGCCGTGGATCATCTGGTGGATTTTCCTCAAGCTGGTGTTCGTGCTGGTGAACCTTTACTTTCTCACCATACTGGTGGAGGCGATATTGAGCTGGGTGAGCACCGGACCGCGCCACCCGGTGGCCGGCCTGCTGTGGAGTCTGAATGCGCCGTTGCTGCGTCCCGCGCGCAGACTGATTCCACCCATCGGCGGACTGGATTTGTCGCCGCTGGCGGTACTCATCCTGCTGCAGGTCATCAACATCCTGCTGCCATTGCCCTGGCCGGTGCGCTGAGCAGTAAGCGCAAAAACCGCGGTTTTTTCGCGGAAAACCCTCACACTTTTGCCCACTGTGTGCTAGATTTCGCGGCGTGTTTCGCACCGCCATCCACAGGAGACCTAAATGGCTGCAATGAAAAAGGCTGCTTCCAAACCCAAGGCCAAAACCGCGGCCAAGGTTGTCAAAGCCCCGGCGATTTCGGCCGACAAGCCCTTGACCAAGTCGGAGACCTACGCCTACCTCGCCGCCACCACCGGGCTGGCCCGCAAACAGGTGGTCAGTGTGTTTGAAAACCTGTCCGGACTGATCGGCAAGTGCCTCGGCAAGAAAGGCCCGGGCGTGTACGTGGTGCCCGGTCTGATGAAAGTCCGCGTGGTGCGCAAGCCCGCCACCAAAGAGCGCGAAGGCATCAATCCGTTCACCGGTCAGCCCACGATTTTCAAGGCCAAGCCGGCACGCAACGTGGTGAAGATTCAGGCCCTCAAGGCCATGAAGGACATGGTGAAATAAAGGTTGTGACCCGGGGCCGCGGCCACGCGGCCCCGGTTGTTCCTCAGCCGGATTCCGGCGTGACGCCGGCGGTTGGTTATTTTTCCTGCAGCGCCAAATCCTTGGCGCGCATCAAATCCACGATTGGCACGTACATCAGTTCGGCGAGCTTGTGCATGAGCGCATCCTCGTACTTGTCAAGCTGCCCATCGGCGTACGCCAAACGCCACAGCATGACCAGCAGGCCGCGTTTCGCATCAGCGTCGAACTGCTGGTTAATGAGCTTTACAAAACGATAAAGCGACGCGGCACGCTCCGATTCCGCCATCCCCTCTTTCAATAGCGTTGCAGACTGTTCACTGGTGAGCGAGAAGCGCTGCGCCAGCATTTTCTGGGCACGCGCCAGCTCATTGGGATGCTCCTCCATGTCGGCGCGCGCCATCTCCACACACAGCGCGGCCACTGCGCGCTGCAGCTCCTCGGCGGAAATCGCGGCGTCGCCGCTGCGGTTGCCAAGTTGCTGATCCAGGAACTTAACCAGTTGTGCAAACATGACCTATCCAAAACGCGACGGCCCATGCGGGCCGCCTGGTTTGACTGCGGCATCCACCATTAAATTCCCGCCAGGCTGTGCCGCTCACCGGCAGCCAATCCCGACCTGCATCAGGACGGCATCAGAAACCGAAGCCCAGTTTCACACTGTAAGTATTATTGCCGGCCGTGCGATTGAGTTCCAGTGCCAGATGCACGCCGAATTCAAACGCCAGGCCTACAAAGCTTTCGTCCGCGGTGAAATTTTCGTCTTGCAGGCCGGTCGCGGCGTCCGGGTTGCTGTTGATCCACACGCGCCCTATACCCGCATAGGGAATAAACGGACCCAGACTTTTGGACACCGACAGCGAGAGACTCTTGGTCTGAAACGATAACTGACTCACGCCCGTGAGCTTGCTGAACGCCGCGCGTAAGCCAACCGCCGGGGTGAAGACGCCATCGTCCACGAGGGCGTAACGCAACTCCGCACCATAATCCTTGATGTTGGAGTTGGTCGCGCCGCTGTAGAACCCGCCGATATCGAATCCGAAGGGCAGCCCCTTGCTGAGACTGACGCGTGCCATCGGGATCGTGGTCACGCCGCTGCCGCTGGTCGCCGTGTTCCAGGCTGCGGCATGCGCCACATTGGTGCTGCTCAGATCGAGTCCCAAGTCGAAGCCGGTAATGCCTTCCGCCTCCGCGGATTGCAATTGTTTGAACGTCAGCACCGCACCCAGGTCCGCCGACAAATCGTGGAACTGGCCCTGGGTCAAAGCCGGCAGGTTGTTGATGTTGTTGCTGGCGAAGGCGCTGCCGGCCAAGCCGACAAGCATGATTGCCAAGAGAATGTGGCGCATGATGAATCTCCCTGACGTTACCGAGTCAAGCCGGCAGTCAAAGTTTAACAAACCCACGGAATTGTTTATTGACCGCCGGAGAACGCCTGCACTACCGCCTGTCGCACTTCGTTGAGCCGTCCGTGGAAAAAATGGCCCGCGCCTTTGAGCACCGCAAGTTTTGGCTTGACCGCCAGAGCGGCAACCCAGTCAAACACCGCCTGCGGCGAAACCACCTCATCCGCATCGCCCTGGATCAACAGCCACGGCATGCGCGGCGACTGGATCGGATCGACATTAAAACGTTCCACCGCCGGTGCCACGGTCACCAGCCGTTTTATCGGCCGCTCGCTCTGCGCGCGCAACGCTACGTACGCGCCGAAGGAAAAACCTCCGAGCCACATCGGCAAGCCGGGGTTTTGCGTCGCGAGCCAATCGAGTGCCGCCAGCGCGTCTTCGGTTTCCCCGACACCGTTGTCATAGGTGCCGGCGCTCTTGCCGACACCTCGAAAATTGAAACGCAGGCTGAGCGCGCCGAGATCATTGAACGCGCGCGCCACAATGTAGGTGACCTTGTTGGTCATGGCGCCTTGTTGCAGAGGATGCGGATGACACACCACCGCCAGCACCCGCGGCTCAGCGGCCGGCCGATCCAGCATACCCTCGATCCGCCCCGCCGAACCTGTGAAACTGACCGCTTCCGAAGCGCTCATGCAGGCACCGTTGCGGGGGAATTCTCTTTGCGCGCTGGGCCAAAACTGATGACCGTGTCGCCGACCGCGGGCGAAAACGTCGCGTTCTGCGCATTCATCAGCAAGCCGCCGCTGCTCTTGATGGCGATTAATTGCATAGTGCCTTCGGGGCAGTCCGCCAGGTAGTTCTCGAAGCTGTATTTCTCGGTGAGGCGTGTTTTGCGGAATACCCAACCCTGATCTATACGCCGCCGCAATTCATCGAAGTGTGCATCCGCCTGGAACGCAATGCGGCCCCGCATTTCGCGGGTTACATCGGTAGTATTTCCAGAAGCCGCAAACATCGGAAATTGAAACACCAAGCCACGGCCGATGGTCGGTGCAAATGCGGTACTCACCAGGGCGTTGTAAGCATCGTTGCCGGTCGCGGCAAGCACCACGCCGACATCGTGCAGATCGAGTGCAGCCGCCGCCGACTCCGAAAGAATCTCACCGTAATACACCGGCACTCCCGCGAGGCGTGCGCTGCTCAGATGGTGCCAGGAATTCGCCACGATCAAGGCGTTGGCTCCCGCTTCCATGAGGATGCGCGCGAAGCCCGCGGTCCAGGGTGACGCGCCCACGATCAGCACGCGATTGCTGGCGGCGGCGGCCAGTCCGAAAAACCGCGCGATACGTTCAAGCGCCAGACCATATATCAGCACGGTGGCAAACACCAGCACGAACATGAGCGGAATCAACAGATCGGCATCGGCAAAACCGGCATCCAGCATGCGCGGCGCCAGCACGCCGACAGTAGCGACGGCTACCACGCCGCGCGGCGCAATCCAGGCAAGCAGCAAACGTTCCCGCACCGGCATGCCGGCACCGAAGGTCGCGATCCACACCGCCAGCGGGCGCGCCAGCAGCACGATGACCGCGATCAACACGCCGCCGCCCCAGTGCAGATGCGCCAGCGCCTGCGGCTCAAGACTCGCCGTGAGCAGAATGAAAATAATCGCGACCAGCAGGACCGAGAGATATTCCTTGAAGCGCCGCATCTCCTCGATGTTGGGCAAGCGCATGTTGCCCATCACGATGCCCATTACGGTCACCGCCAGGAGCCCGGCCTCGTCCTGCACCGCGTTGGCCGCCACGAACACGCCAATGACCAGCGCGAGCGTGATCGGCAGCCCCAGGTATTCGGGCACCGCATGCCGGCGGAACGCACGGCCGAGCAGAATCGCGATGCCGCCGCCGAAGACTGCGCCGGCAAGGATCGCGCGGCCCAGATCCCAGGCCACCCTGGCCGAGAACCCGCCGCCCGCGGAATACAGGAAATATTCGAACACCAGCACCGCGAGCAGCGCGCCGATGGGATCGTTAATGATGGCTTCCCACTTGAGATACGAGGCCACGCGGCGTGTGAGCTTGGCCTGGCGCAGCAGCGGCAGGATCACCGTCGGCCCGGTCACCACGATTATCGCGCCGAACACCGTGGCGGCCGGCCAGGAAAATCCCGCAAGGTAATGCGTCGCCAGACTGTAGAACGCGAAACTGAGCGGCACGCCGAGATAAACGAGCCGGCGCACACCGACCGCCGCATGCCGCAATTCGTGAAAACGCAGATTCAAACCGCCGTCGAACAGCACCACCGCCACCGCCAGGCCGATGATGGTTTCGAGCGTATGCCCGAATTGCTGCACCGGCCGCAGTATGTGCAGACCCGGCCCCACGATCAGGCCCACGATGGTCAACACGATGATGGCCGGGATGCGGGTGCGCCAGGCGAGCCACTGTGCGCCCACGCCCAGCACCAGCACCAATGCAATCGCACCGGCAAGATCAATGTGCAAATTGGGCAAAAGATTCACCGGCTTTTGTCCCTGGCGATGCCTGCGAGTATCATAACGTCATTCACCGCCGGCTTATCCCGAAATAAGCCGCAACTACCTTCAGAGTGACTGCCATGAATAAAACCATTGAACTCGAAAACCGTTACGCCGCGAAAAATTATCTGCCGCTGCCCGTAGTACTAACGCGCGGCGAGGGCGTGTACGTCTGGGACGACGCCGGCAACAAATACCTCGACATGATGAGCGCCTACTCGGCCGTGAGCCACGGCCATTCCCATCCGCGGCTCGTCAAGGCGCTCAAGGATCAGGCTGACAAGCTCGCGATTTGCTCGCGTGCCTTTCACACCGACAAACTCGGCCCAATGCTGAAGCGCGCTTGCGAACTGACCGGCATGGACATGGCGCTGCCGATGAACACCGGCGCCGAGGGCGTCGAAACCGCGCTCAAGGCGGCGCGCAAATGGGGCTACAGGGTCAAGGGCATTCCCGCAGGCCATGCGGAAATCATCGCCTGCGAAGGCAATTTCCACGGCCGCACCATCGCCATCGTCGGCATGTCCAGCGAAACCCAATACCAAGATGGCTTCGGGCCCTTCCCGGCAGGATTCAAAGTGATTCCCTACGGCGATGTTGCTGCACTCGAAAAGGCCATCACCAAGAACACGGCCGCATTTCTGGTCGAACCGATTCAGGGCGAAGCCGGCATCCGCATACCGCCCGCAGGCTATCTCGCGAAATGCGCCGAGCTGTGCAAGAAACACAACGTGCTGTTAATCTGCGACGAAATCCAGACCGGCCTGGGCCGCACCGGCAAACTCCTCGCCTGCCAGCACGAGAACGTCAAACCCGACGGCTTGATTCTCGGCAAGGCGCTGGGCGGCGGATTGCTGCCCGTATCCATGTTCCTCGCGCGCAAAGATGTGATGGGGGTATTCACCCCCGGCGACCACGGCAGCACCTTCGGCGGCAATCCGCTCGCTTCCGCCGTGGGACTGGAAGCCTTGAATGTGCTGATTGAGGAAAAACTCTCGGAACGCTCCGCTGAGATGGGCACCTACTTGCTCGACAAACTGCACACGCTCAAAAGCCCGCTCATCAAGGATCTGCGCGGCAAGGGTTTGTTCATCGGCATCGAATTCGATCCGCGCAAGGTGAGCGCCCGTTCCGTATGTGAACAGCTCATGCCTCACGGAATCCTGAGTAAGGAAACCCACGAAACCGTGGTGCGCCTCGCGCCGCCGCTGGTCATTACCCGCGAACAGATTGACTGGGCGGTGGAGCGCATTGATCTGGTGCTCAGGGAAATGGGCAAGCTGCGCGCCACCGGCTGAATTCTGCTACTAGTCTAAGACGTGAAAGGCCGCACTATTCGCGGCCTTTCTTTTCTCCAGTACCGATGCCATATCCTTGAGCGAGCCTTGCTCCCGCTGTGGGAGCATGCTAGTCTTGTCCGATGCGCGTCATCGCTCTGCGAACCTTGCGGGAATCTTGGCAACGCCATCCCCAAGCCGAAGGGCAGTTAAGGGCTTGGCACGCGGTGGCAAGCCGGGCGGATTGGCAGACCCCGATTGATGTGAAGCGCGATTACCCGCATGCGAGTTTCCTCGCGGGTAATCGCGTGATCTTCAACATCAAGGGCAATGATTTCCGCTTGGTAGCGGCGATTCATTACGGGCGCGGGTTGGTGTATGTGCGCTTCGTGGGCACCCATGCGGAATATGACCGCATAGATGCGGCAACGATCTGAGAGGTACCAAATATGAACATCAAGCTCATTCGCAACGAGGCTGACTACCAGAGCGCCCTGCACGAGGTAGAGACGCTGTGGGAAGCCGCCGAGGGCAGTGACGAAAGTGATCGGCTGGAAATCCTGACACTGCTAATCCAGAACTACGAGACGGAACACCATCCCGTCCGTGATCCGGATCCCATCACCCTGTTGGAGCACGTCATGGACACACGCGATCTGTCACGCAAAGACCTTGAACCCTATATCGGTTCGCGCGCGCGCGTGTCCGAGGTGTTGAACCGGCAGCGGCCGCTCACCCTGGATATGATCCGCCGCCTCGCAAAAGGGCTGGGGTTACCGGCCGACGTTCTGGTCAAACCGTATCGGCTGAAACACAAAGCGGCTTAAAGAAAACCCTCGAAACCGTGGTGCGCCTCGCGCCGCCCCTGGTCATCACCCGCGAGCAGATTGATTGGGCGGTGGAACGGATAGACTTGGTGCTGAAGGAAATGGGCAAAGTGCGCGCGACTGGCTAAATCTTGGGAATTTCTGCTTAAACCCAACAAAATATCAGTTAAATTTGACCCATAACTTTTAGGTAATTATGGCGAATGGATATCTCCGGTACGGCGCGCTCGCCCATGGCAGAGAAATCGATGTTGGCTCAGTGTTTGCAATCCTTGCGCAATCTATAGATTCATGACAAGTCTTTCCAGGCCACGTATGGCGCGCCGCAGGCTATCAGACTGGTGCGCCGCTTCTGCCGGCCGCCAGTGTCTGGAGACAAATTCGATAATACGCGATGTATAGGCAGGGCCTACCACGCGACCACTTCCCTCGCGCGGCGCCATATCCTCTCGAATACTTCTTCTCTGGGACGCGCGTGCTAGATGAACCAACGCCTCCTTGGGCGCAGAAATTGCATCAGGATCATTCGGTAATCTGTTGCGAGCTACTCCTAAAAACCCTGACAGAGCTGCTGCATCGGCCATGAGCCAAGCTTCAATCTCATGTACTGCCACGCGAAAGCATAGATATGGCGCCGGTGTTGGGATCCAAGCCGCGCGAAGAGGTGGAGCGCAGTCCGCATCCTGATCGAGATCCACCACAACTAGCCACGGCGCGCGTAGGGCAGCCTGATTGTAACCGGCGATACGCTGTCTAATATGTGGTTTGCCGTTCTTGCCGTACACAGTCCCCGGAATTGCGCCGACGTGAATAATCAGTTTACGAGCAACAGCCTCATCAGTTATACCCTCAACGACTGTCGAAATTATTTTCTGTACCGGCATAGTCACGCATCCCCAAACAGAGTCAGTTGCGCTGCTTGCTCAGGACGGGTCTTAGGAATCACCACATCGGCAAGTGAAAGCCCGCCACCTAGCAAATCCCGAATGTCTTGGTGAGAACTCGCCACGGTAACTTCGGTGCCTTCATCGCCCGGCTGCAATAGCAGCACTTCATCAATTCCAATACCTTCATCTCGCAGCAAGTCTGGTGAATGTGTGCTAATGAAAATCTGTCGTCCCGTGCGCCGCTGCACGCGTGCAAGCATCTGTGGCAGTACTCGAACGATTTCGGGATGTAGCGAAAGCTCCGGCTCTTCGAGCAACAGTGGTCCCTCTCTGTCCAGAGCCACCCAAAGCAGGCCCATTAGTCGCAATGTGCCGTCTGAAAATTGATCTTCAGTTTGCCAGGCACCCTGCGGTCGCCAGTGTTGGTACTTACCGCGTAGGTGTGGTGTACCCCGAACATCGCGCCACAATTCGATTTCTTCAAGCTGCGGCACCGCAACCCGCAATGCCTCTTGAATTCGCCGCAGACGCGCTTTTTGGACCCTTTCCTGAGTTTTGGCGATCTGTTCCAGAAAATCGCCCCCAAAGGGATCGTTAGTACGCCCTACCGAACGGTCAGGCTCGCGTACAAGCTGGGGTACAAGATGCAAATAACGGATTGATTCAAAGAACGTCGCAAGTTCTCGGAAAGGTTGATTGACATTTACCTGCTCGAGAGAAGTCTGCGTCAATCGAGTGGGATCTGTCTGGTCCTCATTAGTCGGCCGGTCGAGTAGCACTTCGCCGTTCAGTAGAACACGTTCCTTTTGTATCAGGGGACGACGTTGATTGTCTTGATTAAAGGCCAGCTCATATTCCCATTGATTGGCGCCATCATCCGACTTTGCCTTGATAGCAATCTCGATGTCTGGATAGCGTCGCGCAGCAAGAGACCGTATTGCCGATACACTCCCGCCATGACCAATGATGGCTTCCTGAAACCCACCTCCT
>JAGXAZ010000057.1 GCA_018971365.1 Gammaproteobacteria bacterium | reverse complement strand
TGCGCTTCAGCACTGTCCGTACCACGCCGCTCGATGGCTTTCTTTTCTTCCGGCAAAAGGCGCAGTTGCAGCGCCTTGACGATGGCGTGCGAGATTTCGTCCTGTAGTGCAAAAATGTCGCTGGCATCGCGATCGTAACGCTCAGCCCAGACCTGATCGTTGCTCTCGGCGTATACCAGCTGCGCGGTAATGCGTACCCGGTTGCCGGCCCTGCGCACGCTGCCCTCAAGTACGTGGCTCACGTTCATCTCGCGCGCGGCTTGCGGAATGTCAACGTCCTTGCCCTTGTAGCGGAATGAAGCGTTGCGCGAAATAATGCGCAGCGCCGACACCTTGTTCAAGTCGGTGATGATGTCCTCGGTGATGCCGTCGCTGAAATACTCCTGCTCGGAATCGCCACTCATGTTGGTGAACGGCAGCACGCAGATTGAATAACGCCGGGGGTCCTTTGCCGTTGCGCCTGCCGCTGGAGCGTTGTTGGCCGCTGCGGCGCTTGCGTGCGCGGCCTTCGAACTCGTTATCATGGCTTCCAGTGCCTTGAGGCAATCCTGCATCGCCGGGCTGGTCGCATTCCCGTGCCAGTCGTCGAGGTCAATGGTATGGATGGCACGTACATCAATCGGCAATCGCGCCTGATCGAAGCGCACGGGAACGAGGATGCCGCGCTCCGCCCCGTCGCGGGCCTCGCCGCGCACCCAACGCGAAGCAACGGAAGTCGGCGTCCATACCACCAGCACCGCGGCCGCGGCCTGCAGCTCGCCGTCGATTTCGTCATCGAATTCTTTCCCGGGGCTGATCTCCGGGTCCCACCATACCGACCAACCCTTGGCTTCGAGCGCCGCTACCAGTGGCGCGACGCGTGCCTTGTCGGTGCGCGCGTAGGAGACGAAGACGTCAGCCATGGGTGCCAACCGACGTTCTGGGCGCCGCCGCCAGCCTCGCTTCTGCAGCGGTGACCATGGCTTGATAGCGCGGGTCGTCGCGCAGGAACTCGAAATCCGGGTCGGCCTTGGCATACGGCAGGAACGCTGCCGTGATCCTTTCGAACACAACACGCAGCATCTCGAACGCGGCTTCCTTGTCCTTCAGTTTGGAACTCAGGGTACAGGCGAAGTTGTAGCGCATATTGAAATTGTTTGGATCAATCAGCAGCGCGCGGCTCATGCGCGCCTTGGCGCGCTCACCTTCACCTAGCGTCGCGAGCGCATAGGCACTGTAGGCAATGACTCCGGCATTGTTCTGGTCGTGCGCCAGAATGGTCTCAATGCGTTTGAGTGCCAGTTGTGCGGCATTGATAGATTCTGCAGGTTTTCCAGCGGCAGTGTAGCAACTGATCAACATGAACACGGAATTGGCATCCACTTCCATCAGACTTGCGGCTTTTTCGTAAAACCGGATGGCATCTTCATAGCGATGCAACTGATAATTAAGGCGTCCAGCAGCCCGATTGACCTCGTAGGATTCTGGGTCAAGCTTGAGGGCACTGGCAACTTCAGCGGCGGCGGTATTGGTATCCCCGCCGATCAGTAGAATCTGAGCCTTGACGGCGTGGGCCTCGGCCAGTTTTGGGTCCAGTGTCAATGCGCGTTCAGCCGCCGCCATGGCATCATCGAGCGGCCCGCTTTCTACCTCACTTAAACTGCGGTGTGAGATGGCCATCAACGCCCAGGCCTGTGCGTAACGCGGGTCGATTTCGGTGGCTCGGCTGCAGAGACGGATGACGGCGTCTCCAGAACGCGCATCATTCTCCTGACTGGTCACGTAGATCTGCCGTGCCATCAGATACATATCGTGAGCCTCGACGCTGTCGGTGCCGCGCTGCTCGATGGCTTTCCTTTCCTCCGGCAGTAAGCGGAGTTTGAGCGCCTTGACGATCGCGTGGGAAATCTCGTCCTGCAGCGCGAAGATGTCGCTGGCATCGCGATCATAACGCTCGGCCCACACGTGCCGGTTGTTGGTTCCGTCTATTAACTGCGCGCTGATGCGCACCCGCCCGCCGGCCCGGCGTACGCTGCCTTCCAGCACGTGGCTGACCTTCAACTCGCGCGCGACCTTCGGCACATCCACCTGTTTGTCCTTGTACAGGAAGGAGCCGTTGCGCGAGACCACTTCCAGCGCCGAAATCTTGCTCAAGTCGGTGATGATGTCCTCGCTGATACCGTCGCTGAAGTATTCCTGCTCGGGATCACCGCTCATATTGCTGAAGGGCAACACGCAGATCGAAAAACGTTCGGTGTTCGTGGCGGAGGACGCCGCGGCCGCGCTGGCGGCCTTGGCGGATTCCGCCACCTGCGCGCGTGCAATCATCGCGCCCAGTGCGTGTAGGTATTCCTGCGCCGCGGGGTGCGATGGATCTTCGCGCCAACCATCGAGATCGGTGGTGTGGATCGCTCGCACATCCATTGGTAGGCGCGCCTGCTCAAAGCGCACGGGAACCAGAATCCCGCGTTCGGCCGCTTCCCGCGCCTCGCCGCGCACCCAACGCGAGGCCACCGAAGTCGGCGTCCAGACGACCAAGACCACCTTGGCCGCGTTGATCTCGGCGTCAATCTGGTCGTCGAACTCCTGTCCGGGGCTGATCTCGGGATCCCACCACACCGACCAACCCTTGGCCTCGATCGCAGCCACCAGCGGCGCGACACGCGCCTTGTCGGCGCGGGCGTAGGAAACGAATACGTCAGCCATGCGGTTCAGGTCCTTGATTCTGTTGGTTTGCCAACTGATGTCGGTGAAACCTTGGCCGCGCCAAGCCGGGCTTCGGCGGCCGCGAGCATGGCTTGGTAGCGCGGATCGCCGTGCAGCAACTCGAAATCCGGGTCGGCCTTCACGTACTCGAACTGGGGACGGGTGGCCGCTGCAGTCAGCGATTTCATCATCTCCAGCGCCGCTTCCTTGTCCTTGAGGTAGGCGCAAAGTGCGCAGGCAAAGTTGTAGCGCATGTTCCAGTTGTCGGGATCAATCAGCAGCGCGCGGTTCATGCGTGCCTTGGCCCGTTCGCCTTCACCCAGTGCCATAAGTGCATAAGCGCTGTAAGCGACAATGCCGGAATTGTTCTGGTCTCGCGCCAGCAGCGCCTCGGCGCGTTTGTGCGCGAGTTCCGCTGCGCGACGCATGCCGGCGGCATCGTCGATCGCCTTGTAGGCGCTGATCAGCATCATTACTGAATTGACGTCCGAATCCATGAGGCTTATAGCCTTCTCGAACAGACGTACTGCATCTGCAAAACGGTGTTGCGTGTAATTGAGGCGACCCGCAGCACGATTGGCCTCATACGATTCCGGGTCGAGCTTCAGCGCGACTTCGGCTTCGGTGACCGCGCCGTCCATGTCCCCCCGCATCTGAAGAATATAGCCCTTGACGGCGTGGGCCTCAGCCAGATTCGGATCAAGTGCCAGCGCCTTTTCTACCGCAGCCATGCCATCGTCCGACACCAGATCCATTTCGCGAAGTATGCGATACCCCATCGCCATCAGCGCCCACGCTTGGGCATATTTAGGATCGATTTCCGTGGCGCGCGCACAGGTACGCACGATGGCTTTGGAGGCGTGTTCGTCTTCCTGATTGGTTATATATAGCTGCCGCGCCATCAAATACAGGTCATGCGCCTCGACGCTGTCGGTGCCGCGACGCTCAATGGCTTTTTTCTCATCGGGAAGCAGTCTTACCTTCAAGGCCTTGACGATCGCCTGGGAAATCTCATCCTGGATCGCAAAGATGTCGCTGGCATCGCGGTCGTAACGCTCGGCCCATACGTGGTTATTAACCGTACCATCAATCAACTGCGCGCTGATACGTACGCGACCACCGGCTTTGCGCACGCTGCCCTCCAGCACGTGCGTGACCTTCAGCTCGCGCGCGACCTTGGGGATGTCCACCTGCTTGCCCTTGTACAGGAACGAGCCATTGCGTGAGATAACGGACAGAGCAGAGACCTTGCTGAGATCGGTGATAATGTCCTCGGTGATACCGTCGCTGAAGTATTCCTGTTCGGGGTCACCGCTCATGTTGTTGAAGGGCAGCACGCAGATCGAGACGCGCGCGGGGCCCCTCTCGGAAGGGGCAGCGGCTGAAGCGCTCGTGGACTTTACAGATTGCGAAGCCTGCGAGCGTGCGATCATGGCCTCGAGTGCACGCAGGCACTCCTGCGCCGGTGGACTCGCGGGGTCTTGTTTCCAGTCGTCGAGATCGGTGGTATGGATGGCGCGCACATCAATCGGCAGGCGCGCTTGGTCGAAGCGCACTGGGACGAGAATCCCGCGCTCCGCCGCGTCGCGTGCTTCACCGCGTACCCAGCGCGATATTACGGAAGTCGGTGTCCACACCACCAGCACCGCCTTGGCCGCGACCAGTTCCGAATCAATCTGGTTGTCGAACTCCTGGCCGGGGCTGATCTCGGGGTCCCACCATACCGACCAGCCTTTGGCCTCAATTGCAGCCACCAGCGGGGCGACTCGGGTCTTGTCGGTCCGGGCATAGGAGACGAACACGTCAGCCATGCGACTCAACCTCTCCAAATGGAGCATGCGTTGTGGGTTTCCTCAGCATCAGGGTTTTGTGGTCAGGCATCCTGCTTGCTCCCATCGGAGGTACCTTTTATGGCAGCGAGACGCGCTTCGGCGGCGGCAATCAGTGCCTGATAGCGCGCATCGTCTTGCAGGGATTCGAGGTCCGGGTCGACTTTCATGTAGCGCAAGAGCGGGCTGGTAATTTTGACGAACAGCGGTTTGAGCATTTCCAGCGCAGCTTCTTTGTCTTTCAGGTGACCGTTCAGGGCGCATGCAAAGTTGTAGCGCATGTCCCAATTGTCTGGATCGACTACCAGCGCACGATTCATGCGCGTCTTGGCGCGCTCACTTTCACCCAGCGATGCGAGTGCGTAAGCGCCATAAACCAGGGCACTCGAATTGTTCTGGTCGCGCGCCAGGATGGCCTCGGCACGGTTGAGCGCGAATTCAGCGGACCGGCGCACACCGGCCTCATCGCCCAATGCCCGGTAGCAACCAATCAGCATGCCAACCGAATTGACGTCCGTTTCCATCAGGCTCACGGTTTTTTCGTACAGATGGATGGCTGTTTTCCAGCGATGCAACAGATAGTTCAAACGCCCGGCTGAACGATTGGCTTCATACGATTCGGGGTCGAGTTTCAACGCGATGTCGATTTCCGAGCTCGCCGCGTCGGTATCGCCCTTCATCAACAGGATGTAGGCTTTGACGGCATGGGCTTCGGCGAGATCCGGATTCAGCGCCAACGCCCGCTCCGCGGCCGTCATCCCGTCGTCCGATTGCACGCCCAACTCGCGCAGGCTGCGATAGCCCATGGCCATCAACGCCCAGGCTTGCGTATACTTAGGGTCAATTTCGGTCGCGCGGGTACACAGACGAACGATCGCCTGTGCGGAACGCACATCCTCCTGGCTGGTCGCGTAGGTTTGCCGTGCCATCAGGTAAAGGTCGTGAGCCTCGGCGCTGTCCGTACCGCGCCGCTCTATCGCTTTCTTCTCCTCCGGCAACAGACGCAGCTTCAACGCCTTAACGATGGCCTGGGAGATTTCGTCCTGCAGTGCGAAGATATCGTTGGCATCGCGGTCGTAGCGTTCGGCCCAGAGGTGTTTGCTGCTGGCGCCGTCAATCAACTGCGCGGTGATCCGCACCCGGCCGCCGGCCCGGCGCACGCTGCCCTCCAGCACATGGCTGACCTTGGCCTCGTGTGCCACCTTGAGCACCTCGATCTGCTTGCCCTTGTACAGGAACGAGTCATTGCGTGAGACGACTTCCAGTGCCGAAATCTTGCTCAAGTCAGTGATGATGTCCTCGGTGATGCCGTCGCTGAAATATTCCTGCTCGGGATCCCCGCTCATGTTGATGAAGGGCAGCACGCAGATCGAAAAACGTTCGGTGTTCGTGGCGGTGGACGCTGCCGCAGCGCTGGCGGCCTTGGCGGATTCCGCCACCTGTGCGCGTGCGATCATTGCGCCGAGTGCATACAGGCACTCCTGCACCGCCGGGTTCGCCGGATCTTCACGCCAGTTATCGAGATCAGTCGTATGGATCGCGCGCACATCCATTGGCAGGCGCGCCTGCTCAAAGCGCACGGGGACGAGAATCCCACGTTCGGCGGCTTCACGCGCCTCGCCACGCACCCAGCGCGAGGTCACTGAAGTCGGAGTCCAGACCACCAAAACCGCCTTGGCTGCGTTGATCTCGGCGTCAATCTGGTCGTCGAACTCCTGGCCAGGCGTGATCTCGGGATCCCACCACACCGACCAACCTTTGGCCTCGATCGCAGCCACCAGCGGCGCGACGCGGGCCTTGTCGGCGCGGGCGTAGGATACGAATACGTCAGCCATATTGGTCAGCCTTTAGCGTCAGTTGACCTGCCAGGAGGGGTCGCCGAATCCTTTGCCACTGCAAGGCGCTTTTCGGCGGCGGCGACCATCGTCTGCCAGCGCGGATAGTCGTGCAACAGTTCGAAATCCGGATCGGCCTTGGCATACGGCAGGAAAGCGTCCGAGATCGTTTCGAACAACGGCGCCAGCATGTCCAGCGCGGCATCCTTGTCCTTGAGGCGCACACTCAACATGCACGCGAAGTTGTAGCGCATGTTGAAGTTGTCAGGATCAATCAGCAGCGCACGCTCCATGCGCGCCTTGGCACGCTCGGCCTCGCCGAGTGCGGCAAGAGCCGTCACGCTGTAGGCGATGGCAGTGCAATTGTTTGGGTCATGTGCGAGAACAGCCTCGACTCGTTTGAGCGTTAATTCAGAAGCGCGGCGGGTACCTGCGGCGTCGCCCACCGTGGTGTAGCAACTGATCAGCATGAATTGCGAATTGATGTCGGCCTCCATCAAAGCAGCGGCTTTCTCGTAGTAGCGGATCGCGTCGTCGAACCGTTTGAGCTGGTAGTGCAGCCGGCCAGCCGCGCGATTGACTTCATAGGATTCCGGATCTAGTTTCAGCGCAATCGCGGCTTCGGCTTTGGCCGCATCAAGCTCGCCCTCGATTTGCAGGAGCTGGGCCTTGACCGCGTGGGCTTCGGCCAGATTTGGATCCAATGTGAGTGCGCGCTCCACCGCGGCCATGCCGTCCTTGGACTTCCCCCTTTCCGCCTCGAACCATTGCCGGTAGCCGGCCGCCATCAGTGCCCACGCCTGCGCATAGCGTGGATCGATATCAGTCGCGCGCTTGCACAGACGCACGATCGCCTGCGCCGAGCGCTCATCCTGCTCCTGGCTGGTCACATAGGTCTGACGCGCCATCAGATAGAGGTTGTAAGCCTCGGCACTGTCGGTGCCGCGCCGTTCGATGGCTTTCTTTTCTTCGGGCAGCAGGCGCAGCCTCAGGGCCTTGACGATGGCCTGCGAGATCTCGTCCTGGATCGCGAAAATATCATTGGCATCGCGGTCGTAACGTTCGGCCCAGACGTGGCCGTTGCTTTCGCTATCCACCAGTTGTGCACTGATCCGCACCCGGCCGCCGGCTTTGCGGACGCTGCCCTCCAGCACATGGCTTACCTTGAGTTCACGCGCAACCTTGGGGGTGTCCACGTTCTTGCCCTTGTACTGGAAGGCACTGTTGCGCGAAATGATTCGCAGGGCTGAGACCTTGCTCAGGTCGGTGATGATGTCTTCGGTGATGCCGTCGCTGAAATACTCCTGCTCCGGTTCGCCGCTCATGTTGGTAAACGGCAGCACACAGATCGAGAAACGCACGGAATCTCTCGCGGACGGGGCTGCAGGGGAAACGCTTGCTGCCTTCGTGGATTGTGCAGCTTGCGTGTGGGCAATCATGGCCGTGAGCGCACGCAGGCATTCCTGCATCGGTGCGCTCGCAGGATTTTCGTGCCAGTCGTCGAGGTCCGTCGTGTGGATGGCGCGCACGTCCATGGGGAGCTTTGCCTGCTCGAAGCGCACCGGTACCAGAATGCCGCGTTCGGCGGCTTCGCGCGCTTCGCCGCGCACCCAGCGCGACACCACGGAAGTCGGCGTCCACACCACCAGCACGGCCTTCGCCGCGTTGATCTCGGCATCGATCTGGTCGTCGAACTCCTGGCCGGGGTTGATCTCGGGATCCCACCACACCGACCAGCCCTTGGCTTCAAGCGCGGCCACCAGCGGTGCGACGCGCGACTTGTCGCTGCGGGCGTAGGAAACGAAGACGTCAGCCATGCCTGGCAACCAACGGCTGGGGCGCCACCGCTGGCGCATGCTGCGAGCAAAACAAGGCGCCGGATGGGGTCATGGATGTATGCAATACATCACGTCTTCATCCCGATCTGCTTTTCCGCAGTCTTCGCTGCCGCGAGCCGCGCTTCGGCGGCGGCTACCATTGCGTGGTAGCGCGGGTCGTCGCGCAGGGATTCGAAATCCGGGTCGGCCTTGGCGTACGGCAGGAACGCATCCGAAATCGTCGCGAATACGGACTCGAGCATCTCCAGCGCGGCTTCCTTGTCCTTCAGGTACACGCTCAGACTGCACGCAAAGGCGTAGCGCATGTTCCAGTTTTCGGGATCGATCAGCAGCGCACGATTCATGCGGGTCTTGGCACGCTCGCCTTCGCCGAGCGCAGCAAGCGCGTAGGCACTGTAGGCCACGACGCCGGAATTATGCTGGTCGTGCGCCAGGATGGCTTCAGCACGCTTGAACGCCATCTCTGCAGCGCGGTGCGTACCGCTGGCATTGCCCAGCGCGTTATACGAACTGATCAACATCGATGCGGAATGCAGATCCGCATCTATCAGACCCGCGGCCTTTTCGAACAACCGGATGGCGTCTTCGTAACGATGCAACTGGTAGTGCAAGCGCCCGGCGGCACGGTTGACTTCATAGGAATCCGGATTGAGTTTTAGCGCGATCGCGACTTCGGCGGCGGCCGCATCGGTATCATCCTGCATCAACAGTATGTATGCCTTTACGGCATGCGCCTCGGCCAAATCGGGATCCAGCGCCAGCGCGCGTTCCGCAGCCATCAAGCCGTTGTCCGACCCCACTCCCAATACGCGCAGGGTCCGGTAACCGATCGCCATCAGCGCCCAGGCTTGCGCGTATCTCGGGTCTATTTCGGTGGCCTGAACACACAATCGGATGATGGCCTTCGAGGCGCGCTCGTCCGCCTCCTGATTGGTTATGTAGATCTGCCGTGCCATCAAGTAAAGATCATGCGCCTCGGCGTTCTCCGTGCCACGCCGCTCGATGGCTTTCTTCTCTTCGGGCAGCAGTTGCAGTCTGAGCGCCTTGACGATCGCCTGGGAAATCTCGTCCTGGATCGCGAAGATGTCGCTCGCATCGCGGTCGTAGCGCTCGGCCCACACATGATTGTTGGTCGTGCCATCAATCAACTGTGCGTTGATGCGTATTCGCCCGCCGGCCTTGCGTACGCTGCCTTCCAGCACGTGCGTGACCTTGAGATCACGCACGACTTTCTGGATGTCCACGTGCTTGCCTTTATACAGGAAGACGCTGTTGCTGGAGGCGACCGCCAGTGCCGACACCTTGCTTAGATCGGTGATGATATCCTCGGTAATACCGTCGCTGAAATACTCCTGTTCCGAATCACCGCTCATATTGGTGAAAGGCAGCACGCCGATGGCGAAACGCTTAGTCGCACCTGCCGGCGGCGATGCCGACGTGCCGCTGCCAGGCTTGGCGGATTTCCCGCCCTGTGAGCGTGCGATCATCGCGGCCAATGCACGCAGGAATTCCTGGGCGTGGACGCTCGCTGCATCCTCGTCCCATTCATCGAGATCGGTGGTGTGGATCGCGCGCACATCCATCGGCAAACGTGCTTGCTCGAACCGTACCGGCACCAGGATGCCGCGCTCGGCCGCTTCGCGCGCCTCGCCACGCACCCAGCGCGAGGCCACCGAGGTCGGCGTCCAGACAACCAAGACCGCCTTGGCCGCGTCGATCTCGGCGTCAATCTGGTCGTCAAACTCCTGGCCTGGGCTGATCTCGGGATCCCACCACACCGACCAGCCCTTGGCTTCGATTGCGGCCACCAACGGCGCGACGCGGGCCTTGTCGGCGCGGGCATAGGATATGAAAACGTCAGCCATGCAGATTAGCCTTCACCAGGTCTGAGTGCGACGACGGGATTATGAATAATAGCCCGGTAACGACTATGGTTTAAAGTGGCGCGTGGCTGGTAAAGAAAAGCCGCGAGCCTCCTGCCTACGGGGATAGCGAACACTGTTTTGTCATGAGCAGGGCGCTCCGTATAAAAAAGGAGTCAGGTCGCTCGTCTTTGGAATCCCAGGCTGGGGGGTCGCCAACCCGCAGGTACAGCGCCTGAAGGCCGGGGGGCGGCGCAGCTTGCGCGGAGTGTGGCATCTGGTCAAGGTTGCCAGCCCACAAGTGCCGTAGATCGAGGTCCGGCGCCGGGAAATCGCGTCACCGGTTCCAGGCCGAACTGCCGGCCGTCCCCCCCCGCGGCCGGCCAGGATTGTGATGTTTGCGCGTGTCAGCGTGAGCGGCCGGCGGTGCGCCGCCGGGCGGAATGCCGGCCATGGCTGCGGGAGCCAGGCCGGGAGTGCCAGCCGGTTTTCTGACCGGGACTATGCCGCAAAGTGTGCTCATGGCGGTCGGGATGATTGCCGGGTTCCGGTTTTGGATAGGCCGGATTCGGTTTGAAACCTTCGGCCGTGGCGCGCGGCAGTTCCTGTTTCAACAGGCGTTCGATGTCCTTGAGCAGGCCGCGTTCATCCGGCGCCACCAGCGAAATGGCTTCGCCGGAATTTCCCGCGCGCGCAGTACGGCCGATACGGTGCACGTAGTCTTCCGGCACGTTGGGCAATTCGTAGTTCACCACGTGCGGCAACTGGTCAATGTCCAGTCCGCGGGCGGCGATGTCGGTGGCTACCAGCGTGCGGACGCGCCCCTGTTTGAAATCCGCCAGCGCGCGGGTGCGCGCGCCCTGGCTCTTGTTGCCGTGAATGGCGGTAGATTGAATGCCGTCGCGCTGCAACTGCGTACACAGACGGTTGGCACCGTGCTTGGTGCGGGTGAACACCAGTACCTGCTGCCAGTTGCCGGAGCTGATGAGCCAGGACAACAATGGGTGCTTCAGGTTCTTTTCCGCGTGGTACACGCGCTGACTTACGCGTTCGGCGGTGCTGTTGCGCGGCGCCACGTCTACGATTTCGGGATTGTGCAGCAGGCCGGCGGCCAACTTGCGGATGTCCTCGGAAAAGGTGGCGGAGAACAGCAGGTTCTGGCGCTGCTTCGGCAAGAGCGCCAGAATGCGGCGGATGTCGCGGATGAACCCCATGTCCAGCATGCGGTCGCCCTCGTCCAGCACGAGGATTTCCACGCGCGAGAGGTCAATGGTTTTCTGCTGCGCGTGATCCAGCAGGCGCCCGGGCGTGGCCACCACGATGTCGGCACCGCGACGCAGCTTGTCAATCTGCGGATTGATGTTGACACCGCCGAAGATCACCGCAGTGGTGAAGGGCAGGTATTTGCCGTAGGCCTGCACACTTTCGCCGACCTGGGCTGCCAGTTCGCGGGTGGGTGTGAGTACCAGCGCACGTACCGGCTTACGACGACCCGGATCAACTGGATTTTTCTGTAGATGTTGCAGCAGCGGCAGGGTGAAACCGGCGGTCTTGCCAGTGCCCGTCTGAGCGGCGGCTTGCAGATCGCGGCCCGCCAGCACCACCGGGATAGCACGGGACTGTACAGGGGTGGGTTCGGTGTAGCCCTGATCGGCCACAGCACG
>JAGXAZ010000056.1 GCA_018971365.1 Gammaproteobacteria bacterium | reverse complement strand
CGGTTGGCGGGGTCGCGCCAGCGCGTCAGCAACGCCCAGATGCGCCGCCAGTACACCAGCGTGATGGCCAGTATCGCGCCCGCCTGAATGCCGACATTGAACAAATCCGAACGTGCGCCCAGCCAGTGCTCGGCAATGAGCAAATGTCCGGTGCTGGACACCGGCAGGAATTCGGTAACACCTTCGATGATGCCGAGAAGAATGACGCGAATCAGGTCATGCATGATTACCGGCTCCAGACGGATGTGCCGTGGGTAGCATCAGAATCGCGGCGGCAACTGACCCTTAAAACCGCGCAGCAACTTCGCCATACCGCCGCCCGCCATCTGTTTCATCACCCGGCCCAGTTGTTCGTGCTGTTTCAACAGGCGGTTGACCTCCTGCACCTGGGTACCGGAACCGGCAGCAATGCGCCGGCGGCGCGAGCCGTTGATGATCTCCGGACGGCGACGCTCGCGTTTTGTCATGGAATTGATGATGGCGATCTGGCGACGTAATTCGCGCTCACCGAACTGCGACTTGGCATGGTCGGGAACGCGCCCGCCTCCCGGCAGCTTGTCGAGCAGCGCACCGAGTCCGCCGAGCTTCTGCACCTGCTGCAACTGATCGCGAAAATCCTCGAGGTCAAACCCCGAACCCTTGGAGATTTTGTGCGCCAGCTTTGCGGCCTTTTCCTGATCCACGCTGCGCTGCGTCTCCTCGACCAGCGATAGCACGTCGCCCATGCCGAGGATGCGCGAGACCAGGCGTTCCGCATGCACGGTCTCGAGTGCGTCGGTTTTCTCGCCCACGCCCAGGAACTTGATGGGCGCACCGGTGATGTGGCGCACCGAAAGGGCCGCGCCGCCGCGTGCATCGCCGTCCGCCTTGGTGAGCACGATGCCGGTCAGGGGCAAGGCCTTGCCGAACGCCGCCGCAGCCTTGGCGGCATCCTGGCCGGCCATGGCGTCCACCACGAACAGGGTTTCCGCCGGCGCGAGCGCCGCATGCAGGCGTTGCGCCTCGTCCATCATCTCCGCATCCACATGCAGGCGGCCGGCGGTGTCCACGATCAACACGTCGCATAATTGCTTGCGTGCTTCCGCGATGGCGGTTGTTACGATGCCCACAGGGTTATCGGCAGTCGGTGCCAAACCAGTTGCGCCCACTTCCGCCGCAAGCTTGTGCAACTGCGCGCGCGCCGCCGGGCGATACACGTCGGCACTGACCAGCGCGGTCTTCTTGTGCAGGCGCTCCTGCAGATGGCGCGCCAGTTTCGCAGCGCTCGTGGTTTTGCCGGCGCCCTGCAGGCCGGCGAGCAGGATTACGGCGGGCGGCTGCGCTTTGAGGTCGAGCCCGGCATCGCTGCCCATGACCGCGACCAGCTCGTCGTGCACGATCTTGATGAATGCCTGGCCGGGGGTAAGGCTGTTCAGGACTTCGGCGCCGAGTGCGCGTGTACGCACCTGCTCGGTGAAGCCCTTGACTACCGGCAGCGCCACGTCGGCTTCAAGCAGGGCCATGCGCACTTCGCGCAGCGCCTCGCGGGTGTTGTCTTCGGTGAGCCGGCCGCTGCCGCGCAGCCGCTCAAGGGTGCGCGTGAGCCGCGCGCTGAGAGTTTCAAACATGGCAAAGCCGCATAAAAACTCGCGGCATTATAGCCGCGAGCGCCACGCCTTCACGCCGGCCGCCGGGCTGTGCGATGATAAATCGTGCGATTTACTCGGGTGGGGTATGTGGTTTACCGGCACAGCGGTGCTTGATCTCGTGCTTTACTGCCTCGCAGCACTCGCGCTGCTGGCGGGCTTTTTCGGCCGCGGGCCCGGATTCGTGCGCGAGCGCAAGGGTTTCGTCGTCAGCGTCGCCGCGGCCGCAGTGCTGTTGCATGCCATCGTCGCGTACGCCGCGATCTTCCTGCCGCACGGCATGGATCTCGGGTTCTTCAACGCCGCCGCGCTCGTCGGCTGGCTGGTGGCGCTGATCGCTTTTGCCACGCTCTTCAAGCCGCATTTCGACAAGCTCGGCATCGTGCTCTTCCCGCTGGCGGGCGTAAGCGTGCTGCTGGCCGAGCTGTTCCCCAGTGACCGGCTCATGGTGATCACCGGCGACTGGCCGCTCGACGCGCACATCGTGCTGTCGCTGATCGCCTACAGCCTGCTGGCCGTGGCCGCGGTGCAGGCGCTGGTGATCGCGGTGCAGGAACACCGCCTGCGGCAGCGTGCCACCGATGGCGCGTGGAGCGCGTTGCCCTCCCTGCAGCTCATGGAGCGTTTCCTGTTCCAGTTGATTGCCGCAGGCTTCGCGCTGCTCACGGTGGCGTTGATTTTCGGGCTGCTGTTCGTGCATAACCTGCTGGCACAGCATCTCACGCACAAGACCGTGCTGTCCGGCATCGCGTGGGTGGTGTTCGCGGTGCTGCTGTGGGGCCGCTGGCAATTCGGCTGGCGCGGGCGCACCGCGATCCGCTGGACGCTCGGCGGTTTCGTGGTGCTGGCACTCGCCTATTTCGGCGACAAGCTGATCCTCGAGCTGATTCTGGGCCGGCACTGGACCCTGAAGCCATGAGGATCCTGGGCATTTGAACAACATTCCGTTGTGGGCGCTGATCGTCGCGCTTATCGTCCTCGTCATCCTGTCGGCGTTTTTCTCCGCATCCGAAACCGGGCTGTATTCGCTCAATCACTATCGCATGCGGCACCTGGCGCGCGCCGGCCATCGCGGCGCGGTGCTCGCCAACCGCCTGATGCAGCGCCCGGATCGCATCATCGGCATCGTGCTGCTCGGCAACAACCTCATCAACTCCTTTGCCACCGCGGTGGCTCTGTTGATCGCCTTGCGCATCGGCGGCGACAGCGTGGTGCTGGTGGCCACCATCCTGATTGCGCTGCTGCTGCTGATTTTCGGCGAAGTTGCGCCCAAAACGCTGGCGGCGCTGAATCCCGAACGCGTGGCATTTCCGGCGGCCTTCGTGTTCACGCCGCTGTTGAAGATCTTCTATCCGGTGGTGTGGCTGGTCAACCTGGTGGCGAACGCCATCCTCTGGCTATTCGGCACGCGCAGCAACCGGATCACCACGCCCTCCATGAGCCGCGAGGAATTGCGCTCGGTGGTCATGGAAGCCGGCGGCCTGATCCCCAAGCGCCACCAGAAAATGCTGCTCGGCATCCTGGACCTGGAAAAAATCACGGTGGAAGACATCATGGTACCGCGCGGCGAAATCGACGGCATCGACATCACCGCGAACTGGAATGAGATCATGGCGCAGTTGCGCAGCAGCCAGCACACGCGCGTGCCGGTATATGAGGGCGGGATTGACGACATCCTTGGCTTCGTGCACGCCCGCGAGTTTCTGCACCTCGTGGCGCGCGGCAAACTCACGCGCGAGCGGCTGCGCGCCATCCTGCGCGAGCCTTACTTCATCCCCGAGGGCACCTCGCTGCAAAAGCAGCTGATGAATTTCCAGTCCGTGAAGCGCCGTATCGGGCTGGTGGTGGACGAGTACGGCGACATACAGGGTCTGGTGACGCTGGAGGACATCCTCGAGGAGGTCGTGGGCGAATTCACCTCCGACCCGGCGGCCCAGCACCGGGATGTCTACAAGGAAGCCGACGGCAGCTATCTGGTAAACGGCAGCGTGCACGTGCGTGCGCTGAATCGCGCCATGAACTGGTCCCTGCCGACCGCCGGACCCAAAACCCTGAACGGGCTGATCCTGGAATACCTGGAATCCATTCCGCAGCCCGGCACCAGTCTCAAAATCGCCGACTACCCGATGGAAATCGTGCAGACCACCGGCAGCGCGGTGAAAACCGTGCGCATCCAGCCGAAAACGGCTGTTGCCTCAACCGTGCCGGAAGAACACAAATAGATTTTGTGTGGCCTTCGCCGACCGGCTAATGACTCTCCGGCATGGCCGAAGAATGCTGCTCCATGATGCACCAGCGGCCATGTTCCTTCGCATACACGAAGGTGAAACGCGCCTGCACATCTTCGGGTTTGCCGTTCTGGGTCAGACTGAAGGTATAAATACCGGCATTGACGGCTGCGTCCGGACCGAGCAATCGTATAAAGCTCTGGTCAATCTTTCCGGATGGCTTGAGTTGCAGAAAGTGCTCGAAGTAGTCGGCAATTTCCGCGCGGTTGCTGCGGATTTGATTCGACAGCGTCGGGATCAGTACACCGCCGTGTTCGCAGTAAAGCGCCGCGACTTTCTGCGGGTCACGGGTCTGGAGCGCCGCATTCCAGACCGCAAATTGCCGTGAAACCTGCATCTTGGTAGGCATGCTTCCCGGCTTGGCCAGACCAGCGACAGGCACGGCCACGATCGTGGTGATTAAAAACAGATATAGGCACCTGATTTTCACATACCCTCCAGATGAAATGCTGGTTATCATGGATCAGTCGTGGCCTGTGGCACTGCGATGGACGTCGGCACGGATGGAAGCACCGATCGCTTATACTGGGCATATTGCTTCAGCAGCGCTTGGAAGGCTGGGCGTTTGCGTAAAGGATCCCAGGCGGGGTCCAAGTTGAGCAGCGCCACGGTCAGCCTGCCTCCGTAAAAAATGCTGCCGTAGGGCACCATAAGCAGATGACGAAGTGTGGCAATCGCCCGATCATTTTCTCCAATGCGAACCTCAATACGCGCCAGCACTTCCTCGTATGCCGGGCCCTGAAGCGCATCGGCTGTGACGGGCATCAAAGCAATTGCCCGCCGGCCGGCCGCAAGAGCGGCTCGTCGGTGTCCAAGCCCAGCTTCCGTGAGTCCGAGCCACGCAAAGATCAACGGGTTGTTTGGGTCTTCCTTAAGCCGATCGCGCAGAGCCTGACGCGCACGGGCATAGCGCGCCAAGGCTTGATGCCTGTCGCCAGCGAGCTGCTCCACGAACGCAAGCTGCTCGCCGAACACCCCCTGTTGCAGGTACAGTCCGGGCTGCGGCTTGGCAAGCATGGTTTCCAGCATTCCGGCGGCCGCAGCATAGTCGCGCCGGTAGAGTGGCTGCTGCACAGCCATGAGAAAATCACCCGGATCCGATAAAGGAACGCGAATGCCGGAAAGCACCTCAGCCGCGCGTCGGAGATCCCCTTGCGCTGTATAGAATGCAGCCTTTTGAATCAGCAAATCCGGAGATCCAGGCTTGACCTCCAATCCTCGATTGAGCAACAGCTGAGCATTTGGGTAGCGGCCCAGCACCCCGTATGTCCCGGCCACCTCCGCGAGCAGCGCCGCATCGAGCGGATCAAGCACAAGCGCCTGCTGCCCGTGTTCGAGCGCCAATTGCCAGTCCCCGCGGCGCCGATCGAGATAACCGAGGCTGGCAATGGCTTGTGAGTTATTGGGCATCCGGTCGACTGCCCGCTGGTAGGCGATTGCGGCGCGCACGAAGTCCCGCCGGCCGTATTGATAATAATTACCGAGGGCAAGTTGCGTTTCACCCAGGTCCGGTTTGAGCGCCAGCGCCCGATCCATGGCCCGTGTCGCCAGCTGCAGCCGCTGACTGGTGTGATCATAGAAAGCATAGATTTCACTTTGAACAGTGGCAAGTTTCGCCCAGGCGACTGCAAAACCGGGGTCGAGTTGAACGGCTTGGCTGAAATTATTCGCAGTCTGCTGCAAAGCGGCTGCGTCGAACTCGTCGGCGTCCTTGTTGGCGACGCCTCGCAGATAAGCATCATAAGCCGCCGTATTACTCGTCGGCACCGCTGTCAACTGCTCCAATTGCGCAGCGCTTAAATTCGTCTGTAGCGCAGCGGCAACTCTCTTCGCGACTTCGTCCTCCACCCCGAACACATCGTTCAAGGTACGCTCATAGCTTGCCGCCCAAATCTGGCTGTTGTCTTGCGCTTCAACAAGCTGCAGATTGATCAATACCCGGTTGCTTGCCTTCTGTACACTGCCCTCAAGAATGGTAGCAACGCCCAACCCTTCTCCTACGGGTTTAAGGTCTTCGGGATGGCTGCGATACTTCGCGACAGAAGTGCGCGCAATGACCTTGATACCGCCAATATTCGCGAGCTTAGTAAGAATTTCGTCCTGCAGGCCGGCTGCGAAATATGCATTGTTCTTGTCCGGAGACAGATTCTCGAAGGGCAGCACCGCCACGGACCTCGCAGGGATCACACGAGCGGGAGCGGCAACGCCCACTGGGGCCACCGTAGCTGCGGCGCGTGCCTGTTGCGCGTGAAGATGTCGCGCATTCGCCCGCCAAAGCAAGCCACCCGAGATCGTCACCAATACAATTATCGTCAGGCTCAGCGCCGAACCCAGGCGCCAGCGCCACTTCTGCCAACGCGAGTATTTCTCCGGATCGTCCCTTGAAGGTGGAATCAGCATCCAACCGAGGACTAATGCGACGGGAAACCCCAGCAGCAGGGCTACGATCAGAATGAGCACGCTCTGCCGCGACCAGCCGAGATCGGGAAATACGCTATTGCCAAGTTGGATCAGCACCCAGGCGGCAATCGCATAGACGCTCGCCACCCGGAAGATGTGGTGGCGCTTCAGGCGCGCAAGAAGACTCGGGTGTTCGTCAGCCATGCCACCCCCGGCATGTGAACGGCCGCTTACTATAACGGCGGGTGCGGAAGCGGGAAAGCCGCGGTTTTGGTGGAAGCGCCGCCCGCCGCAAGCGTAAGCCCATGAATTGCAAGCCGAAGCGCATTTCTGTATAGTTCGCGGCCTTCCGGTTCACGCCGGAAGCCCTTGCTCCACCGCCCGATCGGGGAGCCGGTCAGTCCACAAGGAGTTCTGCTTGAGACACTACGAAGTCGTGTTTCTGGTCCACCCTGACCAGAGTGAACAGGTGCCCGCGATGCTCGAGCGCTACCGCTCGATGATCGAGTCCGCCGGCGGCAAGATGCACCGCCTCGAGGACTGGGGCCGCCGCCAGCTTGCCTACCCCATCGCCAAGGTCCACAAGGCCCATTACGCGCTCATGAACATCGAGTGCGACCAGGCCACGCTCAACGAGCTGGTGGGCATGTTCCGCTTCAACGACGCGGTGCTGCGCCACCTGGTGATGCGGCGCGACAGCGCAGTAACCGAGCCTTCGCCGCTCATCAAGCCCAAGGAAGAGAAAGAGGAGCGCGCCGAACGCTATGACAGCGATGATACCGAGCGTGAGGCCGACGCCGCGGACGACGAGGAAACCGCGAGCGAGGAGCCGCCGAGCGCGGCCAGCGCCTGATCACCCGAACCGATTCGAGGACCACCCCCATGTCACGTTTTTTCCGCAAGCGCAAATACTGCCGCTTTACCGCCGAGGGCATCCAGGAGATCGACTACAAGGATCTCGGCATGCTCAAGGCTTACGTCAGCGAGACCGGCAAGATCGTGCCGAGCCGCATCACCGGGACGAGCGCGTTCTATCAGCGTCAGCTGGCAGTCGCGGTGAAGCGCGCGCGTTTCCTGGCGCTCCTGCCCTACACCGACCAGCACTGAGCGCGCCGCCATGGAAGTCATCCTGCTGCAGAAAATCGAGAACCTCGGGAACCTGGGCGACAAGGTCAAGGTGCGCGCCGGCTACGGGCGCAACTACCTGATTCCGCACGGCAAGGCTAAACCCGCGACCGCGGCCAACATCGCGGAATTCGAGAAGAAGCGCGCGGAGCTGGAAAAGAACGCCGCGGATGCGTTCACCTCGGCGCAAGCGCGGCAACGCGAACTCGAGGGCAAGGCCATTACCATCACCGCCAAGGCGGGCAGCGAAGGCAAGCTGTTTGGTTCGGTGGGTACGGTGGACATCGCCGAGGCGCTGACCGCCGCCGGCACGCGCGTGGAGCGCAAGGAAGTGCGCATGCCGCTGGGGCCGATTCATGTCACAGGTGAGCACAAGGTGGAGCTGCACCTGCACACCGACGTGAACGTGCAAATCACGGTCACGATCGTCGCCGAAGAATAACTGCCAAAATAATCGTCAGCCTGCGCGCGGGCGCCGCAACCGCCGCACGCGTTTGAGGAATGGCGCGGCGCACACCACAAAGGCTTGCAAGTCACCGGGGCTGCGCCTAGAGTTTATCGCACACTCGCAAAGCCGATCCAGCCAGCATGCCGGGAGCCGTCAAGACCCTCGAGACCCACACCAACGCGGTGCTGGAAAGCATCCGCGTGCCACCGCATTCGGTGGAAGCCGAGCAGGCGGTGCTCGGCGGGCTGATGCTGGACAACGCGACCTGGGAGCGCATCGCCGATCGGCTGCGCGAAGAGGACTTCTACCGCCAGGATCACCGCCTCATATTCCGCGCCATCTGCGAACTCGGCAACAGCGACCAGCCATTCGACGCCGTGACGCTATCCGAATGGTTGCAGAGCCGCGAGCAGCTGGATGCGGCCGGCGGACTCGCGTATCTGGCGGCGCTGGCGCGCGACACGCCGACCGCGGCCAACGTGCGCGCCTACGCCGACATCGTGCACGAGCGTGCGGTGCTCCGGCAGTTGATCCGCATCGGCGGCGAACTCGCGGAAGCCGCCTACCGCCCCGAGGGCCGCAGCACCGAGGAGCTGGTGGAATTCGCCGAGCGTCGGGTATTCGAGATTGCGGAAAGCCGCGGACGCCTTAAGCAGAGCTTCGTGCAGATCAACGATCTGCTGTCCCGGGCCGTGGATCGGCTCGATACCCTGATGCATGCCAACAATCCCGTGACCGGCCTGGCCACCGGCCTGGACAAATTCGACAACATGACCGCGGGCCTGCAACCCGGCGACCTGATCATCGTCGCGGGGCGGCCCTCGATGGGCAAGAGCGCCCTCGCGCTGAACATCGCCGAATTCTGTTCCTGCCGTCCCGAGAAACCGATAGCCAGCGCGGTGTTCAGCATGGAAATGTCCGGCGAGCAGCTGGCCATGCGCCTGATTTCCTCGCTCGGGCGCATTGACCAGCAGAAGGTGCGCACCGGGCAGCTCGACCAGAACGACTGGCAGCGCGTAACTTCGGCCATCGCCATTATGTCCAAGGCACCCATGTACATTGACGACAGCGGCGCGCTCACGCCCACGGAACTGCGCGCCCGCGCCCGCCGGCTCAAGCGCGAGCATGACATCGGACTGATGGTAGTGGATTACCTGCAGCTCATGCACGTGCCCGGCACCAGCGAGAATCGCGCCACGGAAATCTCGGAAATCTGCCGCAGCCTCAAGTCGCTGGCACGCGAGCTCAACATCCCGGTGGTGGCCCTGTCACAGCTCAACCGCAGCGTGGACCAGCGCCCGGACAAGCGCCCCATCATGTCGGACCTGCGGGAATCCGGCTCCATTGAGCAGGATGCCGACCTCATCGCTTTCATATACCGCGACGAGGTGTATACCAAGGAAGAAAGCACCGTCAAGGGCATCGCCGAAATCATTATCGGCAAGCAACGCAACGGCCCCATCGGTACAGTCAGGGCCACCTTTCTGGGCGCCTATACGCGCTTCGAGAACTACATCTCCGAGGACGCCGGAGCCTATTCGTGAGTCGTGCCACCGGTGCGCTCATCAGCCTGGCCGCCCTGCGTCACAATCTGCGGCGGGCGCGTGCGCTCGCGCCGCACGCGCGCGTCATGGCCATGGTCAAGGCCAACGCCTACGGCCACGGCCTGGCGGTGGTGGCGCGCGCGCTCTCGGAAGCCGACGCCTTTGGCGTGGCGTCGCTCGACGAAGCCCTGACCATCCGCCACGCGGGTCTGGCGCATCCCATCGTGCTGCTTGAAGGGGTGTTTTCCGCGGCGGAACTGGAAGAAGTCGCGCGCCACGGCTGCGAGTTGGTGGTGCACGACCCCGGCCAGCTCGCGATGCTTGAAGCTTCGCACCTCGACAAGGCCGTGGGCGTCTGGCTCAAGCTGGATACCGGCATGCACCGGCTCGGCTTTGCGCCGGACGAGGCGCGCGCGGCTTGGGAGCGGTTGCAGGGCGCCGCCGCAGTCCGCGGACCGGTACGCCTGATAACGCACCTCGCGCGTGCCGACGAACCCGGCAATGCGCACACGCGCGGACAGCTGGAAACCTTCACCTCGAGCACCGCAGGTTTGCGCGCCGAGCGCAGCATCGCCAATTCGGCGGCGCTGCTCGCCTGGCCCGAGAGTCACGCCGACTGGGTGCGGCCCGGGATCCTGCTGTACGGCGTTTCGCCGTTTGCCGGTCACTGCGGGCGCGATCACAAACTCGAACCGGTGATGACCATGCGCACTGAATTGATCGCGGTCAAAACCGTAACGCGCGGCGACACCGTCGGCTACGGCGGCAACTGGCGCGCCGAACACAACACGCGCATCGGCATTGCCGCCATCGGTTACGGCGATGGTTATCCGCGCCATGCGCCCAACGGCACGCCGGTGCTGGTGAACGGCGTGCGCGTGCCGCTCATCGGGCGCGTGTCCATGGACATGATCGCGGTGGATTTGCAGACCCAGGCGCAGGCGCGCGTGGGCGACGCCGTGGTGTTGTGGGGAGCGGAGTTGCCGGTCGAGGAAATCGCGCGTGCCGCCGGCACCATTCCCTATGAATTGCTGTGCGGCATCACCCAGCGGGTGAAGTTCAGTGTGGTTGAAGCCGGCCTGGAAACGCGTGCCGGTACTCAGGCGCTCGGTTCGGTATAGAAACCCATCTTCACGCCTGCGAGTTCGATGACGTCGTTGTCGGCCAGCTTGCGCGCGCGCGCACCGAACTGCTCGCCGTTGACCGTGGGAAACCCCTGCCCCGTGCCGCTGTGCACGTTCACAACGTAGAAGCCGTCGGTGCGGCGCGTGATGGCCACGACCTGGACACCGGGTCGCCCAAGCGTGGTCAAGGGCTTGTTGAGATCCAGTTCCTTGCCGGCAAATTCGCCGGACAGCACCTGCAAACTGCCCTTGGGCGGTGCGGCCTTGGACGGCGTGACTTTGGCCGGCGCGACTGCCCGCGGCTCTTCCGCTTTGGATTGCGCGACCGCGCGCTTGACGTGTTCGAGACTGGGTGCACCGGGCGCGCTCGCAGTGCCCGGATTGATCACCATGGTGCGTTCGAAATCGTCCGTAACCGCCTTGGCACGCGTGTTCTGGTATTTGAGCTGAAACCGGCCAATGGTGATGACATCGCCTGGCTGCAACGCGTGCTTCTTTATGAGCTTGCCGTTGACATAGGTGCCGTTGGTGCTGTTGAGGTCCTCGAGGAAGGAATCCTTGAGGATGTTGATGATCAGCGCGTGGTGTCCGCTCACCGCCATGTTGTCCATGTGAACATCATTGTCCGGCAACCGCCCCAGGGTGTAGCGCTCCTTCTCGAGCTCGTATTGCGCCAGCTCCTGTCCGTCCAGCGTGAGTGTGAGCTTGCCCATGGATCTCCTCTCCCAATGTCCGTGGTGTCGAATTTATTCCGTGCCGTCCCGGTCAATGGAACCAGTCAGCCGCGCGCGCGAAGAAACCCTTGTGCCCGTCCGCGAATGACATCACCGGCTTTACCAGGACCGCGGAAACGTTGTCACGTCCGCCGTTGTCATTCGCCAGCTTGATCAGCTGGGTCATGGCCATTTCCAGATTATCACTAAACATGTCCATGGTTAAGCGAATGTCCGGGTCGGGAACCATATCGTGCAGGCCATCGCTGCAAAACAGATATATGTCGCCCACCCGCGCCACGTCCTCCTGCAGGTCCACCGTAACCGTGGGCCTGACGCCCAGCGCGCGGGTCACCAGGTTCTTCTTGAGCGCCTTGCGGGCCGCCTCCGGCGTGTAGAACCCGCGGGTCACCATCTCCTGCCTCAGGGAGTGGTCGCGGGTAATCTGCTCGAAATCGCCGCGGCGCAGACGGTACACCCGTGAATCCCCCACGTGCGCGATGGACAAGCGGTTGTTGTAGAACAGCGCCGCCACCACCGTGGTACCCATGCCTTCGCACTGCGGCTG
>JAGXAZ010000177.1 GCA_018971365.1 Gammaproteobacteria bacterium | reverse complement strand
GTCGGCATCGCCCTGGGTCTGTGGGCGCTCATGCACACGCGCTTCGAGAACACCGCGGACGGGCGCTTTTTCACGCCCAACGGTTACATCGGCATGATCGTGGTGGCGTTGTTTCTCGGCCGCTTGATCTACCGCTTCCTCGTAATCTATCCGCTGATGCATCAGGCGGTGCGACAGGCCGCTCAGAATCCGCAGATGCAGTCGAGTCCCTTTGCCGCCTACCAGCACAGCCCGCTGACGGTGGGGCTGTATTTTCTGCTCGCGGGCTATTACATCTGCTACTACGTGCTGGTGATCATCAGGAGCCGGGAAGCGCAGATTGCACAGGACGATGACAAGCCGAAACTCCTCAGCTGACAAAGCCAACGACAGCGGCATTCCCCCTCAAAGGTATGCCACCGTAAACCAGCAAACGTCGGGCGCCGCCCCGGCGAAAATGCAAGCTTAATCGTTGAACACTTTGCTGAGGTTGGCGGGGTCGTTCAGCACCTGCCAAATGCCTCCATAACGGGTCACGAGCTTCTGCCAGTGGGCCAGCCGGTCCACGTACTGCTGCGGATTAACGTTATCGGTCGGCAGCTTCGCGACCTCCAGCGCGATCACCTGCACGCCGGCAAGCGGCAAGCGCGTCTTGCGCACATAGCCGTGCGGCAGGTCCTCGGCGAGATCAGAAAAAATCACGATGTAGCGCCGGCCGGCGTTACTCGCCTGGAGATCCTCTGCGGCCTGCAGCATCGCACCGCTGATGTCGGTATAGCCGCTCGCGTGCCGATCGCGGAAGAACTGATCCAACCGCTGGCGAAAGGCGCGCTTCTGCTCGTTCGCCACCGAGGGCCGGTCGTCGAAGGTCACTTTGCCAATGATGTCCTTCTCGGTGAAACTGCCACTATTGATGCGCGCCACTGTGAGTGTGTCACCGCTTACCAGCGTGGCCAGCAGGTAGTTGATCGCGGGGTTGGCGGCATCGAGTTTTGCGTTGTAGCTGCCGGACACGTCCAGCAGCACGTAAACATCGCGCGCATGTCTCCCACCTACCTCACTGCAGGCCGCGGCGGATACCAGCAACACCACCACGGACATCAGGACCAGCAGACGGCGCACGGCGAAGCCCTCAGACGGCACGCTTGCCGGCCGCACGTCCGGCGCGCAGACCTCGGATCCAGCGCTCCGCGAGCAGCAGGGGCGATACCAAGGTGTCGTAAAACGTCACCAGAATCCGCCCCAACGCGTCCAGCAGGGTGCCGAGAAGACGCAGGCCGAAGGCCCCCAGCCGCAGCAGCGAAGCCAACGTCAGCCCTGCGACCGTGCGCCCCGAATGCACGAACATCTCCAGCGGGATCGCGGCCCAAGCGAGCAGGAACGGCAGGATAAAGCCGAGCACCATCTGCGCCAACGACGGCATCCAGCGGTACTGGAATGCCGCGCTCACGGGCACCGCACCGCCGGCGAGCTGCTGGATGAGCGCCTCGCGGTCGGCCGCGAGAATGTTGCGCATGAAGCCCAGGCTCGCTTCGATGACCGCGAGCACCAGCAGAAAGACCAGCATCAGCGCCACGATGCGCCGGCGGATCTTGTCATCCATGGTGCCGATCACCGGAAACAGGTGCGTGAACCGCAGGGCATCCATCAGGAACACGCCGGTGGAGAGCTCCATGGCCAGCAGCATCAGAGCGGCCACGTTCGAGGCCCTGAACGGCCCGATGTAGCTCGCGCCGCCGACCATCTCGGACATGGGCATGGCAATGAGGTTGAAATTGATGATGCCGCCGATGACTGTAACCGCAAGCAGCAGTGCGGCGATCACAAACTGGGTGAGCGCCGAGGATTTCAGCGTCTCCTCCACCTTGTCGGTACCCGCCAGGATCTGCTCCAAGCGGTCAATCTGATTGTCAATCTTCTGGGTGCGTTCGCCGAATCCGGAAAAGATCTTTTCTAGGGCTTCCAGCTTCTGGTTCATGTAACGCCACAGCGGCAGCGTATGCTGCAGCAGCTCGTGGCGCTTGCCGGTGGCCTTGCGGTAGGTACTGGTCACGTCCTTGCTGGTGCGGTCCAGAACTTCCTGGGTGCTTTTCAGTATCGCGCTCACCGCCGGATCGCTGCTCGCTGGAATCCGGGCGATGGTATTGATGGCATCCACCCACGGCTGCGGCGTGGGTGGCACCTCGCTGGAGCGCTGGAAGTCCTCCTCCACACGCGTCGCCAGCTCACTCAACTGGCGGTTGAGCGCGGGGTAAGCGCTCAGGTCGCGATTGACGTAAGTAGCGACGCGCACGAATTCGCGCTGCACTTTCTGCACTTGGTGTTCGCGCGCCTGCGCCAGCATGACTTCACGATTGCGCTC
>JAGXAZ010000055.1 GCA_018971365.1 Gammaproteobacteria bacterium | reverse complement strand
ATCCAGCCCGGCGCACTCCAACCTTCGAAACTCATGGACCTGGTGAGTGCCAATTTCGAGTCCGCCGGCAAGCTGGCCGGTCGGGTGCTGGCGACGGTGTCGAGCTCCGCGGCCGCGGTTTTCGAATTCTTCATCAACCTGATTCTGATTCCGGTGCTGACCTTCTATCTGCTGCGCGACTGGCACGTGCTCATGCAGCGCATCGTGTACCTGGCGCCGCAGAAGGCTGCGCCCACGGTGGTACGGCTGGCGCGCGAGTGCGACGCTGTCCTCGGCGGGTTCCTGCGCGGCCAGTTGCTGGTGATGGTGGCGCTCGCGATTTTCTACAGCGTGGTGCTGTTCATCATCGGCCTGGAAAACCCCCTTGCCATCGGCGTGGTCGCCGGACTGCTGAGTTTCGTGCCGTATCTCGGCGTCATCACCGGCATCGGTCTGGCGCTGCTCACTGCGCTGCTGCAGGGCGGAGGCTGGCTACTGCTTTCGGTGGTGATCGTATTCATTGCCGGTCAGGTGCTGTCCGACCTGGTGCTCACGCCGCGGCTGGTGGGTGAGCGCATCGGTCTGCATCCGGCGCTGGTGATTTTTGCCATCCTCGTCGGCGGCGCGCTGTTCGGATTTGCCGGCATCCTGCTGGCACTGCCGGCCGCCGCCGCCGCCAAGGTGCTGATCAACTATGCGCGCGAACGCTATGTGCAGAGCCGCCTGTATCAGGGAAACGACGGCGACACGACATGATCGCGGAGACCTTTGGCAGCCAGCTGCCGTTGCCCATCAGTCTTGATGAGGGTGCCACCTTCGAGAATTTCCACGCGGCCGGCAACCAGGCGGCAGTGGACGCGCTCAGGCAGTTGGCGCAGTCCGGCGGGCAGCGCGCGCTGTTCATATGGGGAGGGGACGGACGCGGCAAGTCACATCTGCTGCAGGCCGGCTGTCGGCTGGCGTCAACCAGCGGACGGCGCGCCATTTATCTGCCGATGGATCAAGCGGTGCTGCTCGACCCGCAGGTGACCGACAATCTGGACAGCTACGCGCTGGTGTGCGTGGACGACGTGCAGCGTGTCGCCGGCATCGAACCCTGGCAACGGGCGCTGTTTGCCCTGTTCAACGCGCTCGCGGACAAGGGCGGCAGTTTCGTGGCAAGCGCGCGCACCGCGCCCAACGCCATCAAACGCCTGCTGCCGGACCTGGCTTCGCGACTCGCCTGGGGACCGGTGTTCCAGCTGGAGCCCTTGAGTGACGAGGACAAGATTCGGGCGCTGCAGCAGCGCGCCGCACGCCGCGGCTTCGAACTGCCGGACGATACCGCGAAATTCCTGCTCAAGCGCCAGCAGCGCGACATGCGCAGCCTGTGCGCGACGCTCGACGCTTTGGATACTGCTTCATTGATCGCGCAGCGCCGCCTGACGCTGGTGTTTGTGAAATCCTTTCTCGACAAGCGCTGATTTGCTGCCGCTTCGCTTTTTGTGGCAACAAAGCTTCTGTGGGAGCGGTTGTCCCGACCGCGATTCTAAATCATCGTGGCGGAGACCGCCGCCGCCCAATCTCCCTACGCCTGTCGGCGCGCACGCAATGCAGCGCTCGTCGCCGTGAACAGCAACAGGCTCAGAAAGATTTCCACCGTGCCATAGCCGGCATCGGTCCTGCTCGTGAGCGTGACGGTAATACCCTGAGCGAAATAGCCGAGCGACAGGAAGCCGCACCACGCGAAGCCGCCTTTGACGTTACGCGCAACAAACAACGTCACGACGACCAGCGGCACGAGCGTCAACAGCAGCCATAGCACACGCTCGCCAGCGGTCGCGTGCGTCCACCAGCCTAGCCATAGCGCCAGCCACAAGCCGAGCGCACCTAGGGCACCCAGCGTCAGGCCGCGCCCGGAAAAACGCAGACTCATTTGGCTTGCAGGCGTTTGGCTACGTCGGCGACGCGCGCGCCGAGCGCCTGGCAGAGATCCTTTTCCGCGTCTTCAAGCCTGCGGTCGCTGTTGATGCCGGCGTGATGACTCGGTCCGTACGGCGTGCCGCCCGCCGGGGTTTCCATCAAGCCGCGCTCGGTGTAGGGCAGGCCCACAATCAGCATGCCGTGATGCAGCAACGGCAACATCATGGACCAGAGCGTCGTCTCCTGACCGCCGTGCAGCGAGCTGGTGGACGTGAACACACCCGCGGGTTTGCCGGCCAGCACGCCCGACAGCCACAGGCTGCCGGTGCCGTCGAAAAAATACTTGAGCGGTGCGGCCATGTTGCCGAAGCGTGTGGGACTGCCGAGCACCAATCCGGCACATTCCTTGAGATCCTCATGCGTGGCGTAGAGCGGGCCGGACGCGGGAATATCGCTTTCGGTCGCTTCGGCAACCGTGGACACGGCCGGCACGGTACGCAAGCGTGCGCTCATTCCGTGCACGCTCTCCACGCCGCGGCACACGTGGCGCGCCATCTCGGCGGTAGCGCCGTGACGGCTGTAGTACAGCACCAGGATGTCCATTCAGAGAATTTCCAGCACGCGCTCCGGCGGCCGGCCGATGCACGCCTGACCGTTGGCGAACACCACTGGTCGCTGTATCAGGATGGGATGTGTGTGCATGGTTTCGATCAATTGCGCACGGCCGAGTGCCGGGTTGTCGAGTTGGTGCGCACGGTATTCCGCTTCGTTGCTGCGCATCAGGGCGCGCGGCTCCATGCGCAAAAGCATCAGTGCGTTCTGGATTTCGGCCGTAGATGGCGGGTTCTTGAGGTACTCGATTATCCGGATTTCATTGTCGCGCGATTGCAACAACGCGAGCGTCTCGCGTGATTTCGTGCAGCGCGGGTTGTGCCAGATTGTGACTTTTGCCATACACCGGACCTCACGTCCGCGCATGAACGCCGCGCCAAATATACCCCACGTAGCGCGCTTGACGGGTAAACAGGCGGTTGATAGCTTGACGTCCTGCTGAATTTTCCTCGCGGAACCGAGTAAGTGCGCGTTCGTATCCCAATAGTCAGCCAGTTTGCGCTTTTGATGTTGGTGCTGGCGGTGGTCGCTTGTGCCGGTGCGCCGGTGCAGGAAATGAGCAATGCCCGACAAGCGGTAGCAGCGGCCCGCCAAATGGGAGCGGAGCATACTGCAAGCAAGGAAATGTCCGAGGCGGAACGTCTGTTGCAGATGGCGCAAGCCGCCTTGGACAAAGGGGATTACGGCACGGCCCGCGCGGATGCCAACCGCGCGCGTGATCACGCCGTCAAAGCGCTGCGCATTGCCCAGCAGCAAGGCTCTAGCGGACCTTCACCGCCTTGAATTTCCAAGGGTTTCTGGTTAGGTAAGGGTTTATGGGTTTGCTTGACCGCAAGCCGGCACCGCGCTACCCTTGTGTCACCTTTTTCCCAGCCCGTGTAACGGGTTCCCCCGGTTTTTTAAACCATTGTCAAAACAACAAGGTTGGAGACGATTGCCATGATTAAAAATTACGCCAAGCAGCTCGCTATTGTGTTACTGACTGCCGGTATCGCCGTAGGTTGTGCGACGCACAAAGTGCAACCACAAGCGGCACCGCCTCCGCCTCCGGGACCGAATGCCGCAACCACGCAGGCGATTGCTGACGCCCAGGCGGTGATCAACGGTGCGCAGGCGCCGTGCACCGACACCGGGGATGCGTCGCAACTGCTGACACAGGCGCAGGCGGCCGGTCAGGCCGGCGACAACGCCAAGGCCCAGCAGCTCGCCGCTCAGGCCAAGCAGGATGCGGAAACCGCACTCAATACCTGCTATCTGAATCATGCCAAGGATCTGCTCACACAGGCTCAGGGCTACACCAACCTGAACGCCGACGAGCAGAACAGCCTGAATCAGTGCCAGACCGACATCAACAACAACCAGGGCAAACAGGCGTATGACACCTGCTCGGCGCTGGTCGCGCAGTTGCAGGCCGCCAAGAGCACCTACACTGTGGTGCGCGGCGACAGCCTGTGGCGCATTGCCGGCAAGTCCGACGTGTATGGCAATGCGCTGGAATGGCCGTTGATCTTCAAGGCCAATTCGGATTCCATCAAGCACGCGGATCTGATTTATCCGAAGCAGAATCTCAATGTGGTGAGCAATCCGCTCAAGACCGACGTGGACTCCGCCACCTGGTATGCGCAGCACCGCGGTGCGTGGAAGAACCACAGGGCCGACAAGCGCGATCAGGAATGGCTGAACGGTACCCTGACGCCACCGGCTGCGGCTGCCAGCCCTGCGCCTGCGGCGATGCCGTCTCCCGCTCCGGCCGCCACCAGTGCGCCTGCGGCAACGACCCACTGAATCGAACATAGCCGCAGTGGCTGCACAATAGCATCCTGTCTTATTTTTGAAGGGCCCTGCGGGGCCCTTTCCTTTTGGGTATGAGCAAAGGGCCGGTCACAGTCTGCAAGCATTGCTTTGTGTCCGGCCGCGTGCAGGGCGTGTTTTACCGCGCCAGCGCCGACCAGCGCGCGCGCGCGCTCAAGGTCACCGGCTATGCCAGGAATCTGGCCGATGGGCGCGTGGAAGTGCTGGCCTGCGGCGAACCGGCGGCCGTGGACGCGCTCTGTGAATGGTTGTGGCACGGTCCGCCGGCCGCGAAGGTGACTGAGGTGGTGGTGCGGGAAGTGCAGTGCACGGAGATTCCACGCGAATTCAGCACGCGCTGAGATGTCATGATTACGCTATTTTCAATCGTCATTCCGGCGAAGCTTGTCCCCGTGAAGGCGGGGAGCTGAAATCCAGTTTCTTAATCCCCTCTCCCTTTTGTGGGAGGGGGAGGCTCCCTGCGACTTTCGGTCGCAGAATTTAACCGGGGTTTCGTCCCCGTTCGACGAGCCTGCTTTCTTTGCTTGTCCAAAGAAAGCAGGCGGAAAGAAAAGACACCCCTGGACTCCGCCGCCTGTGGTGGTCTCCTGCGCGTGCTGCCGGCCGGGCTGCAAGCAGCCCGGCGTTCAGCGGCGTGAAGCTATCCTTCACGTTATTCCGCCTCACCCCTCATTCGGGGCTTCGCAGACGGTGCATCCTGCACCGCTGCGAAGGCTCGCCATCCATGGCTTCGCCCCGTGTCGAAGCCACACGGGCCTAGTTCCGGCGCTCCGCTATCCTGCTCCGCTTGGAACCGGGGCATTTCATCTTTGGCATGCCCGCTCGATGCTTCGCATTGAGCCCTTACTCAGTCCAGTGCTCGGCGGCGTCCAAGGGGTTGTGAAGGCAAAGATTGGGATGCTCGCTATATATGTGACTGTGTCTTGCGGTCCCCGTGGATTCCGCCGAGCGCGCAGCGCCCGCAAGGGAAAGCCTGCGCAGCAGGTCGGGGCGAGGGGGCGCCCCAACCGCGTGACCGGCACAGGGAGGTGCCGTGAGCGGGCCCCGAGGACGCGAGCCGCGAGGGGACGCGGCTGAAACCGGATGGCCTGCCATTCGGTTTCAGCCAAGCGTGGAATCCCCGGGGCGTGTTTCTTTGGTGACTTTCTTTGCATGAGCAAAGAAAGTTACCCGGCCGCGGGACGGAATCCCGCCCTCTTGATATACATTGCGGCGTAGCCGCTCAATATTATTCCCCTTCTTTTCAAACTTCTCCCGCAAGGGGGCACGAGGCTAATCCCACCGCCACCTGCTGCTCAAGGCCCTGAGCACCCGGTCCGAGTAATCAATGCCGACGGTGGCGCCGTTGTAGCGCTGCAGTGCTTCGCGAATATCGCCGTGAGAGCGCTGCAGGTAATACTTGAGGATGGTGCAGCCGAGCCGCAAGTTGGTGTTCTCGTGGAACAGGTTGCCGTTTGGCAGGCCGCTCAATTTCAGCCAGAAGGGCATGATTTGCATGAGTCCCTGGGCTCCGGCTTGGGATACGGCGAAACGGTTGAAGTTGCTTTCCACGTTGATGATGGACAGCACCAGTTCCGGCGATACGCCCGCGCGCGTGGCTTCTGCATGGATCAATTCCAGCAGGGCCATGCGTTTCTTGACGTCCGGAACGATGGGCGCCAGGCGATTGGACATGGTCATGAGCCACACCTGGGCGTCGTATCTATCCTTGAAGCTGGTGTGATCCGCCGCGGCTTTCTGCACCAGTACAATCAGCTCCGCACTAGGCGGCACAAGTTTCTGCGCGACTGCTGGCCGGCCGGCTGCCAGCGCGACCGCACACAATGCCAGAACAAACAGCCGGCGCAGCGGCACGTCTAGGTTGAGACCTGCAGGCGCGCCGTTAGAAACGGCAACAGGTCCCTGCGTGCAACGTCCTGCGGCTGGGCGTCACGCCGGCCTTTGTATTCCACCGTGCCGGCATCCAGGCTGCGATCGGAGAGTACCAGCCGGTGCGGAATACCGATCAACTCCATGTCCGCAAACATCGGTCCGGGACGCAGCTCGCGGTCGTCCATGAGCACGTCGTAACCCGCGGTTATGAGTTCTTGGTAGAGCACCTGCGCCGCAGCTTGAAGTTTTTCGGATTTGTGCATGTTGAGCGGCAGCAGTGCGATCTGGAACGGCGCCAGCGGTTCCGGCCAGATAATGCCGCGCTCGTCATGGTTCTGCTCGATGGCGGCGGCCACGATGCGTGATACACCGATGCCGTAACAGCCGGTGAGCGGGGTTTGCAGCTTGCCTTGTTCGTCGAGTACGCCGACGTGCATCGCCTCGGTGTACTTGCAGCCGTTCTGGAAAATATGGCCGACTTCGATGCCGCGCGCGATTTTGAGCCGGCCCTTGCCGTCCGGCGCGAGGTCACCGTCCACAACGCTGCGCAGGTCGGCGACGCGCGTGAGGCGTGCATCGCGCTCCCAGTTGGCGCCGGTCAGGTGCGTGCCGTCTTTGTTGGCGCCGCAGACGAAATCGGCGAGCGCCGCGGCGCTGCGATCGGCAATCACCGCAATGGAATCGCGCAGACCGACCGGACCGATGAATCCCGCGGGGGCACCGGTAGCGGCCAGCACTTCGGCTTCGCTGGCCAGCGTCCAGCCTTTTTGCAGCTCCGGCAGTTTGCCGGCCTTGACCTCGTTTAATTCGTGGTCGCCGCGCAGGCACAGGGCCACGAGTCCGCCAGGGATGCGCAACAACAGGGTTTTCACGCAGCGCTGCGGCCCGACACCGAGGAAGGCGGTCACGGCGGCGATGGTTTTCTGCGTGGGCGTGGCCACGCGCTTGAGCGGCTGCGCCGGCGCAGGCCGAGGCGGCGGCGGTGCGGCTTCGGCGAGCTCCACGTTGGCCGCGTAATCCGATTGCTCGGAGAACGCGATGGCGTCCTCGCCGGATTCGGCCAGCACCTGGAACTCGTGGCTGATGTCGCCGCCTATGTCGCCGCTGTCGGCCTGGACCGCGCGGAATTCCAGGCCCAGGCGCGTGAAAATGCGTGCATAGGCGTCATACATCACCTGATAGGTCGCATCCAGGCTGGCCTGATCCAGGTGAAATGAATAGGCGTCTTTCATCACGAACTCGCGCGCACGCATCACGCCGAAGCGCGGCCGGATCTCGTCGCGGAACTTGGTCTGGATCTGGAACAGCGTGAGCGGCAGTTGCTTGTAACTACGGATTTCATTGCGCACGATGTCGCAGATGACTTCCTCGTGGGTCGGGCCGTAGCAGTACCACTGTTCCTTGCGGTCCTGCATGCGCAGCAGCAGGTGGCCGTACTTTCCCCAGCGCCCGGATTCCTCCCACAGTTCCTTGGGCTGCACCGACGGCATGAGCAGCTCGGTGGCGCCGGCGCGCTGCATCTCCTCGCGTACCACGGTTTCGATCCTGCGCAATACGCGCAGTCCGAGTGGCAGCCAGGAGTAGATGCCGGCCGCGAGCTTGCGGATCATCCCGGCGCGCAGCATCAGCCGGTGACTGGCGGTGTCGGCGTCAGCCGGGGTTTCCTTGATCGTGCACAACGGAAAGCGCGATGTCAGCATCAGTGCGAACTTTATGTTTAAAGTCGTATTCTAATGGCTGATGCGCGACGGCGTACAGTTTGCTGCCGTATTTTGACCACAATATCCGTGGCCTGTTCAAGCTGGGTACAATAACCACGGTGCCGTTACCGGGAATGAGCATGGCCAAAGTTCTGTACGACACCGATATCAATCCCGCGCTGATTCGTACACGCTGCGTCGCCGTCCTGGGATATGGCGCCCAGGGGCGGGCGCAGGCTCTCAACCTCAGGGATTCCGGTGTCAAACTGTGCGTGGGTTTGCGTGCGGGCTCGGCATCGCGCGCTGCCGCCGGCGCCGCCGGGTTGAGCGTGGCGGAACCGGCGGCGGCGGTCGCGGTGGCCGATGTCGTGGTGATGCTGGTTCCGGACGAAGTGCAGGCCGAAATTTACACCGGGATTGTGGCCCCCGGGCTGCGCCAGAACGGTGCGCTGGTTTTTGCCCACGGTTTCAACATCCATTTCAAGCGCATCGTGCCGCGCGCCGATCTGGACGTGATGCTCGTGGCGCCCAACGGCATCGGCGAGCAGGTACGCGCGCAATACATCGATCATCACGGCGTGCCGGCGCTGGTGGCGGTGCACCAGGACGCCAGCGGTCAGGCGCGTGAGCTGGCGATCTCCTATGCCTGGGCCCAGGGCCACGGGCGTGCCGGCATCATCGAATCAACTTTCCGCGAAGAGACCGAGACCGATCTGTTTGCGGAACAGGCGGTGCTGAGCGGCGGACTCACCCATCTGATTCAGGCCGCATTCGACACGCTGGTGCAGGCAGGCTACGGACCGGAGGTGGCCTACTTCGCGTGCTTGCACGAGGTGAAGCTCATGGCCGACATGATTTACCAGCGCGGTATCGCCGGCATGCGCGAATCCATTTCCACCACCGCGGAGTTCGGCGATTACACGCGCGGTGCGCGTGTGATCGGCACGCCCACGCGCGCGGCGATGCGGCAGGTCCTCAAGGAAATCCGCAATGGCCAGTTCGCCGCGGAGCTGGAGCGCGAACTGGGTGCCGGTCTGCCGACCATCAAGGCCGGCCGGGCGCGGGCGCGTGCGCAGCTGATAGAAACCGTGGGCCAGCGCTTGCGCGAGCGCATGCATACTCGCGGCCGCACCGACTGACAGTCTGCGTGCGCAACGGATTGCCGCTCATGGCATGATAAGCCACTACACCAGAGGCCAGCCCATGCACGTGCCCACTACCCCAGATCCCGACGTCGATACCGAAGTTGGCATTGACGAGCAGGTGAACGAAGCTGCGGAAGCCGGCATCGAGGGCCCGCGCCGACGCGGCATCTACCTGCTCCCCAACCTGATTACCACCGCCGGCCTGTTCGCCGGTTTCTACGCCATTGTGGCCGCAATCGTCGGCCATTTCGAAGCGGCTGCGCTCGCGGTGTTCGTGGCCATGATCTTCGACGGCCTGGATGGCCGCATCGCGCGTCTCACGCACACCGAAAGCGCCTTCGGCAAGGAATACGACTCGCTTTCCGACATGGTGTCCTTCGGCCTGGCTCCGGCATTGGTGATGTACGAGTGGGCCTTCAAGGACATGATCAGTTTCGGCTGGGCCTGGGGCAAGGCCGGCTGGCTGGGCGCGTTTTTCTACGCGATTACCGCGGCACTGCGCCTGGCGCGCTTCAACGTGCGCAGCGGCGTGGTGGACAAGCGGTACTTTCAGGGCCTGCCGAGTCCGGCGGCCGCGGGCATCGTGGCGGGTGCGGTATGGCTGGGCACCGACCTCGGCATTCCCGGCCCGGCGCTGGTGATCCCGGCGTACGTCATCACGGTCGTGGCCGGCGTGCTCATGGTCAGCAGCATCGGCTTTTACAGTTTCAAGGACCTGCATCTGTATGGCCGCGTGCCCTTTACCATGCTGCTCATCGTACCCGTGGCCATCATCGTGATTTCACTGAGTCCGCCGTGGGTGCTGTTCGTCTCGTTCTTCCTGTATGCCTGCTCCGGTCCGGTCATGGCGTTGTGGCGCCTGCGCCGCCGCTGGGCGCGTCGCCACGCTCCGTAAGTATCATGGACACACAGCGCGCCGCCTGTCTGCACGATCTCGGCATCACCGTATGGGAGCGGCGTGGGTTGCCGCAAATTCCAGCGGTCACCGACGCCGATAGTGTGAGCGACGCACCTGTGGCCGACGATGCGCGTACCGCCGCCGCTGCGCAGATGGACTGGCCCCAACTCGAAGCCGCGGTCAAAGCCTGTACGGCCTGCCGGCTGCGCGCCGGCTGCACGCAGACGGTGTTCGGCGTGGGCAACCATCGGGCCGAGTGGATGGTGATTGGCGAGGGGCCGGGCGCCGAAGAAGACCGGCAGGGCGAGCCGTTCGTGGGTCGCGCGGGGCAGCTCTTGAATTCCATGCTCGCGGCTATCGGCCTGAAGCGCGAGACGGTGTTCATCGCGAACATCGTCAAATGCCGTCCGCCCGACAACCGCAATCCCGCACCCGACGAGGCCGCGGCATGCCGGCCGTTTCTCGATCGGCAGATCGCGTTGATACAGCCGAAGCTGATCCTTGCGGTGGGCCGTGTCGCCGCGCAGAACCTGCTGCAAACCACTGCACCCCTGGGCCAGTTGCGCGGCCGCGTGCATGAGTTGCACGGCATACCCGTGGTCGTCACCTACCATCCGGCGTACCTGCTGCGCACGCCGACAGACAAGCGCAAAGCGTGGGCGGACCTGCAATTCGCGGTGCACACGTTCGGGGAGCGCACGGCGTGAGCGCGGTAGTTGCGATTCCCGAATCGCCGGTTTACCGTCCGATGCGCGACTCCGATGTGGCGGCGGTCATGGCCATAGAGAAGCGCGCCTACCGGTTTCACTGGAGCGAGGGCATCTTCCGCGACTGCCTGCGCGTGGGCTACGGCTGCTGGATCTTGGAATTGGGCGGCAGCATCGGCGGTTACGGCGTGCTGTCACTGGTGGTGGGCGAAGCGCACCTGCTCAACATCTGCGTGACGCCCGAGTGGCAGGGCCAGGGTTACGGCCGGCTGCTGCTTGAGCATTTCATCGAACTGGCGCGCGAGCGCGGCGCTTATCAGATGCTGCTCGAAGTGCGTCCGTCCAACAAGCCCGCGCTGCGGCTTTACCACACGCGCGGCTTTGAGCAGGTCGGCATACGCAAAAATTATTACCCCGGCGACCGGGGCCGCGAGGACGCCCTGATCCTGGGTTTGCCGTTGTAACGCTGCAGTCTGCAAGCGCGCTTCGGGTAAAATGGCGCGCTTTATTTCACGGGTTTCCCAGACATGTTCGACCAGGAAATCGGCCGGCGGCGCACCTTTGCCATCATCTCGCATCCGGACGCCGGCAAGACCACGCTCACCGAAAAGCTGCTGCTGTTCGGCGGCGCCATCCAGATGGCGGGCGCGGTCAAGGGGCGCAAGGCGGCACGCCATGCGACTTCCGACTGGATGAAGCTCGAACAGCAGCGCGGCATCTCGGTGACCTCCTCGGTAATGCAATTTCCCTACCATGGCCGCGTCATCAATCTGCTCGACACGCCCGGCCACGAGGATTTTTCCGAGGACACCTATCGCACGCTCACCGCGGTGGACTCGGCGCTTATGGTGATTGACTGCGCCAAGGGGGTGGAGGAGCGCACCATCAAGCTCATGGAAGTCTGCCGGCTGCGCGACACGCCCATCATGACGTTCATCAACAAGCTGGATCGCGACAGCCGCGATCCCATGTCGCTGCTGGACGAGGTGGAGTCGGTGCTGAAAATCCGTTGCGCGCCCGTGACCTGGCCAATCGGCATGGGGCGTGACCTCAAGGGCATTTATCATCTGGCTGAGGATCGCATCTATATATACGAGGGCGACAAGACCGGCCGCCTGGGCGAGGTGCGTGCAATCAACGGTCTGCACAGTGCCGAAGCCAGCGAGCTTCTGGTCGGCGATGCGATTGCATTTCGCGCCGAAGTGGAGCTGGTGCGCGGCGCCTCGCACGTCTTCGACCGGGACGAATATCTCGCCGGCCGGCTGACGCCGGTGTTTTTTGGCTCCGCCATCAACAATTTCGGCGTGCGCGAACTGCTGGACGCGTTCGTGGAGCATGCGCCGCCGCCGCGTGCGCGTGCCACCACCACGCGCAGTGTCGAACCGCGGGAGGAAAAGCTCAGTGGCTT
>JAGXAZ010000054.1 GCA_018971365.1 Gammaproteobacteria bacterium | reverse complement strand
AGCAGATGACCGCCGTCCAGCACCGGAACCGGCAGCAGATTCAGCACCCCGAGGCTGAGGCTTACGATGGCGAGGAACGCGAGAAACGGCACCAAGCCGCTCTCCGCGGTGTAGCCAGCGTAGCGCGCTATATCTATCGGCCCGCTCAGGTTGCGCAACGAAACCTTGCCGATCACCATGTTCCAGGAAGCATCCAGGGTGAGCCAAGCCAAGCTGCCGGTGCGCACCACGGCACGGCCCAGAGCGGCCGCGGGATTATACCGTTGTTCGGACTCCAGACGCTGCAGTACCCAGGCGGGATAGCCGAGCTGGGCGCCGATGTGGCCGACGAGTTTGCCGCCAATTTCCTGCTCTCCCACGCGCAGTGACAGATGCAGTCGCTGGTCACCCCGCTGCACCAGGATCTCGAGCGTCTCGCGGGGCGCTGCCTGCAGAATTTCCGCCAGTTGCCCCGGGCCGGCAAGCGCTTTGCCGCCGACTTCGAGAATCACGTCTCCCGGTCTGAGACCCGACTGCCGCGCCGTCCCGTCCGCCGTCACCTCCCCCACCACGGGCGCGGCTTGCGGTTGCCACTGGCTCAGTCCCAGACCGGTGAGCAGCTCTCCCGGTTCGGTGAGCGCACGGGTGTCTTTGGCCTGCAGCTGCAATTGGCGCTCGGCACCTTGCGGGTTGCGTACGGTCACCGCGATGCGTTGGTTCTGCAACACGCCCTCGAACAGGTGCACCACCGCGGTATCCCAGGTGGGCGTGTCGTGACCGTTGACGGACACGATTTCGTCTTGGGGCTGGAATCCGGCAATCGCGGCGGGCGAACCGGAACGGATCTCGCCCACGATCGGGCGTATGCCGGGCACGCCGATCATGAAAATCACCCAGAAGGCGATGACTGCAAATATGAAATTGAATGCCGGACCGGCCAGCACCGACAGAAACCGCTTGGGCAGCGACTGGCGGTTGAATGCCAGATGTTTCTCGGTCTCCGGCACTTCGCCCTCGCGCTCGTCGAGCGGCTTGACGTAGCCGCCGAGCGGCAGCCAGCCGACCGCGATTTCCGTGGACTCCGGACGGCGCTGCCAGCGCCACAGAGGCTTGCCGAAAAATACCGAGAAGCGCAACACCTTGATGCCGAAGGCGCGCATCACGACGAAGTGGCCGAACTCGTGCCAGACGATGAGCACGCAGATGGCCACCAGGAACGCCCCGACGCTGATGAGTACGTTCACGAACTGTGCTCCATCAGCTGCGCTGCAATCCCGGCCGCCACACGCCGCGCGCGCCGGTCGTGGTCCAGCACCTCTTCAATGGAACCCGCGGCCGCAGACGGGCAGCGCTCCAGGGTCTCGCTCACCACCTCGGCAATCGCCGTGAACCGCAGCCGTTCCGACAAAAACGCCTGTACCGCGATCTCGTTGGCCGCGTTCAACACCAGCGGCGCGCTGCCGCCGGTCTTGGCCGCCTCGATGGCCAGACTCAAACACGGGGACGCCGCGAAATCCGGCGGTTCAAAATCCAGATGCGCCACGCCGAACAGGTCCAGCGGCTGGATGCCGGCCTGGATGCGCTCCGGCCAGGCCAGCCCGCAGGCGATGGGCGTGCGCATGTCTGGATTGCCGAGCTGCGCCAGCACCGAACCGTCGGCATATTCCACCAGCGAGTGCACCACGCTCTGCGGGTGCACCACCACATCGATGCGTTCGGGCGGCAGATCGAACAGCCAGCATGCCTCGTTCACTTCCAGGCCCTTGTTCATGAGCGTGGCGGAGTCCACCGAAATTTTGCGCCCCATTTTCCAGCGTGGATGCGCGCAAGCCTGATCCGGCGTGGCCGTATGCCGCCGTTCCCGCGACCAGCCGCGGAACGGCCCACCCGAGCAGGTGAGCAGCAGGCGGCGTACACCCTCGGGGCGTGCACCGGCACGATAGCCGTTCGGCATGCACTGAAATAGTGCGTTGTGTTCGCTGTCTATCGGCAGCAGCTCGGCGCCGTAACTGCGCACCGCCTGCATGAACAGCCCACCGCTCATGACCAGCGATTCCTTGTTGGCGAGCAGCACGCGCTTGCCGGCCTTGACCGCGGCCAGCGTCGCCAGCAAGCCGGCCGCGCCCACGATCGCCGCCATCACGCAATCGCTCTCCGGCAGCGCCGCAACTTCTTCCAGTGCGCGCGCCCCGGCCAGTACTTCGGTTTTCAGGCCGCGCGTCTTGATCTGCCCGCGCAATTCCCGTGCCGCGGCTTCCTCCACCATCACCGCGTACTGCGGCTGGTACTCGAGGCACTGGCCGAGCAGGCGTTCGACATTGTTGCGCGCCGTCAGCGCCACTACACGGTAATCCTCAGGATGGCGGCCGACGACATCCAGGGTGCTGATCCCGATGCTGCCGGTGGCGCCAAGGATGGTGACGCCCTTCATTTCAGGCGCTCCAGAATCGCCAGGCCCAGCCAGAAGGCCGGCAGCGCCGCGGTCAGGCTGTCAATGCGGTCAAGCACGCCGCCATGACCGGGAAACAGCCGGCCGCTGTCCTTGAGCCCGGCTTCACGCTTGAACATGCTTTCGGAAAGATCGCCCACGATGGACAGCCAGCCTGCAAGTACACACACAAGAATAAGAGCATAGCCGTCCGCCGGAAGTGCCCAGAACACACCGGCGAATGCCACGGCCAACAACGCCAGCGTAGCACCGGCGACGCCCTCCCAGGTCTTGCCGGGGCTCACTGCAGGTGCGAGCTGGCGCCGGCCGAAGGCGCGCCCGGCGAAATACGCGGCAATATCCGCCGCCCAGATCAGCACCAGCAGGAACAGGAGCTTGCGCCGGCCGTCGGCACTGGCATGCAGTGCGATGGTGGCAACCCACGCAGGCAGCAGCGTCAGCAGACCACACAACAGTTTGACGGGTACGGGAAATTCCCGGCGCCAGACACCCAGCCAGAAGAGCGCGAACAGCCACCAGCCGAGTGCTACCCAGGCCGTAATCCACAGCACCCAATCATTGTGCCGCAGCGTCCAGAAGCCGATGAGCAGCACGGCCAGCAGCAACGTGCAGCCGGCCTGCAGCCACGGTGCGCGCACCCCGGACAAGACCGTCCATTCCCACGCGGCTGCCAGCGCCACCACTCCGGCCGCGAGGCCCAGTGCCCAGGTGGGCGCCAACCACGCCAGCGCCACGACCGCCGGCAACAGGATCGCAGCGGTGACAATGCGCAGCTTAAGCATGGCCCGCGTCCCGGGTCTGTTCGGGAGTGCGGCCGAAGCGCCGCTGGCGCTGTGCAAACCAGCTCAACGCCGCCTGCAGCGCCGCCGCATCAAAATCCGGCCACAGCAGCTCGGTGAAATACAATTCGGTGTACGCAAGATTCCACAACAGAAAATTGCTGATGCGCTGTTCGCCGCCGGTGCGGATGAAAAGATCGGGATCCGGCAGTCCCGCGAGCGCCAGCGAGTTCGACACCTGTTGTTCGTCCAACTCCTCGACGCGCAAGCGCCCATCCACGGCCTCGGTCGCCAGGTGCCTCGCGGCCTGCACCAGATCCCAGCGTCCGCCGTAACCGGCGGCGATATTCAGCACCAAGCCGTCATTGCCGGCGGTCAACTGTTCGGATGCGCGCATACCCTGTTGCAGCGCCGCCGAGAACTGCGCACGCGCACCGATGAAGCGGATACACACCCGGTTCTTGTGCAGCTCTGCGACTTCGCTTTCAAGCGCGTTCACGAACAAGCCCATGAGGCTGCCGACCTCCCCCTGGGGCCGCTGCCAGTTTTCGCTGCTGAAGGCAAACAAGGTGAGTGCGCCGATGCCGCGTTGTACGCAGCCCTCGATCAGGCGGCGTACAGCGGTAAGGCCCGCGCGATGACCGGCCTGGCGCGGCAGCAAACGCCGCTGTGCCCAGCGGCCATTGCCATCCATGATGACGGCAACGTGGCGCGGCAGACTGAAGCCTTCATTTTTGGTCATGCGATGGATTCCGGCGCGCTGCCCCGCGCCTCAGGCAAGTCTCAGACTTCCAGCAGCTCGGTTTCCTTGGCGGCCAGAATCTTGTCTATGCCCGCGATGTGCCGGTCAGTCAGCTTCTGAATGTCATCCTGGGTGCGGCGTTCCTGATCCTCGGTGATTTTCCGGTCCTTGAGCGCGCTCTTGAGTTCCGTATTGGCGTCGCGGCGCGCATTGCGGATTGCCACCCGCGCGCCCTCGGCTTCCTGCCGCGCCAGCTTGATAATTTCGCGGCGCCGCTCCTCGGTGAGCTGCGGCATGGGTACGCGAATCACGTTGCCGGCGGTTGCCGGTGTCAAACCCAGATCCGAGGTCATGATGGCCTTCTCGATTACCGGGATCATCTGCTTTTCCCAGGGCGTGATGCTGAGCGTGCGCGCATCCGAGGCAGCGACGTTGGCCACCTGGTTGAGCGGCACTTCCGATCCGTAGTAGGCCACGCGGATGTGGTCCAGCAGGCTCACGTGGGCGCGGCCGGTGCGCAATCGGGCGAGCACATTTTTGAGCGTGTCCACGGCCTTCTGCATGCGGGCATCCGCACGCTTCTTCAGATCCTCGGTCATGTCGAACCTCCGTTATTCACCAGGGTTCCCACGTCCCGGGCACCCTGGATGATGCGCTGCAGGTCGCCAGGCCGGGTGAGGTCAAAGATTCTCAGCGGAATATTGTTGTCGCGGCACAAGACGATGGCGGTGGCGTCCATGACCGCGAGTTTGTCGGCCAGCACCTTGTCATAGGTGATGTGCGCATAACGTTGTGCCTGCGGATGCTGCTTGGGATCGGCGGCATACACGCCGTCCACCTTGGTGGCCTTGAGCAGCAGGTCGCATCCGGTTTCAATGGCACGCAGCGCGGCGGCGGTATCGGTAGTAAAGAACGGATTGCCGGTCCCGGCGGCAAAGATGCACACCCGCCCCTTTTCCAGGTGACGCACCGCGCGCCGGCGGATGTAATCCTCGCACACTTCGTTGACGCTCAGTGCCGACATCACGCGCACGTACACGCCCAGGCGCTCGAGCGCGTCCTGCATGGCGAGCGCATTCATGATGGTAGCCAGCATTCCCATGTGGTCCGCGGTGACGCGGTCCATGCCGGCGCGTGCCAGCCCCGCGCCACGGAAAATATTGCCGCCGCCGATGACCATCCCGATTTGCACGCCGAGATCACGCACCGCGCGCACTTCTTCCGCCAACTGCTTGATGACCGCGGGATCGACGCCGTAGTCGGCGCTGCCCATGAGGGCTTCGCCGCTCAGCTTGAGGAGTATGCGCCGATAGGCCGGAGCCGGGTTCGACATTGATGCGCCGCCACGCCAGGGATATGCAGAGCCCCGCAATGCGGGGCTTTCGGCGGAATTGTACCGTAAACCGCTGCCACCCGCGCTGCGACCGCGACGTGCCTCAGGCGGTTTTTGCGGCCTGGGCTTTGACCTCGGCGGCAAAGTCTTCCTGTTTCTTTTCGATGCCCTCGCCCACTTCAAAGCGCGCGAAGCGCAACGCCTTGGCGCCATGGCGCGCCAGCAGTTTGTCCACGGTGATCTCCGGTTCCTTGACGAACGGCTGGCCCAGCAAGGTGATTTCCGCGAGATATTTCCGCAGCCGCCCCTCGACCATCTTCTCGATGATCGCTTCCGGCTTGCCGCTGTCGGCCGACTGTGCGCGGATGATTTCGCGTTCCTTGTCGAGTACCTCCGCCGGCACCTGATCCGGGCTCACGCACAACGGCCGGCTCGCGGCCACGTGCATGGCGACATCCCTGGCCAGAACCGTATCGCCGCCCTGCAGCTCCACGAGCACGCCGATGCGCACGCCGTGCAGGTAACTGCCGAGTGTTGCACCGCTCCTGAAGTGCGTAGCGCGCCGCACGCTCACGTTCTCGCCGATCTTGGCGACCAGCTCGCGGCGCGCGGTATCCACGAAATGACCGTCCGCCAGCCGCAGCGTGGCAAGTGCAGCGAGATCCTGCGGCGCCTGCTCGAGCAGCGCTTGGGCCACCTGCGTGGCAAACGCCTTGAAATCCTCACCGTTGGCGACGAAGTCGGTTTCGCAATTCACCTCGACCATGGCGGCGGCGGCGCTCGTCTGCGCGATCGCGATCCGGCCTTCGGCGGCGATGCGTCCGGCTTTCTTGTCGGCTTTGGCGAGTCCCGCCTTGCGCATGTGCGCGACGGCGCGTTCCAGATCGCCGCCGGTCTCCGCCAGCGCCTTCTTGCACTCCATCATGCCAGCGCCGGTGCGCGCGCGCAGTTCTTTGACCAAGGATGCTGAAATCGTCATGTAAAATCCCGCAGTAACCGTGTGCCCACCGGGACCGGCCGGCAGCGCACCGGCGTGTCGTGGTTCTATTCGCCGCTGTCTTCCGCCTTGTCTTTCTTTGCTACGCGCTTGTGTGTCGCGGCTTTCTTGGCCGGCGCCTTTTTGCGCACCACGGTCTTGCGCGCGGCGGTCTCATCGCCCGCACCCGCAGGCGTCGCCGGTGGCGCGGCCGCGGCGGCTTCCGCCACCGCATGCGCTGCAGGTCTTTCCACGGGTTTGCGCCGCGGCGCAGGCTTTTTGGCCGTGGTCATTTTTACCGGCGCGCGGCGGCGGCCGCGTCCGCGCTTCGGATTGCCGTGCTCATCCAGCTCCACGAATTCGTCTTCGTCACTGCCCGCCAGTTGCGGCGTGGCTTCGCGGCCCGCGAGCACCGCATCCGCCACACCCTCGGCATACAGCTGGACCGCGCGAATCGCATCGTCATTGCCGGGAATCACGTAATCCACGCCGTCGGGCGTATTGTTGGTATCCACGACAGCCACGATGGGAATACCCAGCTTGCGCGCCTCACTGACCGCGATTTTCTCGTGGCCGACGTCAATCACGAACAGCGCATCCGGCAGGTTATTCATGTCCTTGATGCCGCCCAGGCTCTTTTCCAGTTTCTCCATTTCGCGGCGCAGACGGATGACTTCCATTTTTCCCAGACGTTCGAAGGTACCGTCCTCCGACTGGACATCGAGTTCATGCATGCGCTTGATGGATTGGCGCACGGTCTTGAAATTCGTAAGTGTGCCGCCCAGCCAGCGCTGGCTGACATAGGGCATGGCGCAGCGCTGCGCCTGCGCGCTGACGGCCTCGCGTGCCGCGCGTTTGGTGCCCACGAACAGCAGCGTGCCGCCGTCAGTCACCAGGCGCTTGACGAACTCCAGCGCCTCCCGATACAGGGGCAGGGTCTTCTCGAGATTGATGATGTGAATGCGGCTGCGCTCGCCGAAGATGTACGGCGCCATCTTCGGGTTCCAATAACGCGTCTGATGGCCAAAATGCACGCCAGCTTCCAGCATCTGGCGCATGGACAGGTCGCCCATGGATGTACTCCGTGCGGTTCGGAACCCGGCGGTTCCAGGGGTTAGGCCTCCATACACCCCGGATCGCAACCCTGGTCCATGCGGACCGGCGGGCACCCCGCGAGCGGTATCGGTGTATGTGTGGGTTTAATAAAAGTCGCCGGCCTGCGGCCGGCGGTTTGCCAAAAAAGGCCGCGCTTTATACCATAAGCGGCCCACAACGGCAACGCCGGCCCGGGCTTGCGCCGTACGTCGGCGGCCCCATTTATCCAACCGAACCCACATGCCCGTCACCATCAAATCCGTGGAAGAACAAGCCAAGATGCGCGTGGCCGGGCGGCTTGCGGCCGAGGTGCTCGACACGATCGCGTCCTATGTACAGCCGGGCGTGACCACGGAGGAACTCGATCGCGTGTGTCACGATTACATCGTCAACGTGCAACATGCCATCCCGGCCAACGTCGGCTACCACGGTTTCCCCAAGACCCTGTGCACCTCGGTGAACCATGTCGTGTGCCACGGGATTCCGGGCGACCGCAAACTCAAGCACGGCGACATCCTCAACATCGACGTGACCGTCATCAAGGACGGTTTCCACGGAGACACCAGCAAGATGTACTACGTGGGCGAACCCTCGGTGGCTGCGCGCCGGCTGGTGCAGGTCACGCACGATGCCATGCTCACCGGCATCGAAATGGTCAAACCCGGCGTGCAGCTCGGCGACATCGGTCACGCCATCCAGCGCTACGCCGAGGAGCACGGATACTCGGTGGTGCGCGAATACTGCGGTCATGGCATCGGCCGCGTGTATCACGAGGATCCGCAGGTACTGCATTACGGCGCGCCCGGCACCGGCCTGGAACTTCAGCCGGGCATGACCTTCACCATCGAACCGATGGTGAACGCCGGCAAACGTCACGTGCGTCTGCTGCCGGACGGCTGGACCGTGGTAACCAAGGATCATTCGCTCTCTGCGCAGTGGGAGCACACCCTGCTGGTCACCGCATCCGGCCACGAAGTGCTGACCGCGCGCGCGGGCGGCGAAATCTGACCGCGCGCTTGAACGCCACATCCGGCACCCACTCCATCGCCAGTCCAGCCACAGCGCACAAAGCCGCGCGACCGCCGCTTCCTCCCGCACTTGCGCAGCTGCGCACTGCGCTGCAGGCTTACGACCAAGACCTGCGCCAGCAATTCAGTGCCGCGGCTCCGGTTGAACAGCTGGTACGCGCGCGCGCACAATCAGTGGATGAGGTGCTACGGCGCGCCTTCCAGTTGCATTGGTCCGCCGATACGCAGGCCCTGGCACTCGTGGCCGTCGGCGGCTACGGGCGCGGCGAGCTGCATCCGTACTCAGACATTGATTTGCTGATCCTGTTGCGCCAACCCGATGGCGGACCCGAGCGTCGCACCATCGGTACATTCCTGACCACGCTTTGGGATATCGGTCTGCAGGCCAGCCACAGCGTGCGCAGCGTGGCGGAATGTCTCGCGCAGGCGCGCGCCGATCTGAGCATCGCCACCACCCTCATGGAAGCCAGGCATCTGGCCGGAGCCGCGGACCTGAGCACCCAGCTGCAGCAGCAGATGCAACCGCGGCAGATGTGGCCGGCAAAAGAATTTTTCCGGGCCAAGCAGCGTGAGCAGCAATTGCGGCATGCCAAATATCACGATACCGCGTACCGGCTGGAACCCAACGTCAAGGAAAGCCCCGGCGGCTTGCGCGACGTTCAAACGATTGCCTGGGTCGCACAGCGATACACCGGTGCCGTCAGCCTGCAGGAACTGGTGACGCGCGGTTTTCTGACCGCGGACGAACACCGGGCGCTGCAGCAGGGACAAGCCTTTCTGTGGCGCGTGCGCTTCGCCCTGCACCTGCTCTACGGCCGGCGCGAGGACCGCTTGCTGTTCGACGCTCAGCCGCGCCTGGCACGGCAATTCGGTTACCACGACACGCCCTCAAACCCGGCCGTCGAGCAGTTCATGCAGGCGTATTACCGCAGCATCAAGGAACTCAGCCTGCTCAACGAAATGCTGTTGCAATCACTGGAAGAGGCGATCCTCGCCGACGCGCCGCCGGCGCCCACATTCCTGGATGACAATTTCGAGGAGCGCGGCGGCTTCCTGCGCTTGCGTGATCCCGGGCTGTTCAAACGCCGGCCGGCGGCGCTGCTGGAAATGTTCCATGTGCTGCAGCAACATCCGCGCCTCAAGGGCGTAAGTGCGGAAACCTTGCGCAGCTTGCGCGCCAATCTCGAGCACATTGATGACGATTTTCGTGCGGCGCCGGAACCGCGCGCGCAGTTCATGCAGATTCTGCGCGCACCGCAGGGCGTGACCCACGAACTGCGGCGCATGAACCGCTATGGCGTGCTGGGGCGCTACCTGTCCGCCTTCGGCCGCATCGTCGGCCGCATGCAGTACGACCTGTTCCATGCCTACACCGTGGACGAGCACATCCTGTTCGTCATCGGCAATCTGCGGCGCTTTGCCTTGAGCCGCTACGATCAGGAATACCCCCAATGCAGCCGTATCCTGCAGGCGCTGCCCAAGCCCGAACTGGCGTACCTGGCCGCGCTCTTCCACGACATCGCCAAGGGCCGCGGCGGCGACCACTCGCAGCTGGGCGCGCAGGAAGCGGAGGCCTTCTGCCTCGACCACGGCCTGAGCCGTTACGATGCGCGTCTGGTCGGCTGGCTGGTGGAACACCATCTGCTGCTGTCGCTCACCGCCCAGAAACGCGACATCAGCGATCCGAAGGTCGTGCACGCTTTTGCGCGCGTGGTCGGCGACCAGCTGCATCTGGATTACCTGTACGTGCTCACCGTGGCCGACGTGCGCGGCACCAATCCTGAATTGTGGAATTCCTGGAAAGCCAGCCTGTTTCACGAGCTTTACGCCGAAGCCAGCCACGCATTGCGCCAGGGCCTGGAAAATCCCCTGGACAAGGAGCAGCTGATCCGCGAAACCCAGGCGCAGGCGCTCGCCCTGCTGCGCGCACAGGGGCTTGAAACCGAAGCTGCGCACGAGGTCTGGACCCTGTTTTCGCAGGAATACTTCCTCGGCCACGCACCCGATGAAATTGCCTGGCACACCGCGGGCCTGCGCGGACGCCTGACGGACAGCACACCTCTGGTGCTGCTGCGCCAGCAGGCCGCGCGCGGCGGCACGGCTATCAGCGTCTACGCCGGGCCCGATGCATTCATTTTCGCGCGCGTGGCTGCAACGCTGGCAGAACTTGGACTCACCATCCTGGACGCGCGCCTCGTGCCGATGACGCAAGGCCGACGGCTTGACACTTACGTGGTGCTGGAAGACGACCGCCAGCCGATCGTTGACTCGGAGCGTCTTGCCGAGATTTCCCGCGCCGTGCAGCGCGAGGCACAGCGGCAACAGCAAATGCCGATGGCGATCACGCGCAGTGCACCGCGCCAGGTACGCCTGTTCACCACGCGCACCGAAGTGGAATTTGCCGCCGATCTCTCCGGCCGGCGCACCGCGCTGGAAATACGCGCCGGCGACCGGCCCGGCCTGCTGTCGCTCATCGGTCAGGCGCTGGCGCAGTGCGAGATCCGCCTGTGGAATGCCAAAATAACCACCGTCGGCGAGCGCGCTGAAGACGTATTCTTCATAACCGACAGCAACAACCGGCCGCTCGACAACCCGGAGACACGCGAACGGCTGCGCACAGTATTGCTCACCAAGCTGGACGAGGCCGGGTGAAAATTCAATGACAACGGTACCCGCATGAATCCCGATCTCGAGAGACTGTTTCCTTATCCCTTTGAGCGCCTGGCGAAGCTCAAGGAGGGGGCGACTCCGCCGGCGCATCTGCGGCACATCGCGCTCTCCATCGGTGAGCCCAAGCATGCGCCACCGGAATTCGTGCTGCAGGCGTTGCGCGACAATCTCGCGGGCCTCGGCGCCTACCCCACGGCCAAGGGCCTGCAGGAATTGCGCGCGTCCATCGCGGGCTGGCTCACGCGCCGCTTCAAACTCCAGCCCGGCCGGATTGACCCGGAACGCCATGTACTCCCGGTGTCCGGCACGCGCGAAGGCCTGTTTGCCTTCGCGCAAGCGGTGGTTGACCGCAACGCCGACGCCGTGCCGGTGGTGCTGATGCCGAACCCGTTCTACCAGATCTACGAGGGCGCCGCGCTGCTGGCCGGTGCGGAACCTTATTACCTCAATACCCTGGAAGCCAACGGTTTCCTGCCCGATCTGGATGGCGTGCCGGCGGACATCTGGCAACGCTGCCAACTCCTATATATATGCACGCCCGGCAACCCCACCGGCGCAGTCATGGACAGCGCTTACCTTACGCGGGTACTGGAACTCGCCGACCGCTACGATTTCATCGTGGCCTCGGACGAGTGCTATGTCGAAATCTACCTGGACGAGGACAAGCCGCCTCCCGGCCTGCTGCAGGTCTGCGAGGAAACCGGCCGCCACGATTTCCGCCGCTGCGTGGCGTTTCACAGCCTGTCGAAGCGTTCCAGCCTGCCGGGTTTGCGCTCGGGCTTCGTGGCCGGCGATGCCGGCATCCTTGCGAAGTTTCTCCAATACCGCACCTACCACGGCTGCGCAGTTCCGCTGCCGGTGCAATCGGCCAGTGTGCAGGCCTGGAACGACGAACCTCATGTCGCCGCCAACCGCCGCCTGTATAGGGCGAAATTCAAAGCCGCCATGGAAATTCTCGGCCCGATGCTGAACCTGCAGTGTCCGCCGGCGGCGTTTTACCTCTGGCCGAAAACGCCGGTGGATGGCGAGCGTTTTGCCAGGGAACTGTATGCCACGCAAAACCTCACGGTGCTGCCCGGCAGCTATCTTTCGCGCCCAACTCCATCCGGCGATCCCGGCA
>JAGXAZ010000053.1 GCA_018971365.1 Gammaproteobacteria bacterium | reverse complement strand
TAAAAAAACACCGGACTCGCTGTCGGTTTTCCCTGCCCGTCGGGTAGCTGCCAGTTAAATCAAAGACGTGTGCTACGCATGTAGAGCTGAGGGCGGAGGGCTTGCGGACGCGGGTTCGATTCCCGCCGCCTCCACCAACATTAAAGGCCATCCGTGAGGATGGCCTTTATTTCCTTGTCGCCGCTGTTCCACCTGGAATACCTGCTCCCGCCTCCTACGACGCAACACGGAAGTTGAGTGTAGCAAGTAGTGGTAAAGCCGCGAGCTGCAGCAGCATCGCGGCAACTACCAACCACAGCGGACTGACGGCGTACAACGCTCCCAGCATCACACTGCCCGCAAACCAGGCGGCGCCAAACACAGTGTCGAACAATCCGTAAGCCGTACCGCGCAGATTTTCCGGCGTGAGTGTCGCGACGCCCGCGCGCACCGTACTCTCCTGCACACCAAGTGCGGCGCCCCAGAGCACGGCACCCATCCAGATCCACAACGGATGCACGCTCAAAAACAACAACGGCAAGGTCGGCAGTGTAAGCAGCGGCAGTGCATACAGGACTTTCAGTCCAAAACGGTCGTAGAAGCGACCCACAACGATTGCGGCCAGCGCATCCGCGCCCATGGCAACGCCGAACAGCACCGGAATCAGCACCGGCGTCAGGCGCTGTGTAACCTGCAGGTGATAGGCCACCAGAATGAAGTGGGAAAATCCCAGCACGCTGACGACTGCGAAGGCCATGTAAAAGTAATAGCGCGCACCGAACCTGGCCGGCGGGTGCACAGTCAGCACAGGTGCAGCTTCCGGTTCCAGACCGCGGGCGCGCCACAAAAAGAAAAGGGCAAGCAGCGCCGGAATGAGAAGAACCGCAAACGCCACCCGATAGCCCGTGCCTGCGGAATCGAAGCCATGGTGTGCACTCAGGGCAATTACCCCGGCCACCAGTAGCGGTCCGGCCACGGCGCCCAGTTGATCCAGAAACTCGTGCAGTCCGAAAGCGTAACCGTGCCCCAGCTCTCGGCCGGCGCGCGACAGGAGTGCGTCCTTGGCGGGATTGCGCACGCCCTTGCCGATGCGTTCCAGAAACACCAGCAGACCGGCGACCCAAACCAGAGGCGCGAGCGCCAGCGCCGGTACCGCCAGCAGATTGACCGCATAGCCCGCACCCATGACCTGCCAGTTGCAGCGCGTACGGTCCACGAAGCGGCCCGACAGGAGCCGCACCCCATAGCCCAGGAACTCACCCAGGCCCGCGACCACGCCCACAAACACCGGGCCGGCCCCGAGCACCGCAAGGTACGGTCCGACGATGCCGCGGCCGCCTTCGTAGGTGAAATCCGCAAACAGACTGACGATGCCGATGCCCAGTACAAAGCGCAGCGCACGGCTGCGTGTGTCAGCCTTGCCTGCATAATTCGGCGGGGGGCTGTTCACATGGATCCCGCCGGACCCCAGGTCCTATACAGGCCGAAGTAGACGATGCGGTGCATCACGCCGCCGATGCTATGGCCGGCTGAAAACAGCAGACTGAAATCCGACGTAAAGTTGTAGTGGTCACCAAAATTGAACAGCGTGGTGCCGCGATCCGCATTGCTGGCCTCACCCTGGCTGAATACCTCAGCGCCCAAGCTCAGGCTTGCGCTCACATCCCGTTGCAGCAACCAGCCAGCAAAGAAATAATTGCGCATACCGGGCGCACGATTCACGGCATAGCCGCCGCCCCCGTAGCTGGTCCACGGTCCCCAGCTTTTCTGTATCCATATCGGCACCCGATACCAGGCCTGACCATTGCCGAGACCGCGTGCGGCATTACCGGTAGGCAGCTCCATCATGGGGAAAATGCCAATCTGCGGGCGGCTGCCGGTTTCATCCACGATACGGTATTTGACGCCCAATTCCATGTCGCCCAGGCCGTAGACACGCGCTCCGCTGGCGAGCGAAAAATACGCCAGCGACATTACCAAATGTAATTGCAATTCCGGCGCGGCGCCGAAATTGTATTCCACCGCCGGGCCTTCCGCACTGTTTGCGTCGGCGGTATCATTCAGCGTGGAAAATACATAGAACTCGGAATGCCGGTAGGATACCGGTTCGCGGTCGTCAGCCAGAAACGGCGGGCCGGCCAAGGCCGCGCCCGCTAGGCCATACAACAGAGCCGCAAAGCTTGCGGCCGCACGCCAGAATGCAAACGCGCCGCGCACCGCGTCACGGGGTGTGACAATCGACCGGCCAGGAAATCACGTGCTCCGGCGGCACCAAGTTCCCCGGGACCGAAAGTGCCGTGTTCACCATCGCTGGCGCGTCGGAGAATTCCACCACCAGCGGCAAGTGCACGTTGAGCCTTAACAAGTCGGCCGAGCGGACCTCTCCGGCGAACTCCATCGCCACAATTGAAGCCGAAGCAGGTGCGCGAGCGCACGCCGACCGGTTCCAGCAAAACCTCATTGCACACAAACAAAAAGCTGCCGGCGTTGGCGCCGGCAGTCCTCCAATTCACGGATCCTCAGTCTCCACTCAAGCTGTATTGGATCGGAATCGTGAACACAAATTCCCGGCCCTGGAATTGCTCGGGCGGCGCGGGGCACCTGGCCGTCAGTACCGCCTGTAATCCGGCGGTATCCAGCGAACGTGCGCCACTCGAACGTTTGACCGAGGCATCACTGATGGTGGCGTTCAGGTATTTGAACTGCACCAAAACCGTGCCGGTACTGCCGGCGAGTATCGCCTCGCGCGGATAATGTCGTATGGCCATCGCCTGAATGCACGCGCGCAACTGTTCCTGGAAACTGGCCTCGATAGCCGCCATGTTCACCTGCGGGCGCGGGACCGGCGGCGGGGGCGGGGGCGGCGGCGGTACCGCATTCGGCGTCGGAATGGGCGTCGGAATCGGCGGCACCTCAGTCAGCGGCTGCGGCTTGGGCATGTTGGGTACCGGCGGCTGCGGCGTCTTGGGCGGCGGCGGCGGCGGCGGCGGCGGCGGCGGCGGAATGGTCACCACCGCCACCTTGTTCACGGGCGGCGGCGGCACCTTGTGGGTCTGTTGCCAGATGATCACTCCCGCCACGATCAAGCCGATGGCCACCTCGGCGATAATCGCCAGGATGAGATTCCGGCCATTTTTGAACGAGAAAAAGCTTTCGCTAAAAACGTGCTGCGTGTCCACCTGGATACCTTACTGATGGATTAGTCGATGTTTTTAGCGGCGATACCGATCTGCGTGACTCCCGCTTCACGGCACGCGTCCATGACGATCACCAAGTCCTGCAAGGTAGCTTCCCTCGCGCCGGCAATCGTGACATTGGCGTGCGCCGGATCCTGCCCGAGCAGATACGAAGTCAACTGATCGGCCGTCATCACCTGATTCTCGACCACAATCTGGCCGTGTGCCTGCAGACTGATGATGATCTTGGGCCGCTCGATCGTCACCGCCGTGCTGCTCTGCGGCAGGTGCGACGCGATGCCGGTAGCCGGGATCATGCGCAACGTAATCATGATGAAGAACACCAGCAGGAAGAGCATGATGTCGATCATGTTGATGATCTCGATCCTGCCCTTCTTTTTCTCGACGAAACTTGCCATGGCAACTACCTGCCTTGGCCGCAATTAACGGCCAGTTGAAGCTCAACCGCGGTTCTGCACGTCAGGCCCATATCCGGGCTCAGGTAAGCCGGTTCACCAACATGACCTTGATGGCTTCCATCTGGTGCAGGATCAGACGTGCGCGGTTATTGAGGCCGTTGAAAAACACCAGTCCGATGATGGCGACCGCAAGCCCCGCAGCCGTCGCGATCAACGCCACCGCCACGCCACCGGTTACCTGCGTAGGCGCAGTGTCAGCAGCGCCCAGCACCTGGAAGGCCTCGAAGATGCCGATGATGGTACCGAGCAGACCCAGCAACGGGTCCAGGGTAATCACGGTGTCCAGCACCCACATGCCGCGGTCGACGCGCGGTGTCTGCAGCAGGATGGTTTCTTCAATAAGTTCCGACAGGCGTTGAGCGTCCTTGAGTTCCGGATACTTGAGCGCCACTTCCAGCACCGCGCCCTGAGGATACTTGGCGGTGCGTACCGCCAGATCCATGAGGGCGTCGCGATCCACTTGATCGGATTGCAGGATGGTGCGCGCGATGAGTTCGCCCTGGCGCACGATCTTGGCGAGCGTCCAAGTGCGATCAATGATGATGACTAGCGCCACCAGCAACGTAAAAATGATTATCCAGATGACGCCACCCGAAACGTTGGCAATATGAAGCAGCTCTTGAATATTCACTGAGGAATCTCCTGCAATACCGGAGCCGGTATCCGCTGTTTACAAACGCGCACGGACACCCTGCGATCAGTTGAGCAACTCGCAGGATCACCCATCGCACCGTTAAGCCATTCTTAGGGGCCCAGTTTTTTACTCGAATACGTTGTGCCAAGTCAAGAAGCCAGGGGAAAAAAGTCGGGATTTCCCCGGGGTTGGCACATCCCGATGCCACCTTGATGCCCCGCGACCATCGGGGAGCATGCAAATCCGTTTCTGCCAAAATAACGCTGCGTAGCATAGCAGCACGGCAAGCGCATTGGCTGAATTCATAAATATACTGGCTTAATTTCAGTGCAAATCCCCTATGCACCAAGCCGTGAGCGGCGGATGGCATCGGAATCTCTCCCCGGCATCGGCGGAAATGCCGGGAAATCCCTGCGCGCGGGCCTGTCGCGGCCCGCGTGCATACCGCGACTGCAGCCGGCGCCGGAACTTTCAAATTAAATGCAGGGGATTTGGGAGTGACGGGAAAGCCCATGGCGGCCGCCGTGAACACCAGTGGCAGCGCATTTTGCCGATGGTGTACGTTTGCCGACGGGCCGGACGCAACGCCTGCGCTGTCGCTAGCGCCGCCCACGGCCGGCCATAACGGCGTCTGAAAGGGGTATCGCCCGCGGACGATCCGAGGAAAGTCTGCCTATAATTCAATTACATGTATAATCATTTGTAGGCATTTATAACGTTTCAGGCCTACTAAAGCGCCCCCGGGGCGTACGCAATCGGGCCGAACTCCAATATCATGCGACCCCGCTGCGCTGGCCTGTGCTGCACAGCCAGGCTCCACCGCTACGTTCAATACAGGAAACTCCAGAATCCCATGCGTGAACGAATTCTTGCCGGCTTGACGTCCATCGGCCTTATGTTGCTTGCCGTTTCCGCATACGGTGCCACCGGTGCGGCGCCGGTCGCGGCCAGTTTTGCCCCCTTACCCGCCCTCAGCCCGCTGCCGCGCGAGACCCTGGTGGACCAAGCGATCGCCGGTATTCTCGAACGCTACCACTATAACGAGGCGCCCCTGGACCAGGCGCTGTCGCAACTGATTTTCACGCATTACCTGCAGAATCTGGACCCCAACCGCAGCTACTTCCTGCAGTCCGACATTGACAGCTTCGCGCCCTACCGCGACACCCTGGATGACGCCATTCGCAATGGTAACCTGCGTCCCGCTTTCGCCATCTACAACGTGTACCAGCAACGCGTACAGCAGCGTACCCAGTACGCGCTCAGCCTGCTCGCCAAGGAGCCGGATTTCAAGGTCAAGGAAAGCTTTGTCTACGACCGTTCCAAGGCGCCCTGGGCGGCCAATGTCGCGCAGCTCGATAACCTGTGGCGCCAGCGCGTGAAAAACGACGCCCTCGGCCTGCTGCTGGCCGGCAAAACCTGGCCGCAGACCGCGGATATCCTGCGCAAGCGCTACCAGAACATTGAATACCGCACCCGGCAGATTGCGCCTGCGGACGTGTTCGACCTGTTCATGAATTCCTACACCCTGTCGCTGGATCCCCACACCAATTATTTTTCGCCCGACCAGTCGCAGGAATTCCAGATTCAGATGAGCTTGAAATTGCAGGGCATCGGCGCAGCGCTGACATCCGAAGGTGAATATACGCGCGTGGATCAGGTGATTCCCGGTGGGCCGGCCGCGCGCAGCAAGCAGCTGCATCCCGACGATCGCATCACAGGAGTGGCGCAGGGCGACAAGGGTGACATGGTGGATGTGGTTGGGTGGCGCCTCGACGACGTGGTGCAATTGATCCGCGGTCCCAAGGGCTCGGTAGTGCGCCTGCAAATCCTGCCTGCCGGTGCGCCGCCCGGTTCCGCCGAGAAAGTCATCCGCCTGATACGCGACACCGTGAAACTCGAGGCGCAGGCGGCGCACAAGAGCGTTATCACCGTGACGCGTACCGGCCGGAAGTACAAGATCGGGGTTGTCACGATCCCCGCGTTTTACAGTGATTTCGAAGGCCGCATGGAAGGCGAAGCCAACTACACCAGCACCACCCGGGACGTGCGCAAGCTGCTGCTGGAACTGGAAGCCGAACACGTGGATGGCGTGATCATTGACCTGCGCAACAACGGGGGCGGTGCCCTGGACGAAGCCATCCGGCTCACGGGGCTGTTCATTCCGCACGGACCGGTGGTTCAAATCCGGCACCGTGACGGCAAAATTGACGTCCTGGATGACGACGACAGCAGCGTCGTCTACCGGGGGCCGCTCGCGGTATTGGTGAACCGTTTCACCGCCTCGGCCTCGGAAATATTTGCCGGCGCCATTCAGGACTACCACCGTGGCCTGATTGTCGGTTCCAACACCTACGGCAAAGGCACCGTGCAGACCTTGTTCGATCTGAATCGCATCGTGCCGGGAAACCAGGATGCCGGCCAGGTCAAACTCACGGTGGACAAGTTTTATCGCGTCAGCGGCGCCAGCACCCAGCGCAAGGGCATCACGCCGGACATCACGTTGCCGTCAAACATTGATCCCCGGGAATTCGGCGAAGATACCCAGGACGATGCCCTGCCCTGGGACCAGATAGCCGCGGCCGATTATTTACCGCTCCATCTTGGACTCGCAACGGCGTTGCCCAAGCTGGAAAAATTGCATGCCGAGCGCATCGCTCACAGCCCGGCTTGGGCACTGTATCTGGACGGTCTGCGCCTGCTGGCGCAGGAACGCGCGGAAAAATCCGTGCCGCTGTGGCTTGCCGCACGCGAGGTGCAGCGTATGGACCGGGATCGTCAAAGCTTGGTGCTTGCCAATGACTGGCGCAAACTAAAAGGTTTGCCGCCGGCGACAACGCTTGAAGCAGCCTACAAACTTGCCGATACCGAGGCTGCCAAGACCAGTCCCAAGACAGACGCGGATGACGACGCGGATAATTCCGGCCCCCTCGTCCCGGACGTGCTGCTGCAGGAAACCGCGCACATCGTGACCGACATGGCTGCTCTGGGAGTCGGCAGCCTGCCGCCACAGGCCGCTTAGCTGACGGAAACCAGCCGGACGGCAGATACTGCCTGCCCCACGCGGCCGAGACTTGTCCGCATGGCTCGCGCTTTATCGCGTGCGAGCATCAACTATCTATCGTGCGGACCCGACCTTATTTGGTCTTCGCCTCCCGCCAGGAAGGTGGTACCGCCGGATTCCACGCGTCGAACCCGTGTGAATCCCACACCAGCCCGGTGATGCTCTGGCCTTCCGATGCCAGCAGAATCTGGTTGGTTGGACTCAAGGCTTTTTTCGCCACAATGTAGGGATTGAAGATCAGGGTGAAATTGCCCTGGGGGTCGGTCGTGGTCACGCAGAACAGGTTGTAAGGCGGATAGCGCACCTTGAACACCACGTGCAATTCACAAGCGCTGCCGTGGATGGCGATGTTGGCGCTCGCCACCAGATAACCCAGGTTCTGCGCCGCCAGTTTCCAGTTACCCGGATAGAGGGTCTGCCCCCATTGATCCGGGAACGGCTGACCGGTGACCGGTGCTGCCGCTGTCGCACTGCTTGCTGCCGGGGCGCTGGCGCGGGCAACTGCCGGGGTCTTGGCCGCTGCCTTGTCCGCGGCCGGCTTGGCCGCAGCCGCAGGAGTAGCCGTAGCCACAGACGCAGCGGTGCTGGCCGGCAACGGCAGGGTCAGCGCAGTCTTGGCTGTAAAGCTGCCGCTGGCGCCATCCATGTCCACCTGCTGACCGCCGATCGTGAAACTCTTGTGGGTGGCGCTGTCCTGATTCACCGTGCAGTCCGGTGACCAGAGTGTGCCCGAGTCCGCGGTCAGGATGTTGACCGTGCAGGTCGATCCGGTGACATCAATCGCGGCCATCACGATGCGCTGTTGCTGCGACATCTGCGGCAGTTTGGCCAATAGCGAATAGGATTTCGAGGACGAGGATGAACACCCGTACACCAACAGCAACGCACCCAGGGCGCCACAGACCGCCACCCAGCGCAAAGTGAAATTCCGCATGACACTCGCCTCCGCGTAACTGAATGTTGAAAAATGGACTTCAGCCTCGGTGGTCCCCCGGTCCGTATATGCAACGACCGCCGAGTTCAAGTGCGCAATAATCTGAACTTCTGTCCTGCCGGAGTCAAATTGAGAGCACCGTGGACTGCCGGCCATAACTCCCGGCGCGGGCGACAAGTTACCGCTTAGCCCGAACCTGTTAGCGGTGCTTCCCCGGCCGCGACGGGTTTACTTCCGGTTGCGGCAGCGGGTGCGGCGGGCATGAGCAGGATATTCTGGATATCCCAATAATTCATGCCCAGCACGTTCATGGCCACGGCACCGGCTTTGGGATCCTTGGCTGTTGGTGCCTCCCGTGAGGCCGGCGGGATGTACTGCAGGCTGGATTCCTCAGGCACCGTATCCCGATCCGACGCATAAGTGACGGCCGAGCGCAGATACTCGGCGCGACGGCGCAGCGTTTCGGGGCGCTGCTTGTCGTTGCGCAGCTTCACGACGACCTCGTAGATATGGTTGCCAATTGCCAGGCAGTCGCTCGGCAGACCGAACTGCATATCGGCGATGCTCTGGGTGCCGGCGCTGCGCGCCTTTTCAGCGATGCCGTGTTCTGCAAACTGCAGGTAAAGATACTGCGCTAGGGCGATCAGCCAGAGGTTCACGCTGCGTCTGGATGCAACACTGAGTCCCGGCCACGCCGGCGCGTTCTGATTCTGCAGGGTTCCCATGGCCGCCTGCAGCTCCGATTTGGCGTTTTCAGCCGACCTGGATTGGCGGTTCAGCTTGTCGATCTGCAACTGCAATTTGGTGCGCTTGCGCCGGTTCCAGATTCCCTTGGCTGCCTCCAATTGCTGCTGCAGTTCTTCCAATTGACTGGAAACATCGCGCCACTCGCGCTCGAGTTGGTCACGCTGTTGGGCGAGTTCCTGCTGCCGCTGGCTGCGATTGCGGCCGCGATCCTCCTGAAAGTGATCGCGCTCGGCCTTTTCAAACTTGCCGGCGAGTTCGTTCGCCAGCAGATGCAGCTGCCGCCGGCAGGTTTCCCAGACCGCACGCAGGCGGTAGTACACGATGGCGCCCTGGCCACGTTCCGCATCTCCCAGCACCTGTTCCAGGCTGCCGAGCCGGCGCTGCAATTCCAGGTGCTCTCGGCGCAAGGCCTCGAGCTCCGCTTTCAGCATGTCACGCTCGGCCGTGACCTGCGCGAGTTCCCGCTTGATCAGATTGCGGTTCTCGAATAATTCTACCAGTTTGATTTGCTGCGACGCAGCCGCGTCCGGCTCAGCCACGACGCCTGGTTTACGCCTGCCCGGAATGAGATTCTTGAAACCAAACGCCATGCGAATTCCGGATGCTGAGTCCGCTGGTTTACGCCCGATGCTGAGGTGTCGTGGAACCCGGCGCAGTGTGCATCGCCATGCGCGCGTTCATGTGCACTTAAAGTTTGTGCCTAGGTACCAATTCGATGCTCAGTCCCGCCCGTATGGCCGTCGGGCATCACGCCACACTTGCAAGCTGCGCCTGCGGCTCGCTGAAACAATGCCGGTGATCCACACAATGCTCCAGCCATTTGCGCAGCAGCATGTTCAGGCTCCAGCGCCGCAGCAGCTCCGACCGGGGTGCGGCCGCATTTCTGCCCACACTCGCCGCGGGCAGTCGGTCATGACAGTTTAATGCCTCAACCAGCCTGGCGTCGTGGTAAATGCGCAGCTCCAGATCGGGCGTGGGATACCAGCCACCGCTCAAATTCAGCCAGTAGGTCATGTGCACGCTCGTGGTGTAACGGCTGCGCGTGCCCACCTTGAGATAAATTTTCAGGTCCGTGGGACTGCTGGACACCAGCGTGGACGGCAGCGCATGCAAGTCGCCCAGCAGTTGCCGCAGACTCGCATGATTGGCCGCATACAAGGTCATCAACCCCGCAAAGCTGCGCGGTTGCACCACACGTAATCCCGGGCCGGTGGTTTCGATGAGCATGGATAAAATATAGCATAGGCACATCGTGCTTCAGGCGCTGCTGCAGCCACTTCCCACGCTCGAACACTGCATATGTGGTGAATCAGAACCGCCGCTTGATGCCAGTCTGATGCAGAATGGTGGTGGCAATCTCCTCGATCGAAGGCAACGTGGTGTTCATGCACGGCACGCCGGCAGCGCGAAAAATGTCTTCGGCCTTACGCACTTCGTAGCGCACCTGGTCGGATGAGGAATAGTTGCTGTCCGGTCGGCGGTGATGGCGGATCTGCTGCAGGCGTTGGGGATCAATGGTCAAGCCAAAGAGCTTGCTGCAATACGGCAGCAGCGCTTCCGGCAGCCGGCCGCGCTTCAGATCGTCCTCGGTCAGCGGATAGTTCGCGGCAAACACGCCGTATTGCAACGCCAGGTACAGGCAGGTCGGCGTCTTGCCCGAGCGTGACACGCCAGCAAGAATCACATCCGCCTTTGAATAGAAGCGGGTGCTCACGCCGTCGTCGTTGGCAAGCGCGAAATTCACCGCCTCGATGCGCTGGATATAGGCCGCGTTGTCCGCCGAGGCATGCGCCCGGCCCGCGGCGTGTGAGGACTTCCTGCCCAGTTCGCTTTCCAGCGGACCGATGAAGGTGGCGAAGAAATCGAGGTACAACGCGTGGCTCCGCTGAATGATGCCGCGCAGGGTATCGTCCACAATGGTGCTGAACACCAGCGGTTGGGCGCCATCGGAGTCAGCCGCCGCATTGATGCGTGCGACCGCGTCGTTTGCCTTGTCAATGTCAGCGATAAATGGCAAAGTGACTTGGCGGAATGCCGCGCCGTCAAATTGACTCATGAGACTGCGCCCCAGGGCTTCAGCGGTGATGCCGGTGCGGTCGGAAACAAAAAATACCGTGCGCGGTTTTTCCAGCGGCGTTGACATGGATTTTGGTGTTCTGTATTGCGCCACGACCAGAAGTTGCATGCCATTATAGCTGTCCACAACCTACATTCCGTCGAGTGAGCCGAGCCCGGCACATGGATCAGCCCTACACCATCCGCTTTGAAGAGCTGGGGATGCATGACATCGCCGTCGTCGGCGGCAAGAATGCCTCCCTGGGCGAAATGCTCAGCCACCTGACCAAGCTCGGCATCTCGGTGCCCGGAGGCTTCGCAACCACGGCCGACGCGTACCGGGAATTTCTCGCGCACGACGGTCTGGCCGCACGCGTGAGTCGGGAATTGGCGCAGCTTGATGTGGATGACGTCACGGCACTCGCCGGAGCCGGCGCACGCATTCGACGCTGGCTGCACGACGCACCCTTGCCTGCGGCGCTGGAAACATCGGTGCGCGCCGCCTATTCCGAACTGCTGCAACAGTCCCGCAAGGAAATCTCGGTGGCCGTGCGCTCGTCGGCCACCGCCGAGGATCTGCCGGATGCCTCGTTTGCCGGCCAGCAGGAAACTTTCCTGAACGTGCGCGGCATCGACCAGGTGCTGATCGCAGTCAAGGACGTATTCGCCTCGCTGTTCAACGACCGCGCCATCGCCTACCGCGCACACCACGGCTACGACCACGGGCAGGTGGCGCTGTCCGCGGGCATCCAGCGCATGGTGCGCAGCGATCTCGGCGCTTCCGGCGTGATGTTCACGCTGGATACCGAATCCGGTTTCGACCGCGTGGTGTTCATCACCGCCTCCTACGGACTCGGCGAAACAGTGGTGCAGGGTGCGGTCAATCCCGACGAGTTCTACGTGTACAAGCCGGCGCTGGAGGCCGGCAAGTATCCCATCGTGCGGCGCAACCTCGGCACCAAAGCAAGCATGATGATCTATGCGGATGGCAACGGCGGCGGCAAGTCCGTGCGCACCATAGACGTGCACGCCGAGGCGCGTGCGCGTTTTTCCCTGAGCGACGCCGAGGTAATCGAACTCGCGAAGCAGGCGCTGATCATTGAGAAACACTATCAACGGTCCATGGACATCGAATGGGCGAAGGATGGCGCCGACGGCCGGATTTACATTCTGCAGGCG
>JAGXAZ010000052.1 GCA_018971365.1 Gammaproteobacteria bacterium | reverse complement strand
CTGCAACGGATGTCCCAAGGCACTGTACACCGCGCCCAGCGAGGGGCCAATCACGGCGGTTTCGCTGAGTGCCAACCGGTTGGCGTTGATCAGCTGGATGGCCAGCAGCACGAGCAACACCACCGCGCCTACTCCCCAGCCGCTGATGGCGACACGGCGGCGCGGCACGGGTGCTGCGCGCGGTTCGCTCGGCGGCAGTTGCGTGTCACGGTACAGCGCCTGGTCGCGAGCGAGTTCCGGGGGCTTGGGAATGTGATCCTCGATGAGCAGGGATTCCTGCGTCGCCAACGGCTCAGGCTGGGGTTCAGCTCGTTTGGCGGCCGGGGGCTCGCCCCACAGATCCGCGAACAGATCCTCCATCGGCGGCACGGGGTCCCTGTCGTTGACCGTGATTTTCAGGTCCGGCACCGGCGGCGCCTGACTGGCGGGCTCGATGGCAATCGGCTCGAGGTCTTCGATTTTCGGGGCCGAGGTATCTTCTGACGGCTCAGTCGTGTACGCCGGTGCGTCGGTTTCGGTTACCTGCGCTGCAACCTCGGAAGCCTCGCGCAGGGTTTCAAATGCGTCGAACACGCTTTGGCAGCGGCTGCAGCGCACCAGCCCGTGCACCGCGCGCAATTGGGCCGGATTGACGCGAAACTGGGTGCCACAGGCAGTGCAGGTGGTGAACATCAATGACTCTCTGGTTTGCGATGCGCATCCAGCCGTAGCCATCCCTCGCGTTGTGCTCCGGAGCCGAACCGGAACCAGGGCGAATAGGCGGCGCGCATTTCGCGGTCCTGGTCTGAAAGGATACCGGAAAGTACCAGTTGTCCGCCGGGTTTGAGGTGCGCGGCAAATTGCGCGGCCAGCTCGACCAGGGGCGTAGCCAGGATGTTGGCGATCACTACGTCCACCGGCGCAGCCGGCAGGCTTTCCGGCGGGCCGATCTCGGTCTGTGCCTCCACATGGTTGCGGCCGGCATTGTCGCGCGTAGCCGCGAGCGCCTGCGGATCATTATCCACGGCATGGACCTGCATCGCTCCGAGCCGCACGGCAGCGATCGCCAGTATGCCCGAGCCGCAGCCGTAATCCACCACGGTTTTTCCGGCGAGCGCCGCTGCGTCCAGCCATTCGAGACACAGCGCCGTGGTGGGGTGAGTGCCGGTACCGAAGGCGAGCCCCGGGTCGAGCCTCACATTGACGGCGGCGGGATCGGGCGGCGCATAGGCGCTGGGCACGATCCACAAGCGCCGGCCAAAACGCATGGGTTGGAAATCCCTGAGCCATTCACGTTCCCAGTCGCGGTCCGCGAGCGGCGTGAAGCGGTGCGGCGGCAGCTTGCGGAGCGCCGCGGCAAGCACGGCACGCAACGCGTCCCGATCAACGTTGGATGGAAACAGCGCACTTAACCGCGTGTGCGGCCAAAGTGGCGGATGCAGCGCGTCGGGTTCGTAGAGCGGGGTATCGGCGGCGTCGCAGCATGTGACGGATATCGCGCCTGCCGCGGTGAGCGTCGTCTCGATGCGCTCCACTTCGCCGGCGTCGAGCATGATCTCAAGTTGCAGCCAAGCCATAAAAAGTACTGCGTGCTGCGTTCTATGTGCTGCGAATGAAAAGTAGATTCTGCTTCTTTACGCAGTACGCAGCACCCAGCACGTCTTTTTACAATCCCAACTTCTTTTCGAGATAGTGAATATTCGTGCCGCCGGCAATGAAGGCCGAATCGTTGAACAGTTCCTGGTGCAGCGGGATGTTGGTGTTGATGCCCTCGACCAGCGTTTCCATGAGCGCGGTGCGCATGCGCGCGAGCGCCGACGCGCGGTCATCGCCATAGGCGATGATCTTGCCGATCAGCGAATCGTAGTAGGGCGGCACGGTGTAGCCGCTGAAGGCGTGCGAGTCCACGCGGATGCCGGGACCGCCGGGCGCGTGCCAGCGGGTGATGAGGCCCGGCGAGGGTGTGAATTTGTGCGGGTCCTCGGCGTTGATGCGGCACTCGAAAGCGTGGCCCTTGATCTGGATGTCCTTCTGCTTGAGCGTGAACGGCTTGCCGGCCGCAATCATCAACTGCCATTTCACAATGTCGATGCCGGTGACCAGCTCGGTAATCGGGTGCTCGACCTGCACGCGGGTGTTCATCTCGATGAAGAAGAACTGGCCGTCCTGGTAGAGGAACTCGAAGGTGCCGGCGCCGCGGTAGCCGATGTCCTCGCAGGCCTCCGCCACGCGCTCGCCCATGGTGCGGCGCTGCTTCTCGCTGATGCCGGGTGCGGGCGCCTCCTCGATAATCTTCTGGTGACGGCGCTGCATCGAACAGTCGCGTTCACCCAGGTGCACGGCGTTACCCTGGCCGTCGGCCAGCACCTGGAACTCGATGTGCCGTGGGCGCTCCAGGAACTTCTCCATGTACACCGCGTCGTTGCCAAACGCCGCCTTGGCTTCGGCCCGGGTCATGTTGATGGCCGACATGAGCGCGGCCTCGCTGTGCACCACGCGCATGCCGCGGCCGCCGCCGCCGCCCGAAGCCTTGATGATCACCGGATAGCCGATTTTCCTGGCGCTCTGCAGGGTCTGCTTGGGATTGTCGGTGATCGCGCCGTCCGAACCCGGCACCGTGGGCACTCCGGCTTTCTGCATGGCCTGCTTGGCCGAGACCTTGTCGCCCATGAGACGTATGGTTTCGGCGCGCGGGCCGATGAATATGAACCCGCTCTTTTCCACGCGTTCGGCAAAGTCCGCGTTCTCGGCCAGAAAGCCGTAGCCCGGATGGATCGCAACCGCGTCGGTGACTTCGGCGGCGCTGATGATGGCGGGCATGTTGAGGTAGCTGTCGGCGGAAGCCGGCGGGCCGATGCACAGCGCTTCGTCTGCAAGGCGCACGTGCTTGAGGTCGCGATCGGCGGTGGAGAACACCGCCACCGTCTTGATGCCCAGCTCGCGGCAGGCGCGCAGGATGCGCAATGCAATTTCGCCGCGATTGGCGATCACGATCTTGTCGAGCATCGCCGGCGCGCGGGTGGTAGCTTTGGCGGCGATGGTGGCTTACTCGATGATGATCAGTGGCTGACCGAATTCCACCGGATCGCCGTTGCTGGCCAGGATCGCCTTGACGGTGCCGGCCTTGTCGGCCTCGATCTGGTTCATCATCTTCATGGCCTCGATGATGCACAGCGTGTCGCCTTCCTTGACCACGCTGCCAACATCCACAAACGGTTTGGAGCCGGGCGCGGCGGAACGGTAAAATGTGCCCACCATCGGCGATTTCACCTGGTGGCCAGCCGGGATTTCCTTGCCGTTGGGTGTCACCGTCGCAGCCACAGCCGGTGCTGCCGGTGCGGGTGCTGCCGGCGTGGGCGCGGCCGCCATCGCAGCGGGCGCCGCCACTGCATGTGTGACCGCCGGTGCGCTTCCGCCGTAGCGGCTGATGCGCACTGATTCCTCGCCCTCGGTAATCTCGATTTCGGCGATGCCGGATTCCTCCAGCAGCTCGATGAGTTTCTTGACCTTGCGTATGTCCATAGGCGTTACCCCGGAAAAGCAGGTTCAGTGGGTGTGGGTGCGCAGCCAGCGGTCGGCCGCCAGCAGGGCCAGTTCGTAGCCCTGGGTGCCGAGGCCCGTAATGGTGCCGAGCGCCAGATCCGAGAAATACGAGTGATGGCGGAAGGTTTCGCGCGCCAGGATGTTGCTCACGTGGATTTCGATGAACGGCAGCTTGACCGCGGCCAGCGCGTCGCGCAGCGCCACGCTGCTGTGCGTATAGCCTCCGGGGTTGACTAGCAGGAACGCGGTGCCGTCCTTGCGCGTCTGCTGCACGCGATCCACGAGTGCGCCCTCGTGGTTGCTCTGGAATGGCGCAAGCGTGTGGCCCAACGTGTTGGCCTGGTTCTGGAGACGCCGTTCGAGTTCCGGGAGGCTGTCATGGCCGTAGAACTCCGGCTCCCGCTCGCCCAGTAGGTTCAGATTGGGCCCATTCAACATCAGGATGCTTGCCACTGGATGCCTTCATTTAAGCCTGAATTCCAGGGAGATGGCGGCAGGATTATAGCAATCCCGTCTTCGGAATTAGCCCGCATTGCCGCCCCAGACTATGCCCTTGTGACCCCATTAACGGATTAATTTGAGTTAACTGGTGCAGTGCGCCGGGAACCATTTTGGGCTGGTTGGGGCATGGATTGTGAGGCAGACAGGACAGTTTGTCCATGCCCGGTTTTGACAGAAGCAGGGAGATCAGCGCAGTTGGCGACTAGTTTGCCTGGGTTATAGCCGTTGGTTTTGGGGCTGGCAGGGCCGGAAGCTTTAGCGCAGCTCTGACAAGGTTTTCGGCATCCCTGGGTTCCATGGCGCCCGCATTGATGCGGAACACGCTGCCATCCGGCTCCAGCACCACGCTTACCGGCAGGCCGATGAAGTCGCCCCCCAAGGCATTCACAATGTCGGCGCTGTGGCCGCCGCCCATGAGAATCGGGTAATTGACCACCGTTCTCTTTAAGAACTCGCGCACGTCCTGCTCGCTCTGCTCGTCAGTGGCAATACCCACGATCTGCAGGCCCTGGGCCGCATATTTGGCCTGCATCTTCACCAGCAGCGGCACTTCCTCGCGGCACGGCGGGCACCACGTTGCCCAGAAATTCACCAGCAGCACCTTGCCGCGCCAGTCATCCAGGCTGTGGGGCCTGCCCTGCAAATCGTTCATGGGAACCGTCAGCGCTTCGGCGGCGGACATTGTGGGAATCACGGGCGGCGGCGCCGAAGTTTCCGCCACCGACGCAGGCGGTACTGGGCGGTGAGACGGCTGCATCCAGGTGTACACGCCGAAACCGGCGGCCGCCGCTGCGATCAGGATGGCAATTACGAGTCCGGTGGTTTGAGCGTGTTTCAATTTCCTATTCCTGTATGGCTTGCAAACGCCTGGCGTACGCGCGCCGCGAAGTCCCGTGCGTCCATGTAACCGACCACGCGCTGGTCCCTGAGTTCCTGACCGTCGGCGTTGAAGAACATGATGCTCGGCGGGCCGTAGATGCCGAAGTGCTTGAGCAACGTCTGATCGGCGTCGTCGTTGGCCGTGACGTCCGCTTCCAGGAGCCGCGTGTTGCCAAGTGCGGCAATCACACCGGGATCGCGAAAAGCGCCCTGTTGCATCTCCTTGCAGGATACACACCAGTCCGCGTAGAAATCCAGCATCACGGTTTGATGCCGGGCGCTGGCCGCGGCCACCGCCTGATCCAGTTCCGTCACCGTCTTGATGCGTGTGAATTGCAGGCCGTCGATGTTTTCCACGTTCGACCCACCATGCGTGAAGCGCGCCAGCGGTTGCAGCGGATCCGTCCCGCCGGCGGCCGCGCCTACCAGCATGACCATGCCGTAAATGCCGACCACCACGCCCACGCCTTGCCACAGCCGTCGCCAGCCGGAGGCGAATGTTTTTTGCAACAGCAAATACACACCGCAGACGATGGCGAGGGCCGCCCACAGCGCGAGCGTCGCCGCGCCCGGCAGGATGCGCGACAGGAACCACACCGCGACTGCGAGCAGCAGCACGCCGAGAACATATTTGACCGCGTTCATCCATGCGCCGGCCTTGGGAATCAGCTTGCCGGCGGAAGTGCCGACGATCAGCAGCGGCACACCCATGCCCAAGCCCAGTGCGAAGAGGCTCAGTCCGCCGCGCAGCGGATCGCCGCTCTGGCCGATCACCAGCAGTGCCGCCACCAGCGGCGCGGTGATGCAGGGGCCGACGATCAGCGCCGAGAGCACGCCCATGACGCCCACGCCCACAAACGCGCCGCCGCGCTGCGCGTTGCTCCAGCCCACGAGCCGCGTCTGGATCGCGGCCGGCATCTGCAACTGAAACACGCCGAACATGGTGAGCGCCAGCAATACAAAAATGAGCGCGAATATGCTCACGATCCAGGGATTCTGGAACCAGGCCTGCACATTGGCACCCACCAGTGCCACCACCACGCCGGCCACGGTATAGGTGAGTGCCATGGCGATCACGTAGGTGAGCGACAGCGAAAAAGCGCGCAGCGTGGAAGGCTTGCGCTGCTGGCCGGCGATCAGGCCGGCGAGGATCGGGATCATGGGCAGCACGCAGGGCGTGAAAGTGAGCGCGATGCCGAGGCCCAGGAATACCAGCAGGACCCAGGCGAGTTTGCCGTGGCGGATCAGCTCGGCCAAGCGGTTCTGCTGCGCAACGGGCGCGCTGCCCGCAGCGACCAGCGGTACCGCGCCGGCCATGGGAATCCCCGCCACGCCCGGCGCGCCGAAGTTGATGTTCACCGTTTTGGTGATCGGCGGATAGCACAGGCCCTTATTGGCGCAGCCCTGGTAGGTGACGGCCAGCGGTATGCGACCGTCATTGGCGCCGCGCGTCACCGGAATCATGGCGGTCACGCTTTGGCGGTAAATTTCCTGTGTTCCGAAATACCGGTCGCTCTCGATCTGGCCTTGCGGGAAATCCGGTGCACCCAGCGACACCTTCGGGTCGGAGCTTGCGAAATGGAATTTCTGGCGGTACAGGTAATACCCGTTGGCGATCTGCCACACTGCTTCGATGGTATTCGCGTCCTTGGCGTAGGCACTGAAATGGAACACCTGGTCGGGCGGCGGGAAACCGCCGGTGCTCCGGTCACCGGCGACCACGGCCGCGAGATCCGGCGGACGCACGCCAGGGCTTTGCGCCGCGGCCAGCGTCAGGTTGAAAGTCTTGGTCTGCGGCGGATAGCAAAAACCTTGGTCGGCGCAGCCTTGGTAAACTACTTCCAGCGCCAAGGTTCCCGAGCCGGAATAGGGAACGCTGGCGGTCACGCCGCCGCGGTAGATTTCCTGGTTGCCGAAGAATTGATCGGTGTGGGTTTCGCCCGCCGGAAACTGCACGTTCCCCAGGTCCACGCCGGGCGTCCGGCTGACAAACTGGAATTTGCTGCGGTATAGGTAGTAGCCGGGCTGGATGTCCCAGTGGGCCAGCAACATTCCGTTCTGCGGGTGCACCTGCAACCGGTACGCCTGATCGGGTGGCAGCGGCTGCCACGCCGCATGGGCCAGGGTCGGCAGCAGTGCGAGAATCGCGAATAGCCACCCAGTACCCGGCGAAAAAAGCCCTGTTGCAAAATCCCCCCACGCGCGATGCGCGTGCCCCCCTTTGCAAAGGGGGGCGGGAGGGCATGCACCGGTCTCGTTCCGTATCGACAACGATGCGTTTTCCCCCTCCAAAAGGGAGGTGAGGGTGGCCGTACCGGTATCGTTCCATGAAGACGACGGCTCAGTCCCCCCTTTAAAATGGGGGGTGAGGGGGGATTTGGGAGGCCAATAACTGGCGCGTGTATTCGGCATGTCGTTTAAGGCCTAAAAAAAGTATCTTCAGGAACCACGGGTATTCTGTGTCAGCCAGCCAAGATAGTCCGGGTCACCGTGGCTGACCGGCAGGGCCAGGATTTCCGGGGTCTCATAGGGGTGCAGCATGCGCAGGCGCTGGCGCAGGGGCTTGAAGCACCCGGCCGTGGTTTTGATGATCAACAGGCATTCGGGTTCCCGCTTCAGCTCTTCTTTCCAGATATATATGGAAGTGAGCCCCGGCACCAGGTTTACGCAGGCCGCCAGGCGTTCTTCCACCAAAGCCGCAGCGATTTTCTCCGCTGACTTCTGGTCAGGAACCGTGGATAACACAACTACATGATTCTCAAGCATAAGTTTCCATAAGTTTCCAGCGACCCATCCCTTGACTCCGGCGGATTCGACCTTATCATTAGCACTCATCGCGGGGGAGTGCTAATAGCGCTTCGCCGCTGGTTTTAAAGACCCGTTATCCCAAGAAATCATTTCGTGAGGAGTCGTTCTATGAAACTGCATCCACTTCACGACCGGGTGATCATCAAGCGCCTGGAGTCGGAAACCAAAACCGCGGGCGGCATTGTCATCCCCGACACCGCCAAAGAAAAGCCCATGAAAGGCGAGGTCGTCGCCATCGGCAAGGGCCGCACCCTGGACAACGGCCAGCTGCTGGCACCGACCGTCAAGGTGGGCGACACCGTGCTGATCGGCAAGTACGCCGGTTCGGAGTTCAAGATCGACGACGTGGAATACGTCGCGGTGAAGGAAGACGAGATCATCGCCATCGTTGGCGGAAAGTGATCCGGCTTTCATCCCGAAACCATCCAACCCAATTCATTTAGAGGATTACAGTCATGGCTGCTAAAGACGTTAAATTCGGTGACGACGCGCGGCAACGCATGTTCCGTGGAGTGAACGTGCTCGCCAACGCCGTCAAGGTTACCCTCGGCCCCAAGGGCCGCAACGTGGTGCTCGACAAGAGCTTCGGCGCCCCCACCATCACCAAGGACGGCGTGTCCGTGGCGAAGGAAATCGAACTCAAGGACAAGTTCGAAAACATGGGCGCGCAGATGGTGAAAGAGGTCGCCTCGCACACCTCCGACGAGGCCGGCGACGGCACCACCACCGCCACCGTACTGGCCCAGTCCATCATGCGTGAGGGCCTGAAGGCCGTGGCCGCGGGCATGAACCCCATGGACCTCAAGCGCGGCATCGACAAGGGCGTGGCCACGGTGGTGGACGAACTCAAGAAGCTCTCCAAGCCCTCGTCCGACAGCAAGTCCATCGCCCAGGTGGGCACGATTTCCGCGAACGGTGACGAGTCCATCGGCAAGATCATCGCCGACGCCATGAACAAGGTCGGCAAGGAAGGCGTGATCACCGTGGAGGAAGGCTCGGGGCTCAACAACGAGCTGGAAGTGGTCGAGGGCATGCAGTTCGACCGCGGTTATCTGTCTCCGTATTTCATCAACAACCAGCAGGACATGAGCGCGGTGCTTGAGAATCCGGTCATTCTGCTGCACGACAAGAAAATCTCCAACATCCGCGAAATGCTGCCGATCCTCGAGGCCGTGGCCAAGAGCGGCAAGCAGTTGCTGGTGGTGGCCGAGGACGTGGAAGGCGAAGCGCTCGCCACGCTCGTGGTCAACACCATCCGCGGCATCGTCAAGGTCGTGGCCGTCAAGGCGCCGGGTTTCGGCGACCGCCGCAAAGCCATGCTTGAAGACATTGCCACTCTTACCGGCGCCACCGTGATCGCCGAGGAAGTTGGGCTGTCGCTCGAGAAGGCCAGCCTCAATGATCTGGGCAGTGCCAAGAAAGTGATCGTGGACAAGGAAAACACCACCATCGTTGACGGCGGCGGCCAGAAGAAGAACATCGAGGCGCGCATCAAGTCAGTTAAGGCGCAGATCGAAGAAACCAGCTCCGACTACGACAAGGAAAAGCTGCAGGAACGAGTTGCGAAACTCGCCGGCGGCGTCGCTGTGGTCAAGGTCGGCGCAGCTACCGAAGTGGAAATGAAAGAAAAGAAAGCCCGCGTCGAAGATGCCCTGCACGCCACGCGTGCAGCCATCGAAGAAGGCGTGGTCCCCGGCGGCGGCGTGGCATTCGTACGCGCCCACAAGGCGGTTGCCAAGCTGAAGGGCAGCAATGATGACCAGACCGCGGGTATCGCGATACTGGCACGTGCCATCGAGGAGCCGCTGCGCCAGATCGTGGAAAACTCCGGTGCTGCGCCGGATGTGGTGCTCGACAAGGTCGCCGGCGGCACCGGCAACTTCGGCTTCGACGCCCAGAGCGGCGAGTACGGCGACATGGTGGAATTGGGCATCCTCGATCCCACCAAGGTGGCGCGTACCGCGTTGCAGAACGCCGCCTCCGTGGCCGGTCTGCTGATCACCACCGAAGCCATGGTGGCTGAGCTGCCGAAAGACGAGAAGCCTGCCATGCCCGCCGGCGGCGGTGGCATGGGAGACATGGACTACTGATCGCCGACAGGAATGTCGAAAGAAAAACCCCGCTTCGGCGGGGTTTTTCTTTTCTCTTTGTTCTCTCTCCCCCGAGGCGGGGGAGAGACAAAAGTGAGGGGGTGATTCTCTTAGTCATGCCGGCGGAAGCCGGAATCCAGTCTTGATTAAGGAGCCGCCTTTGGCGGCAACCATTTTAGAGAGCGGGTTTCCGTCCCGCGGCCGGGTCACTTTTGCCCGGCGACAAAAGTAACCAAAAACGCCTTCCCGGAGCGCGGGTCGCGGAAACCGCGACTTCCCTGCGCCCTTCCTTCTCTGCGGAGTCCCGCCGACAGGCCATCCTTGGCCTGACGGCGGGAGCGCGAACATCCTATTCGCGCCCTTTCGGGCTCAGCCTTGCTCAGTCCAGTGCTCGGCTCGCGCTACGGGGCGGGGATTAACACTAGCAACTCGGGCTCACCTTGCGCGATCCAGTGCTCGACGGCATCCAAGGGTGCCGGATGGTCGCGCTGATTCAATTCAAACCGTGCATCGTGCGCACAGGTTGCATTAGTATTTATAAAGTTCTACGTGAAACGTGCATTATCGTAATGATATTTAGTAAGCTATTGTTATCAAGTTAGTATTTGCATAATAGATAAACACAATAATACTAACATCTAGATAGCCTATTATGTCTGTCGTGCTAGCGCAGGTGCTGGGGGGTTGAAACGTGGAAGCAAGCCAATGTTAATAGAGGTCTATATTTAGGCTCAAGGACTAGCATCCTTGGCTCTTTGTGATAGCCGGCCAGGAAGAGTTTGACAATAGCCGGAAGCGGGTTTAGGCTAGTAGCGGTTGTTACTGGTGGCTACATTATCTACAAAGGTGTTCGATGAATAATCAAACCGATGATCCGCTCCGGAGTCTGGTGTCCGGGGATACGAAAGCCATTGATAGGCAGGCATTAGCTAACTTGCTGGCACCATATGTGCGCATTGACCAGACAACTATGGGATTCGGCTTTCTCCCGGCCTTCGCCAAGCTGAGCAGTAACGACGAAAAAGTCGAAATAATTTTGACTGCCGCCAAGGCGCGAGCCTTGATATTCGATTCGCAGGACGGCATGGGACCCAAGGAAGTCGCTGCGTTGGAGATTATGCCGCTCGGAAGCGTGAAGAGCGCGTTAAAGCACTTGTACGATACGCACAAGATACAAAAGGACAATGACAGCCGGTATTCGATGCCGACCTATCGAATATATGAGCTCACCGACAAGTACGCGAATCCATCGAATAGGCAGGGTTAGTAGATGAGTAAGGAAAGCGAATTGAACGCCAGACTTGAGGCCTTACAAGAAAGAGTTGAAAAACTTGAACACGCCCTTTTTTCCAGTGTAACAGTTGGAAGCTCTGGCGCGAGAACGAAAAAGACTTCAGCGAGAGAATTTTTGATGCTGAAACAATTGAAAACAGATACGCAAAAGGTCCTCGCTCTTGGCTATTTTCTAGAGCGCATCGAAGGAATCGAGTCGTTCAATATTAAAGATCTTGAAAAGATATTTCATGCTGCAAAGGAAAGGCCACCAAAGAATCTTAATGACGCGGTTAACAAGAATATTGCTCGGGGTTTTGTGATGAATGCGCAGCAAAAAAAAGACTCAATGAAAGCTTGGTGCTTAACTAATACTGGTGAAAGTTACGTCGAAACAGATTTGCACCGTCAGGGTCAGTAAATATGAATGACGAAGCATTAAGACAGAAACTTCTCTCGATCAAGCAAATTGCAAATGAGTGTTTAGAGTCACTTGCTAATCCCGATGAAGCGCCCTTATCTGTGGCGGCGACTCCAGCGGATTCGCCGGGCGGAGTCGAAGATATCGGACTTGCTATTGCCAACAAGGTTGGCGAATGTGAAGAAGGGCAGAAGCTAGAGAAAATCTTGAGTAAACCTAGCCCTGAAAGCAAAATATTGCTCTGTTTGTATATCGCGTATAAATATTTTGACAAGCAGTGGCTAACGACTGGCGATATTGTAAAAGCCACCGCCGATCTTGGCGTCAAGATCGATCAAGGCAACGCATCTAACAAAATTAAGAGTATGAGAGCATACGTAGAGAGTGGTTCCGTTCGGAAAAAGGGCCAGCCTACTCTTTACCGCCTCAATCGTTTTGGTTTGACTCATTTCGAAGAGATTATGAATGCCTAGCAAAAAGAAGCATGCCGACAAGGCACCCGAGGCCGTGGCCCAATTATGGGGACAAGGCTACTTTAAGGGCTGGATAATTCAAGATGAGATTGCTGTGGAGCTCAATAAACGCGGGAAAAACTTTCCAGCAAATACGCTACGGATGGCCTTATCTCGCGCATCTTTCTTGATAAGGCAAAAAAGAGGAGGGCACACTGAGTACATACAGAAGAAACCAGCGATTAGTAAAGAACTCAATAATATTGAATCCGCCCTTTTTGATTCAGCGCTACACAAGAA
>JAGXAZ010000051.1 GCA_018971365.1 Gammaproteobacteria bacterium | reverse complement strand
AAGGTAATCCGCAGTGAATTGAGCGCGCTGCGTACGCAATACGGCGATGCGCGGCGCACCGAGATTGTTTCCGACCATGAAGATCTGACCATCGAGGACCTGATCGAGGAAGAGGACGTGGTGGTCACGCTGTCGCATGCGGGCTATGCCAAGTCGCAGCCGGCTTCGACCTACCGCGCGCAGCGCCGCGGCGGTCGCGGCAAGAGCGCCACCGCAGTCAAGGACGAGGACTTTATTGATAACCTGTTCGTCGCCAGCAGTCACGATACCGTGCTGTGCTTTTCCAGCATCGGCAAGGTCTATTGGCTCAAGGTGTATCAGTTCCCGCACGCCGCGCGCGGCGCGCGCGGTAAACCGGTCGTCAATCTGCTGCCGCTCTCCGAAGGCGAGCGCATCACGGCCCTCATGCCGGTGCGCGCATACGCTGCCGATAAATTCGTATTCATGGCTACGCGCCGCGGCACGGTGAAGAAGACTCCGCTCGACAATTTTTCGCGTCCGCGCGCGAGCGGCATTCTGGCCATCGAGTTGCAGGCGGACGACGAGCTCGTGGGAGTGGCCATCACCGACGGCCAGCGTGACGTGCTGCTGTTTGCCAGCAATGGCAAATCCATCCGTTTCCGCGAAGCCGACGTGCGTCCCATGCGGCGCAATGCCGCTGGCGTGCGCGGTATCCACCTCGCCAAGGGCGAGCACGTGATTGATCTGGTGATGGTCGGCGACGGCGACATCCTCACCGCCACCGAAAACGGCTACGGCAAGCGCACGCCGGTGGCGGACTATCCGCTGCAGGGCCGCGGCGGCCAAGGCGTGATTTCCATCCAGACCACCAAGCGCAACGGGCGCGTCGTGGGCGCCATTCAGGTGGGCGCGGACGCCGAGATCATGCTCATCAGCAGTCACGGCACCCTGGTGCGCACACCGGCGGCCGACGTGTCGGTTATCGGGCGCAACACCCAAGGCGTGCGCCTGATACGGCTGGACACGGGAGAACAACTGGTGGGCGTGGAACGCGTCGAGGCCGAGGATGGCAATGGCAATGACGGCTGAGTCCGCGCGGCCGGCTGCAGCCGCGCGCACCTACCACTTCGGTGCCGGCCCGGCGATGTTGCCGCCGGAAGTGATCGCCGAAATCCGCGCGGAGTTGCCGCAGTTCCGCGGCAGCGGTGTTTCGATTCTGGAGCTGGGTCATCGCAGCCCGGAGTTCCGCGCGTTGATGCGCGAAACCGAGAGCGATCTGCGCGAGCTCATGACGATTCCCTCCGATTACGCGGTGCTGTTCCTGCAAGGCGGCGCCACGCTGCAGTTTGCCATGGCGCCGCTGAATCTCGGCGGTCGCGGCGCCTATCTGGTAACGGGCCAGTGGTCGGCGAAGGCCTGGCACGAAGCCGAGCGCGTGGCCGAGGGACAAGCCGTGTGGAATGGCTCGGCCGACGGGTACACGCGCGTGCCGACGCAGCATGAATGGCAGGTACCGGGAGGCGCCCGCTATCTGCATTACACCGTCAACGAGACCATCGCCGGCGTGGAGTTTCACTCTGCGCCCGCCTGCGGCGCTGTCCCGCTGGTGGCCGACATGACTTCAATGATCCTGTCGCGCCCGGTCACGGTCTCGGGACACGCGCTTGTATATGCATCGGCCCAGAAAAACCTCGGCATCGCCGGCATTACCGTGGTAATTCTCAACCCCGCGGCCCTGCACACACCGCCGCGTGGCACGCCTGCGCTGCTGGATTACCGGGTGAGCCTGGAAGCCGAATCTCTGCCCCACACGCCGCCGGTGTTCGCCTGGTACGTGCTCGGCAGGATGCTCAAGTGGACCCGGGCGCAGGGCGGTGTCGCCGCAATGGCGGCGCACAACCAGCGCAAGGCAGAGCTGCTGTATGCAGTGCTAGACGCATCGGATTTTTACATCAACCGGGTGGACAAAGCCTCGCGCTCATGGATGAACGTGCCGTTCCGCCTGCGCGACCCGCAGCTCGAAGCAGCGTTCCTGCAGGACGCCGCCGCTGCAGGTCTGAAAAATCTCGCCGGTCATCGCAGCAGCGGCGGCATGCGTGCCAGCATCTACAATGCCATGCCGGAATCCGGAGTCGCGACGCTTGCCGAGTTCATGCGCGACTTCGAGCGCCGCCACGGGTGATGGACCCATGACTGATTTCAGCTTCGATCTTATGGAAATCTGCGCACCCGGTGTCAAGGCGCTCAAGCCCTACGAGCCGGGCAAGCCCGTGAGCGAGCTGCAACGCGAATTCGGGGTGCGCGATGTCATCAAGCTCGCGTCCAACGAAAATCCGCTGGGACCGAGCCCCCGGGCGCTGGCTGCGGTGCGTGCCACGCTCGGGGGAATGGCGATTTACCCCGATGCGCAAGCCTATGAACTGCGCCGGACGCTGGCCGCCAGGTTTCATGTCGATCCGGCCTGCATCACCGTAGGCAACGGTTCCGAACAGGTGCTGGAACTCATTGCGCGCGTCTTTCTGCAACCCGGCACGAACGCGGTATTCTCCCGCTATGCATTTGCCGTATATCCCATCGTCACCCAGGCGGTGGGTGCCGCGGGCTGCATCGCGGACGCCCACGCGCCCGAACATCCAACCGCGCCCTACGGCCACAATCTCGACGCGCTGCTGGCGGCAATCAATGCCGGCACGCGCGTGGTGTTCATCGCCAATCCTAACAATCCGACCGGTACCTGGCTTGATCGACGCGCGCTGCACGGTTTCCTGACCCGCGTGCCGCCGCGGGTGCTGGTGGTGGTGGACGAGGCGTATGCGGAGTACATCGCGGAAGCGGATTATCCTGAATGCACGCGGTGGCTATCCGAGTTTCCCAACCTGATCGTCACGCGCACGTTCTCGAAGATCTACGGCCTGGCCGGGCTGCGCTGCGGCTACTCGCTGGCGCACGCGCGCGTAGCCGAGCTGTTGAATCGCATGCGTCTGGTGTTCAACGCCAGCAATCTTGCCCAGATGGGCGCACTCGCGGCGCTCGGCGATGATGCGCATGTGCGGCGCAGCGCGGAGTTGAACCGCGCCGGGCACGAGCAGCTGCAGGTGGGGCTGCGTGAACTGCGGCTGAAGTGGATTCCCTCGATCGCCAATTTCCTAATGGTGGATTTCGAACGGCCCGTGCGGCCGATTTACGACGCCCTGCTGCACCAGGGCATCATCGTGCGCCCGCTGGGCAATTACGGGCTCCCGCACCATCTGCGCATTACCATTGGCTTGCCGGAGCAAAACGAACGCCTATTGCTCGCGCTCGAGCAGGTGCTTGCCGCGTGAGTTCCGCCACGGTCCTGCCTTCCGCAGGGCGCTGCGATTTTCTGCTGCAGCCGGGCGGCGGTGTGCACGGACGCATGCGGGTACCGGGTGACAAGTCCATATCCCACCGCGCACTGCTGCTCGGCGCACTCGCCGAGGGTACCAGCCGGATTTCGGGTTTCCTGGAAAGCCAGGATTGTCTGGCCACGCTGAATGCGCTGCGTACGCTGGGCGTACAGATTGACCATGCGCAAACCGGACACGTGCGAGTACAGGGAGCGGGTGCCGGGGGGCTGCGCGCGCCTTTGCACACACTGCATTGCGGCAATTCCGGAACCAGCATGCGTTTGCTGAGCGGCGTACTGGCCGGCCAGCCGTTCGCCGCGACCCTGGACGGGGACCATTCATTGCGCCACCGGCCGATGCAACGCGTCATCGAGCCGCTCACGCGCATGGGCGCTCGATTCGAAAGTGCCGCGGGTCACGCACCGCTGACCGTGCACGGCTGCCGGCCGCTCAGGGCCCTGCGCTACAGGTTGCCGGTAGCGAGCGCCCAGGTGAAATCGGCGATTTTGCTCGCAGGCCTGCAGGCCGCAGGCGAAACTTGGGTGCAGGAACCGGCCGTGAGCCGTGATCACACGGAACGCATGCTGCAGGCCTTGGGTTGCCGGGTGCTGCGCGATGGCGACTGGCTGGGGGTGACGGGGCAAAACGCGCTGCAGGCCACCGACATCAGCGTGCCCGGCGATCTGTCATCGGCGGCGTTTTTCCTGGTGGGCGCAGCCATCTGTCCGGGCGCGCATGTCGCCATTGAAGGGGTGGGTATCAATCCGACACGCGATGGAGTGTTGCGCCTGCTGCAACGCATGGGTGCGGACATCCGCGTGCACCCGCTGACGCAAACCGGCGCCGAACCGACGGCCGACATAGAAGCGCAGGGCGGCAGCTTGCACGGCATTGAAATCACTCCCGCTGACGTTCCATTGGCGATTGACGAGCTGCCGGTGCTGCTGGTGGCGACGGCACTGGCGCGCGGTCAGTCCCGTTTGCAGGGCGCGGCGGAACTGCGCCTCAAGGAAAGCGACCGTCTTGCGGCCATGGCCGCAGGTCTGCGTACCCTGGGAGTGCCGGTCGAACTGTTCCCGGATGGCATGCAAATCACCGGCGTCGGTCAGTTCGGCGGCGGTGAGCTTGACAGCTGCGGCGATCACCGCATCGCCATGGCGTTTGCCGTGGCGGCGCTGCGTGCGACCAGACCTGTGCGCGTACGCGATTGCCGCAATGTGGACACCTCGTTTCCCGGGTTTGCGCAGATCGCCCGCAAAGCAGGGCTGGATTTGCGCGTAGCCGAAGCCACATGAGCACAGAGTTGCCACCGGTCATCGCGATTGACGGGCCGAGCGGCTCGGGCAAGGGTACGGTTGCAAGTGGGGCTGCGGAAGCGCTCGGTTGGCATTTGCTGGACAGCGGTGCGCTGTACCGGATCCTGGCACACGTATCGCAGCAGGCGGGGGTGTCGGCGGATACCCCTGCGCGCCTTGAAGCACTGGCGCGCGGGTTGCGCGTGGACTTCGTGCGCACATCCACGGGTGCCGAGCAGATCCTGCTGGATGGCCGGGACGTGACCACGGTGGTGCGCAGCGAGGAAAGCGGCAAACGTGCGTCCGAACTCGCGGTCATCCCGCAGGTGCGCCAGGGGCTGGTGGGCGTGCAGCGCAGCTTTCGCCGCACGCCCGGATTGGTGGCCGATGGCCGCGACATGGGCACGGTCATTTTTCCGGATGCCGGTCTCAAAATCTTCCTGACCGCAAGCGTTGAGGAACGCGTCCAAAGACGCTATAACCAGTTGAAACAAAAAGGATTAAATGCTACCTTACCGGCCCTTTTTAGGGACCTGATCGCCCGGGACGAGCGTGACCGCAACCGGGCCGTTTCCCCGCTGAAGGCCGCACCCGACGCCGTGGTACTGGATACCACCGGCATGCCGGTGGCGGCGGTGGTGGACCAGGTTCTGGATCGGGCCCGGCGGCGGTACGGCGAGGCGGCGGCGGGTAGACGGCAGGGCGGGTAGGACGCACCGCTTCCTTGTCCAATCAACCCGCGTGTTTCCGGGAGGAGACTGCGGCAACCCAGGCCCCCCGGCAACGGGGATGTACAGGATTCAACCTAAAATGACCGAGTCTTTCGCGGAACTTTTCGAACAGAGCATCAAACAGCAACAGATGCGCAGCGGGGCCATACTCAAGGCCCGCGTCATGGAAATCCGGCCCGACGTCGTCATCGTCAATGCCGGCCTCAAATCCGAAGGCGTCATCCCGGCCGAACAATTCAGGAACGAGAGCGGCGAGCTGGAAATCGCCGTCGGCGATGACGTGGAGGTGGCGCTGGACGCCGTCGAAGACGGCTTTGGTGAAACCCGGCTGTCGCGCGAAAAGGCCAAACGCGCACGCTCCTGGTCGCGGCTCGAGGAGGCCTTCACCTCGGGCGCGATCGTCAAGGGTTTCATCAGCGGCAAGGTCAAAGGCGGCTTCACCGTCGAGGTGGACAGTGTGCACGCGTTCCTGCCGGGCTCGCTGGTAGACGTGCGGCCAGTGCGCGACCCGGTGTATCTTGAAGGCAAGGAACTCGAATTCAAGGTCATCAAGCTGGACCAGCGGCGCAATAACGTGGTGGTGTCGCGCCGCGCCGTGGTCGAGCAGGAATACAGCGCGGAGCGCGATCAGCTGCTCGAGAACCTGCAGGAAGGCGCAGTGGTCAAGGGCATTGTCAAGAACCTCACCGAGTACGGCGCCTTTGTGGACCTCGGCGGAATTGATGGCCTGTTGCACATCACGGACATGGCATGGAAGCGGGTCAAGCATCCGTCCGAAGTTGTGAGCGTGGGCCAGGAACTCGAGGTCAAGGTGCTGAAATTCGACCGCGAACGCAACCGCGTGTCGCTCGGCCTCAAGCAACTCGGGGATGACCCCTGGGTGGATATCACGCGCCGCTATCCGACCAGCACGCGATTGTTCGGCAAGGTTACCAATCTCGCCGATTACGGCTGCTTCGTGGAGGTCGAGCCGGGAGTCGAAGGCCTGGTGCACGTCTCGGAAATGGATTGGACCAATAAGAACGTGAATCCCGCCAAGGTCGTGCAGGTGGGCGACGAAGTCGAGGTCATGGTGCTCGAGATTGACGAGGAGCGCCGCCGCATCTCGCTCGGCATGAAGCAGTGCAAGCCCAATCCCTGGGAAGAATTCGCCACCAACCACAACAAAGGCGATCGCATCCGCGGCAAGATCAAGTCGATTACCGACTTCGGCATCTTTGTGGGCCTGGAAGGCGGCATCGACGGCCTGGTGCACCTCTCGGACATCGCCTGGGACACACCCGGTGAGGAAGCCGTGCGCAATTACAAGAAGAGCGACGAGGTGGAAGCGGTGGTGCTGGCCGTGGACGCGCAGCGCGAACGCATCTCCCTGGGCGTCAAGCAGCTGCAGAAGGATCCGTTCTCGAACTTTCTGGCCGAGCACCCCAAAGGCAGCATGGTCAAGGGCAAGGTCACCAGCGTGGATGCCAAGGGCGCGGTGGTAAATTTGGGCAACGGCATCGAGGGTTACCTGCGCGCATCCGAATTGTCACGCGACCGGGTGGAAGATGCTCGCACCGTGCTCAAAGAAGGCGACGAGGTGGAAACGCGCTTTGTGGGCGTGGACCGCAAGAATCGCAGCATCAGCCTGTCGGTGAAAGCCCGGGAAATCGAGGAGGAAGCTCAGGCACTGGAGGATTACGCACGCAACTCCGTGTCCAGCACCACGACCCTCGGCGACCTGCTCAAGGAGCACATCGGCGGAGACAAAGCTGAATGAGTGCATGCGGGTGCGTGGATGATTGCGCGTATCGGGCGCTGTAGGACGGGTGAAGCCTGCGGCATTGGGGTTGGGCAGTATATGCAGCGAATCGTGCAAGCGCGGATGATTGAGTCATGACCAAATCGGAACTCATCGAGATCATCGCCCGCAAGCAAAGCCACCTTGCCGCCAAGGATATCGAGCTTGCGGTCAAGACCATTCTCGAGCACATGAGTGCGGCGCTGTCCACCGGTCGGCGTATCGAGATCCGCGGTTTTGGCAGTTTCTCGCTGCACTTCCGCCCACCGCGCATGGGCCGCAACCCCAAGACCGGTGATTCCGTGGCTCTGCCCGGCAAGCATGTCCCGCACTTCAAACCCGGCAAGGATCTGCGCGACCGGGTCAACGAAAGTCTCGCAGGCTGACACACATGCGCCGGGACCCTTGTCGCCAGACGTAATCGGAGCTGGCCGTCATGCTGCGTTGGATCGCCGTTATCATCCTGCTGTGTGTGTTTGCGCTCGCGCTGCTGCTGGCCTACGCAAACGGCTCGACCGTGACCCTGGATTACCTCGCGGGCCGTTGGCATGTGCATCTGTCCTCGGCGCTGCTCGCGGCGGGCATTATCGGCTGGCTGCTCGGAATCCTGAGCAGCTTGCTGGTCATTTTCCGTCTCAAACGTGAGGCCTGGCGGCTGAAGCGCTCGGTGCGCGATGCGGAAGCGGAAATCCGCAACCTGCGCAACCTACCGCTCAAACATGATCAGTGACTCGGTTGTAGTCAGCGTGCTGCTGCTGATCGCGGCGGCGGTGCTCGGCTGGCTGCTGGCGCGTTGGGGGCGGGGCAGCAAGCGCGCTTCGCACTTCAAGTTCGTGAGTGCCGAATATTTCAAGGGACTCAATTACCTGTTGAACGAACAGCCGGACAAGGCGCTGGAAGTATTCATTCGCGTGGCCGAGGTGGATTCCGACACGGTGGAAACGCATTTTGCACTCGGTAGCCTGTTTCGCAGGCGCGGCGAAGTAGACCGTGCCATCCGCATCCACCAGAACCTGATGGCGCGACCCAACCTCAATCGAGAACATCGCGCGCAGGCCTTGTTCGAACTGGCGCAGGACTATTTGCGCGCCGGTTTGCTGGATCGTGCGGAAAGCCTGTTGCTGGAATTGCTCGATGTCCCCGGTTATACGGAATCTGCCCTGCGCAGCCTGGTCTCGCTGTATGAACAGCAGAAGGACTGGGATCAGGCCATAGCCATGCGCCGGCGCCTGCAGACGCTGAGCGGCGCTGCGCAGGAGGAGACCATTGCGCAGTACTACTGCGAAATGGCGCAAACCGCGCTGTCTGCAAAGGACATGCCACTGGCGCGGCGCTTGCTGAAGCGCGCGCAATCGCAGGACGCCGACTGCGTGCGTGCCCATCTGCTGTTGGCGCAGATCGCCGAAAACGAGCAACAGTGGGAACGCAGTCGCCAGCATTACGGCCGGGTGCTGGAGCGCGAGATTCGCTATGCTACGGAGGTATTGCCCGCGCTGGCACGCGTGACGCGCCAGCTCGATGGCCAGGCATCGCTGCAGGCGGTGACCGAAAAGTTGCGGCGTAACAATCCCAAGGCATCGGGATATCTGGCGATTGCCGCCATCATGGATCCGGAACTCGATGATCCGGTGTCGCGCGGTTGCGTGGCCGATTACCTGCGCAGCGAGCCCAGCCTGCGCGGACTGTATGACATGTATGCCGCGTTTGGCCAGCAGCAGGGCGTGACTCCGGTGCACGATCTCGAACCTTTGCAGCTGGCGGTGCGCAAGCTGCTGATCAACGGTCCGCGCTACCGCTGTGAGGAATGCGGATTCCGCAGCAAAACCCTGTATTGGCAATGTCCGGGCTGCAAAACCTGGAACCGCACCATACCATTCCACGAAATCGCCTTTACCGCGGCGGGTGCCGCCGCTCTTACCTGAGCACAGTCGCCCCAGGGCCGCGCCTCACGCATGCTAAGGAACGCTCGCACATGAAACCCACCACCATCCGTAAAGCCGTTTTTCCCGTGGCCGGCCTGGGGACGCGCTTCCTGCCGGCCACCAAAGCCAGCCCCAAGGAAATGCTGCCGATCGTGGACAAGCCGCTGATCCAGTACGCGGTGGAAGAAGCCGTAGAGGCCGGCGCCGAAGTGCTGGTATTCGTCACCAGCCGTACCAAGCGCGCGATTTCCGATCACTTCGATCGTGCCTATGAACTGGAAACCGAAATGACGCAGCGCGGCAAGCGGGCGCAGCTGAAACTGGTGCAGAACATTGTGCCGGCCAACGTAACCTGCGTGTACATCCGGCAAGCCGAGGCCCTCGGGCTGGGCCATGCGGTGCTGTGCGCCGAACCGGTGATCGGCAACGAACCTTTCTTTGTAGTGCTGGCCGACGACCTGATTGACGGTGCCGGCCGTTCCGCCTTGCAGCAGATGCACGCTGTGTATGTCCGTTACCCGGGCAGTGTCGTCGGCGTGGAGCAGGTCGCCCGCAGCGAGACCAACCGTTACGGCATCATCACGCCTCAGGCTATTGCACCACGATTGCATGAAATCCGCGGCATCGTGGAAAAGCCCGCGCCCGCAAAGGCACCGTCCACGCTGGGCGTGGTAGGACGGTACTTGCTCACGCCTGGAATCTTCGAGTGCCTTAAGCACATCGGCAAGGGTACGGGCGGCGAGATTCAGTTGACGGATGCCATTCAGGCACTGCTGGGCAAAGAGTCTGCGTATGCCTGTGAATTTGAAGGCGTGCGCTACGATTGCGGAAACAAGCTCGGGTATTTGCAGGCCACGGTGGAATACGGCCTGAAGCACGGCGATCTGGGGGAGACGTTCCGGGACTATTTGCGCACGCTCAGCAATAAGCTGGAACGCGGCCAGCCTTGAATGCCTCGGAGAACCCTGCCATGGAATTGAGCAAGCCGGTCGCCTGGGCACTGCTGATCTTGGCGGGCCTGTTCGAGGTGGCTTGGGCCCTCAGTCTCAAGTACAGCGCCGGTTTTACGCGCTTGACACCCGCCGTGCTGACCACCGTGGCGGTAATTGTCAGCATGGTTCTGCTGGGCCTGGCCGCGCGCAGTCTGCCGATCGGCACCGCCTACGCCGTGTGGACGGGAATCGGCACCGTGGGCGCCGTGCTGTTCGGTATCCTGCTTTTCGGAGATTCGCACAACGCGCTGCGGCTGGTCTGCGTCGCGCTCATACTCGTCGGTATCATCGGGTTGAAGCTGGTCGGGGAATAGTTGCTATTGATTTTGACGGTAGCGCAGGCTCCGGTTTTCCGGTGCACCGCGCAACACGAAACCCAGCAAGCCGAATGGCATCCTGCCCAACAGGGCACGGCGCAGGATCTTGGTGGCGACCAACAGGCGCAAGGCAAACGCATAAACCGCGCCATGCTGGCTGCGCAGAAAGCGAAACAGGCTGATGTAATACTCCCGCTGCAACGCAGCTTGCAGCTCCGGTTGTCCGGAACTTGCGCCGCCAACATGGCGTATCCTGGCCTGCGGAACGTGGTACACCTTGCGGCCGGCCTGACGGATGCGCCAAGCGAAGTCCTCTTCTTCACAGTACAGGAAATAGGCGGTATCCAGCCCGCTTAGCTGCCAGAGCACCGACCCGCGCACAAACATGGCGGCACCCGTGACCACGGGTACCTCGACCGGTGTGCGATACAGGCGGTGACGGCGCGGATAGCGCCGCGGCTGAAACAACCGCAGCACGCCGGCACCCAGGATCATGAGTGCCAGCGACGGCAAATAGCCGAAGCTGGAACGCGGGCGGTCGTCGGCATCGAACATGCTTGCGCTGCAGAGCGCGGCTTCCGCATGTGCCTCCATGAACTGCGTGAGGATGGAGAGCACGTCATTCAGGAATTCACAATCATTGTTCAGGAAGAAATAATACTCGGCTTGGACACTGCGCGCTCCCAGCATCATGCCGCCCGCAAACCCGAGATTGCGTTCGGACCACACTAAGGTGGCGGTTCCCGGGCGGATGGTCGCCAACAGTTTTTTGTCGGCGGGTGCGGAATTATTGTCTACGACGACCACGTTGACAGTCACGGGTGCGGCCGTGTGCCGGCGCAAGGATTCAATGCAGCGCAGGGTATAGGCGGCGGAATTGTAATTCAGCACAACTACCGCGATTTTGGTGTGCGCTGTCATGCGAATTTGGACGCCAGGTTGCGACCAGTGCGTGAAATCGCGAAATGCAGGAGGGTGCAGAAATTGGCTCCCCGGGCCGGACTCGAACCAGCGACCAACGGATTAACAGTCCGTCGCTCTACCAACTGAGCTACCGGGGAACGGTGGCGGAAGGACGCATATGGTAATGAAGCGTTTCCGGAGGGTCAACGTCGATGCGCGTCAGACACCTTTTGTGCGCAGAAAATCCTGCAGGCGCGCCATGGCAGCTTCAAGATTCTGCATGCTGGTGGCAAACGACAGGCGCAGGTGGCCGCGCGCACCAAAGGCACTGCCCGCGACCAGTGCAACGCCGGCGTCGTTCAGCAGGCGCTCGGCCAGCGCGTTGTCGTCGGCGAGTTTCAGCTTGGCGATCACCGCGGAAAAATCCGGAAAAGCATAAAAAGTGCCGTCCGCCGGCAGCACGCGCACGCCGGGCATGGAATGCAGTTTTCCGTAAACGAAGGCATGCCGTTCCTCATAGGCGCGGCACATGCGGCTCACGCAGGATTGATCGCCGGCCAACGCGGCTTCCGCCGCCGCCTGTGACATGGACGCGGGATTCGAGGTGCTCTGGGACTGCACGTCGGTCATGGAATTGATGAGCCACGCCGGACCGCCGGCGTAGCCGATGCGCCAGCCGGTCATGGCATAGGTTTTGGACACCCCGTTCAGCACCAGCGTACGTGCATGCAGATCGGGGCAGGTCATGACAATGTTACAGAAGGGCCCGCCACGCCATTGGCAGTGCTCATACATGTCATCGGTGGCGATGAATACTTGCGGATGCCGGCGTAACACCTGGCCGAAGGCCTCGAGCTCTGCGCGGCTGTAGGCCATGCCCGTCGGATTCGACGGACTGTTGATCACCAGCAGCCGCGTACGTTGCGTGATGGCGCGTTCCAGCTGTTCTGGTTTGAGTTTGTAGTGCTGTTCCGGACCCGCGTATGGCATGACCGGGGTGGCACCGGTAAGCGCCACGATTTCGGGATAGCTTACCCAGTAGGGTGCCGGAATGACCGCTTCATCGCCGGGATTGAGCAGTGCCTGACAGAGATTGAAAAAGCTCTGTTTGCCGCCACATGAAACCAGTATCTGATCCGGCTTGTAGTC
>JAGXAZ010000050.1 GCA_018971365.1 Gammaproteobacteria bacterium | reverse complement strand
CTACCGTTAGTTCGCCCAAGCCGTCGAGATACATTGAGAGCCGAAGTGAGTGTTCTGATGATATGCCTCTTCGCCAAAGATACTGAGTGGCCGCTACGTGACAGGGTACGCACCGAAGGGCTAACGTTGCCAACCGTACTCTTGTAAGAAGCGCGGAGTCGGTGGATGACCAGGCGGTTCAAAATCGGCGATCACGTGAGCTGGAATTCCGAAGCGGGCCGGGTGTCGGGCACTATCATCAGGATTCATACCCGCGATTTTGATTACAAAGGTCATACGCATCATGCGTCGAAAGACGATCCTCAGTACGAAATCAAGAGCGACAAGACGGACCATATTGCGGCCCACAAGGGTGGCGCTCTCAGGCTTACCTGATTCCGGGGAACAATAAATTGCGCTTGGCATGAACGGACTCACGGCATGATGCGTTACATTGCGCAGCATGACTAAGGGTCCGAGTAGCAGCCAAGAGACGGTTCTGCGCCTTTTCCCCGGCCCGGGTGGCCCGGTGCCATTGCGCGGTCTTTATCTCGACGAGTCATTGCGGCCTTCCGGCACGCCGGCGCGGCCGTTTGTGTATGCGAGCTTCATCGCGAGCCTGGATGGGAGGATTTCACTGCCCGACCCCGATACGCAAACCCGCAAGGTGCCGCGCGCGATCGCAAATCCGCGCGACTGGCGGTTGGTGCAGGAGCTGGCCGCTGCGGCCGACGTGCTGGTGACCTCGGGCCGCTACATTCGTGATCTCGCCGCCGGTGTTGCGCAGGACAATCTGCCGGTCAGCGACAAGCCGGAATTCGCCGATCTGCATGAGTGGCGTCGTGCGCGTAGCCTGACGCCTCAGCCGGCCGTCGCGATCGTTACCGGCAGTCTCGATTTGCCGATTCCGGAGGCACTGCTGCACTCGGGACGGAGAATTTACATCGCCACGGGTGCTGCGGCCGACACTTCGCGAACTGGAGCGCTGACGGCGCGCGGCGTACACGTGCTGCAGGTCGGCACCGGCTCCCGCGCCGAAGGTCGCGCGTTGATTGCGGCGCTGGCCAAAGAAGGCTTCGGCAACATTTTCATGACGGCCGGCTCCGTGTTGTTGAATGCGCTGCTGACTGCGGGTGTTCTGAACTGTCTGTATCTCACGCAAGCTTGCCGCATCCTCGGCGGCCGGGCATTTGAAACGCTGCACACCGGCGAGGAGCTGAATCCACCGGCCGACTTCAAGCTGCGCTCGCTTTTCTACGATGGCGGCGGGAATGGTGGCATTGACCAGTTATTTGGTGCGCTCGATTACGTAGCGCCGCCGACCGGTTGAGTTGTCTTATAGATGTGTGTCTGGCAAGGCTAACGAACCGCGGCCCGTAGCTTATCCAGTTCGTGAATATGCCCCCGATCATGCTCAACCCACAGTTCCAGCAGCTTGCTCAAGGTGATTTCGCCGACGTCTTCCAGATAAGCCGTTCGTGCGAGCCGGGATTCCGCGACCTTCTCAAGAATTTTCAGATTTGAGTACCGTGCCTGAATAAAGGCATCCAGTGCGGGCTGCAATGGCTGTTCGCTGTAGTGGCGTTCACGGGCAAGTTGGCCGCCGTTGATATCGGGCAGCGTGGGATGATTTTCCGCCAGCATACGCTGTAGCCGCACGCCATAGCCCTCGATTTCGATGTCGCGCAGGTGGCAGATATTTTCCAGCACCGAGAAATATCCGCCTTCGGGCTGGAAATGCAGTTGCGCGTCTGTCAGACCGGCAACCTGCTGCCGCAGGTTTTCCGGCATTTGTTTGAGTGCGGCAATGGCTTCCTCTGGCGACATGGTGTTACTTACATTCTAGCCGTTCGAGAACAGCGGACTCGCGCTCGGCGAGTCCGCTGCTGTTGATTGCCACACCAATGCTTGAGTTATGCGTGCCAGAGCGCGGCAAAGATTGCGCCAGTAATCAGACCGTCAATCACATCCTTGGTAACGGCTCTCCAGGGACGGCCGTACCAGGTTTTCGTGGGCAAGGATCCGAATTGGGCAGGGACAGACTAATGGTTTTAAACTCGTTTGCACACAATTAGAAAGCGGTTGAGCAAAGACTAACACCATAATCAAAGTCACTCCTCTTTTTTATTTTGTTGGCTTCCTGGGCCAATTCCACGCATACCAGACGATTAGCAATGTCAGCCCGATTTCGATGATTCCGTAAAATATATAGAACATCCAGGACCACATGGTGATGAGGATGATCGCTGTGTAGAGCGTGCCGAAGAGCATGTTCAGCCAGCGGTTCAGGCTGGTTTTCAACACCAGGGTCAGGAAGATCATGAGGCTTGGGATGGCAATCATGGCTGAGGTAAATAGCAAAATAATCTGGGTCGTTGATCCGAGCGGTCCCATTTTGCCTGCCAGCATGTGTTGTAGCGCACCCGGCACATACAGCCCGAAATAGTCCGCATAGATATAGAGGAACATTACGCTCGCCCATGCGGCGGAGATTTTCAGTTTTACGTGAACTTTAATATCGTCCAGTACCGTTGCGGTCTTGTTCACAGCGTTTTTCCTTACACCGCGTCCACTGTTATGACCACTTTCCCTTTGGCATGACCCTCTTCAAGATACCGGATAGCTTCGGCAGTTTGGTTGAGCGCGTAACAGCGGTCAATCACCGGCTTGATCTTGCCGCGTGCAAGCAGACCACTCAGGTAAAGAAGATCCTCTTTCTTAATCCTCGCGCCCATGAAACCCATCTTTTTATTACCCAGCTTTGAGAGCCACGGTCCCAGGAGCATGGCCTGTAGGATTTCGATGCCGCCACCTCCGAGCAGTACGTAGATTCCATTCGGTGTTAATGCGCCTCGGTAATCGAAGATGGAGCGGTGCGCATTGGCGGCGACGATCAGATCGTAATGCTGCCCGTGCTGTATGAAATCATCTTTCTTGTAGTCGATGACATGATCTGCTCCGAGGAGCCGCATCTGGTCCACGTTTCCGGTGCTGCACACCGCGGTAACTTCGGCGCCGAAGGATTTAGCGATTTGCACGGTGAATGTGCCGACGCCACCGGAGGCACCGTCCACCAATACCTTCTGTCCCGGCCGTATGTGGCCTTTATTGCGAAGCCCCTGCAATGCAGTAATGGCTGCTATCGGGACTGCAGCAACTTTCTCGAACGAAACGTTGGACGGTTTCGGTACCAGCCTGTTCTCTTTGGCGATGGCGTATTCGGCGAAGGCGCCGACACACACGCCGAACACCGCGTCGCCAGGTTTGAATTGTGTGATGTTGTGGCCCACGGCTTCTACCACGCCGGCCACGTCCCGGCCCAGGCGCGGGGTCTTGGGCCGGCGCAGACCGAACATGGGGCGGGCGATTCGTGGCGTGCCGCGCATGAGGCGCCAGTCCAACGCGTTGATCGATGCCGCGTGGACCTTGATCAGTATCTCGTCGTTTCCAGGAATCGGCTTATCGACATCCACGAACTCGAGTACGTCGGGCGGACCGTAGCGGCGATAGAGGACGGCTTTCATGTGACCAATCTGTTCACGTTGAGTGCGCTCAAATTGGCCCTTCTGACCCTGGTGGTTTCAATCTGGCGATCGCCAGCCAGCGTGCATTACCGCAAGCCTGCTGCCTGATTTTTAGATATACAAATCTTTTACTTCGGCCAGAGCCAGGCAAAGATTGCGGCGGTGACGAGACCATAGATAAGGCCGTCGATCACATCCTTGGACACAGCTTTCCAGGGTTGGCCGTACCAGATGCCCATGGGTAACGATCCAAAGGCGTAGGCGATAAAGCCAACCGTGCCGACCACGCGGAACACTTGGAGTCCCGCTGTGCCGCCCGCGAGCGTGCTGGCAGCGACATACGCGGCGAACAATGAAACCAGCAGGCAGAAAATAAACCACTGACCAAGATTCTTGCCCATGTTGGGCACACCATTGGGCCGCAGGATCATGAAGGCCACCGGGCCTTGTTTGAACTTTTCCTGGGCCTCGGGTTTTTTCATGTCTTCCATCTTGCAGAAGGGCAGCATGTACATGCCAGGCGAGGGATTGCCCTTGCGGATGGCGGCGCCCACTTCATCTTCATTGGAGAAGCCGTGATAGTCCGGCATATGCCAGAATTTCAGGGCCATGTGCACGATGCTGCTGGCGATGAACACGCCGATTGCCGAGAGCAGGATCGGCAGCCACAACTGGGTCAAAGTGATCATGGGGTGCTCCTTGCAATTGTTGCCCCGCAGTGGGGTCGGGGGATTCTACTCCCGGTTTTGCGCGAAATAGCCGGCCATTACCGCCACGGTCGTATCTCGGTCTGGCGGCATATGTGATTATCGCGCGCGCCTGTTGGTGCGCTGAGGTATCGCGCGGGCAGACGGTTAATATATTGACCCGAGTCAACGCACGCTGAACCTGTTGTCGGAGGAAACACTTATGTCTTATGCGATACGTATTCATGCAACCGGCAGGCCGGAAGTCCTGCGCTGGGAAGCGGTCGAGGTCGGCAAGCCGGGTCCCGGCGAAGTGTTGGTGCGCAACACCGCCGTTGGCTTGAACTTCGTGGATGCCTATTACCGCAGCGGGCTGTACCCGATTTCGTTGCCCGCGACTCTCGGCCGGGAAGGAGCGGGCGTGGTGGAAGCGGTCGGCCCGAAAGTGAAGGAGTTCAAGCCGGGCGACCGTGTGGCCTACACGGACCCGACCGGTTCCTATGCGGAAATCCTGTTGCGGCCCGCGGACCGGCTGGTGAAAATTCCCGCCGGTGTGAGTGACAAGACTGCGGCGGCCATGATGCTGAAGGGCATGACGGCGCAATTCCTGTTGCGGCGTACTTATAAGGTAAACAAAGGCGACACAATTCTGGTGCACGCCGCGGCCGGCGGTGTCGGCCAGATTCTCTGCCAATGGGCCCGGCATCTTGGTGCGAAGGTCATCGGCACGGTCGGAAGCGACGTCAAGGTGGCGCTCGCGAAGAAGGCCGGTTGCCAACATGTGCTTGTGACTTCGCGCGACAGAATCTCGGCGCGTGTGAAAGAGATCACCAAAGGAGCGGGCGTGCCCGTGGTCTATGACGGCGTCGGCAAGGACACCTTCATGGATTCGCTCGACTGCCTCGCGCCACTGGGCTTGATGGTAACCTTCGGCAACGCTTCGGGTGCCGTGCCGCCGTTCAGCCCTACGATCCTGACGCAGAAAGGTTCTCTGTTCGTTACGCGCCCGACGCTCGGGACCTATATCGCCAGGCGTGAAGACTTGGTGCGCACGGCGCGCGAGTTGTTCGCCGTCGTTAAGAAGGGCGCAGTGAAGATCGCGGTCAATCAAACCTATCCGTTACGGGAAGCCGCGCAGGCGCACCGCGATCTGGAATCCCGCAAAACCACCGGCTCGACTGTCTTGCTGCCTTAGCGAAGTACACGCAGGCTGTGTCACTGCCCTTTCAGTGCACCTGAAATCCACCGTCACCCCCTTTGTAAAGGGGGTCGCGCTTTGGGCGCAGGGGGATTTGTCACCGGGCTTAATTTTGTTGGTAGCTCTTGGTGAATCTACGAAGTGGGGCATGACGGTTATCCCCATTAGCAGAAGCCCCGCATGCGCGGGGCTTCAAGTTCAGTGATGTAGTTCCTGCATGCGTCGTTGCATTTCCTTGGGCGACACCTCTTCGATGTGCGTGTGGATATGCCAGCGGTGGCCATAGGGATCAATGAGCGTGCCGGCACGGTCGCCATAAAACTGATTCTCCACAGGCCGTTCGACCCGGGCGCCGCTGTTTACGGCGCGTTCGAACACCGCGTCCACATCCTTGACGTACAGCAGGACACTTACGGGCGGCGCCGTGCCCGTCTGCGGAGCGCGGTGACCCATTTCCGGGCTTTCGTCGGCGAGCATGACGCGAGAAGTGCCGATCAGAATCTCGGCGTGACCGATGCGCCCGCCGGGAGCCGGCATGCGCACCTTCTCCTTGGCATCAAAAGCGTTTTTGTAGAACTCCAGCGCCGCCGCCGCACCATTGATGATCAGATAGGGCGTGATGCTGTGGTAACCGGCGGGAATCGGCTGAACACGGCGCGGTTTGCGAGCCGTGGCTTTGGGTTTGCCGGCGCGACGTTTCGCAGATTTCGATTTTGCGGACTTCTTTGCCATGTTGACCTCCTGAAACTTGGTTGGAACGAACATTTAGTTTAATGCCGTGCGGCAAACTGGGTGGCAGAATTATCCGGAGGGATAACACGGCACGCTTCCCGTTATGTCACACGTCAACACTACGCATGAACCGCTCGGGCTCAATGTCAAATTGCAGCAACTTGCACTCAAGCGCGCCGTTGTAAAAGGTGTTGATTTTCCGGGCGCGCACGCCGACCAACTTCGCCAAGTCCGGATTGCCGGTAATCACTCCGGCCCGCCAGCCCGGGCACTGGCTCCGCAGCCACCGGCCGAGTTCGGTGTACAACGGGCCGAGTTGGCCGGCTGCGCCCAGCCGTTCGCCGTAAGGTGGATTGGTCACCACCAGACCGGGCGTGAGCCCGGCGGGCAGCACATTGTCTGCCAGCGCACAACATTCAAACTGAATCAAGCCTTGCTGCTTTTGCCACTCTCCTTCAGGGGGCGCATCCTTTGATGTTATAAGTCCGGCGCGTTCGGCATTGGTCTGCGCAGCGTCAATGGCCGTTGAATCCCAGTCGAAGCCGAGAATCACCGGAATCTTGTCGCGGCCGGCATCACGACGCCGGCGCGCCTCCTGCAACAAATGGTCCCAAAGCTGCGGATCGTGTTTGCGCCAGCCGCTGAAGCCCCAGCGTGTGCGCCACAGACCTGGCGCCACGTCGCCCGCGATCAACGCGGCTTCAATCGCGAGCGTGCCGGAGCCGCACATCGGATCCACGAACGCGCCACCCTGTTTGACACTCTCGGGCCAACTGCATTTGAGCAGCAACGCGGCCGCGAGATTCTCCTTGAGCGGTGCGGCCACGCCGCGCGCACGGTAGCCGCGCTGGTGCAGGCTGTCACCCGAGAGGTCAATGCTCACCGTGGCGATGTCGCGGTGCAGGTGCACGTTGATGCGCAGATCCGGTTGCTCCAGATTCACCGAAGGCCGGCGGCCGGATTTTTCACGGAAGCGATCCACAATCGCGTCCTTGACGCGCTGCGCGCCGAACCCGGTGTGAATGATTTTTTCGTTGCTGCCGGTGAAATCCACGGCCAGCGTGCCATCGGGCGAGAGATCGTTCTCCCAGGGCATGCGATTGATCGCCGTGTAGAGCCGGTCGGCATCCGGCGCGGGAAACCGCGCCAATGGCATGAGTACACGATTGGCGGTGCGCAGCCACAGGCAGGCGCGGTAGGCTTGGGCGAGTGGTCCGCCGAACGATGCGCCGCCGCGTTCCTCTTTTGCGTCCTTTGCGCCGAGCGCGCGCAATTCATCCGCGACCAGCGGCTCCAGACCGCGTGCGGCGGTCGCGAAAAAGCGGCGCTCGGTTCGGACTGGCGGTTTGCGGCGGACAGCGGCGGACATTGTGTTAGGGTACGGGACGCTTCGGAACTGTATAGTCGCATTCCATGAACCGCTCCGCCACGTGTCCCGCGTTGTTGATGTCCGGCCTTGAAACAGCACTGACACAATGGCGTGCGAATGGCGGCGATCCGGCGCGGCTGCCCGCGGCCGTGAATGACAGCCTGCGGCGGGTCTGGGCGAGCAGCGCATTTGCGGCTGAAAGCTGCGTGCGTGAACCGCAAATCCTGGATGAATTGTGTGCAACTGGCGATCTGTTGAGCGCCGAGTCTCCGGGCGCACGCGTAGCCGCGCAACTCGCGGCGCGTCCGGCGGCGTCGGAAGAGGAACTCATGACCGGGCTGCGCCGCGTGCGGCGGCGTGAAATGTTGCGCATCACGTGGCGCGATCTCGCCGGCTGGGCGGAACTCGGCGAAACGCTGCGGGATTTGTCGGATCTCGCCGATGCGTGTCTCGAGGACGCGCTCCAGCCCCTGGCGCGCTGGCATGCCGAGAAGCACGGCGTGGCGCGCAACTCCAAGGGTGTACCCCAGACGCTCGTGGTACTGGCACTTGGCAAACTGGGTGCCGGCGAACTCAACTTTTCCTCCGACGTGGATCTGATGTTTGCCTATCCGGATCACGGCGCGAGCGACGGCGGGAAACCGCTCGACAACGATGAGTATTTCCTGCGCCTCGGTCAACGTCTCAAGCGCGTGCTGGACGAACCGAGTGCCGATGGTTTCGTGTTCCGCGTGGATTTGCGCTTGCGCCCCTTCGGCGATGCCGGGCCGCTCGCCATGAGCTTCGATGCCATGGAGACCTATTACCAGAATCACGGCCGCGACTGGGAACGCTATGCGCTCATCAAGTTGCGGCCCTGCGCCGGAGATATCAAGGCGGGCAGGCAACTGCTGGAACGGCTGCGGCCGTTCGTGTACCGCCGTTACCTGGATTTCAATGCCTTCGAGTCCTTGCGCGAGATGAAGGAGCTGATCCGCCAGGATGTTGCGCGCCGCGGACTCGAAGACAATATCAAGCTCGGTCCGGGCGGTATCCGCGAGATCGAGTTCATCGCGCAGGTGTTCCAGTTGATCCGTGGCGGGCGCGAGCCACCGTTGCGCGCGCGCGCGGTGTTGCCGGTGCTGCACCACCTGGGCGCGGAAAATTATCTCAAGCCGCAGGAAGCCTCCGATCTGGCCGCGGCTTACGCGTTTTTGCGCCGGGTGGAAAACCGCCTGCAGGAATGGCGCGATCAGCAAACCCACGAGCTGCCGCGCGAGACCGAGGACCGTGTGCGCCTCGCCTGGTCCATGGACTGCGCCGGCTGGGATGAATTTGCCGCGGCACTCGCCGCGCACCGCCGGCATGTGCGGCAGGTATTCGATGCCGTGGTGGTGATGCCGCGTGCGCTGCGCGAGCAGCAGCACCGGGACTCGCCGTTTGCGGCCTTGTGGCAGGGTACGCTTGCCGGGGAACAAGCCGTCTCGCGGCTGGAGAGCGCCGGATACGCGGAGGCCGCAGCCGTGGCCGACGAACTGCGTGTGTTGCGCAACGGCGGATTCGTGAGCGGACTCGGGACGCGCGGCCGCCAGCGGCTCGACGAACTCATGCCGCATCTACTGGAAGCGGCCGCGGCCACATCCTCGCCCACGGCAACATTCCGGCGGCTGTTGCACATCATCGAGGCTATCGGCAAGCGCTCCGCGTATCTGGCGCTGCTGGTGGAGCGGCCCACCGCGCTGCAACACCTGGCGCGGCTGGTGGCCGGCAGCCACTGGCTCGCGGAGCTGGTGGCGCGCTCGCCGCTGCTGCTCGACGAGCTGATTGATCCGCGCATCTTTTCCGAATTTCCGACTCAGGAGTCGCTGCAACGCGAGCTGGAAACCGCCTTCGCGGATGTTCCGTCCGACGATCTGGAAGCACAGATGGACACGCTGCGCCAGTTCCAGCAGGCCGCGGTGGTGCGCGTGGCCGCGGCGGACCTCGCCGGCCAGGCGCCGCTCATGAAGGTCAGCGATTTCCTCACCTGGATTGCCGAGCAGGTGATACGCAAGGCGCTGGAAATCGCCTGGCGCCACATGCGTGCGCGCCACGGCGAGCCGCAGTGCATCGAGCGCGGGCGCCTGCGGCGCGCGCGCTTCGGCGTGATTGCCTACGGCAAGCTCGGCGGTTGGGAGTTGGGCTATGGCTCGGATCTTGATCTGGTATTCCTGCATGACAGCCGCAGCGGCGAGCAACAATCGAATGGGCCGCGCGTGCTGGACAACAGCGAGTATTTCACGCGCCTCGCGCAACGGGTCATCAACGTGCTTTCCATCCCCACATCTTCGGGCGCCATGTATCAGGTGGACACGCGCCTCAGGCCGAGCGGTGCGGCCGGCCTGATCGTGAGTTCGCTGGACAGCTTCGCGCGCTATCAGCGCGCGCAGGCCTGGACCTGGGAACACCAGGCCTTGCTGCGCGCCCGACCGGTCGCGGGAGACGGCAAGGTGAGCACGGAATTCGAAGCGCTGCGCCGCGAAGTGCTCGGCAAGCCGCGGGACAGTCAGACGCTGCGCCGCGAAGTCGCCGAAATGCGGGCGCGCATGCTGCGCGAGCACACGGGTAGCGCTGGGGAATTTGACCTCAAGCTGGATGAAGGCGGGCTCACGGACATCGAGTTCCTGGTGCAGTACTGGGTGCTGGCCAACGCCGGCCGGCATCCTGCGCTGCTCGACTGGACCGACAACATCCGCAATCTGGAAGGGCTGGTGGCCGAAGGCGTGATCGGGAGCGAGATCGGTGAATTTCTCACGGACACCTACAAGGCGTTCCGCCTGATCGTGCATCGCACCAGCCTTGAAGGCCTGACGGCGCGCATCCCGGAGGCGGAAGCCGAGCCGCGGCGCACGCGCGTGCGGGAACTGTGGGCCTCAACCATCGGAACACTGCCGGACGAAGCGCCTGCAGGGCCTTGATATAATCGCCAGCCTCCCACGCCACCCGGAAGCCATCGTGAGCCAGCCCGCTGCCAATGCTCGAAAGCAGACGACGCCCAATGCCAAGCGTCACTACGAAATCACCCGCAAGGATCTGCCATTGCATTGTCCCATGGACGGCATGAGCCTGTGGAATTCCCACCCGCGGGTGTTCCTGGCCATAGAGGCCACTGGCAAAATCGCGTGTCCATACTGCGGTGCGACGTACACGCTGGTTGACTGACACGGCGTCATGGCGGAGAGCCGCATGAGCAAGGCGCTTTCCCCGATCTCCGTCGTCATGATTGTGCGCGATGCCGCGGCCACATTGGCCGTCACACTCGATTCGGTACGCGGCTTCGATGAAGTGCTGCTGTACGACAACGGCTCCCGCGACGGAACTCTGGAAATCGCCGCGCGCTACCCGAACGTGAAGATTCGCAAGGGCGAATTCCTGGGCTTTGGTCCCACGCGCAACGCGGCGGCCGCGCTTGCCGCGAACGACTGGATTTTTTCGCTTGATGCGGACGAAGTCGTCGAGCCCGGTCTGGCTGCGGCCATCGCCGGGCTCGCATTGGACAGGCCGGAGCAGGCGTATGCGGTGGAGCGGCAGAATTTCCTCCTGGGCAAGCGCGTGCGCCACGGCGGCTGGGGCAGGCAACGGCTCACGCGGCTTTATCATCGCCGCACCCACAGGTTCAGCGAAGTGGCGGTGCACGAAAAAGTGGAGTTGCAGGCGGCCGAGCGGGCGGTGCTGCTCACCGGTGCACTGCGCCACACCGCGATGCGCGACGCCGGCGATTTCCTCGTCAAGATGCATCGCTACACCATGCTCAAGGCGGGGGAGTCCACGCGCACCTATCCGCCCGCCATCATTTTGTTCAAGGCCGTGTGGGCGTTTATCCGCGCCTATTTCCTGCGGCTCGGCATGCTGGACGGCTGGCGCGGCCTGTTGATTTCGGTATCCGAAGCCAATGGCGTGTTCTATAAATACATGGTCATCTATTCGAAGCGGGAGCAGTCATGATCATCGTCACCGGCGCCGCCGGCTTTGTGGGCAGCAACCTGGTGCTGGCGCTCAACCGGCGCGGGCATACGGACATCATTGCAGTGGACGATCTCAAGGATGGCACCAAGTTCAGGAATCTGGTGGAAGCGGAGATCGCGGATTACCGCGACAAGGACCAGTTCCTGCAGCAGTTGACTGAAGGCACGCTTGGTCCAATCGAGGCGATATTCCACAACGGCGCCTGCTCCGACACCACCGAGTGGGATGGCCGCTACATGATGACGGTGAACTACGAGTACTCCAAGAATCTGCTGGAATATTGCCTGACTCACAAAATTCCGTTCATCTATGCGTCGTCCGCTGCAGTGTATGGCGGCGGCAAGGTGTTCAAGGAGGAACGTCAGTACGAAGCGCCGCTCAATCTGTACGGCTATTCCAAATTCCTGTTCGATCAATACGTGCGCCGCCGCATGCAAGTGGGCTTGAAAAGCCAAGTCGTGGGGTTCCGCTACTTCAACGTGTATGGCCCGCGGGAACAGCACAAGGGCAAGATGGCGAGCACCGCCTTCCACTTCAACAATGAAGTCCTTGCCACGGGCAATTGCAAGCTGTTCGAGGCCAGCGGCGGCTACAAGGACGGCGAGCAGCGCCGCGATTTCATCCACGTGGACGACGTGTGCGCCGTGAACCTCTGGGCCTGGGAGCATCCGAAGGTCTCCGCCATCTTCAACCTCGGCACCGGCAAGAGCCAGACCTTCAACGAGGTGGCCAACGCCGTCATCAAGTTCCACGGCAAGGGCAGGATCGAATACATTGCGTTCCCGGAAAATCTGAAAGGCCGTTACCAGAGTTTCACCGAAGCCGATATGAGCGCGCTGCGTGCCGCCGGTTGCGGCCACAGGTTCATGACGGTGGAGCAGGGCGTGCAGAAGTATATGGAGTGGTTGAATAAAAAATGAGGGGTCGTGGTGTCATTGTCACAAATTCCAATGATCTCCGTAAACGCACCTTCTCGGTATAGCGAGGCGGAGATCGAGCAGTTTGAAGCTCTGGT
>JAGXAZ010000049.1 GCA_018971365.1 Gammaproteobacteria bacterium | reverse complement strand
AGCGGCTGCAATTTCGCCGAGGTGCAAGTCTTGCCTCGCCAGGTTGTTCCGGACATATTCCTCGATACGTAAGAGTTTCCAGCGAGGCAATAGGTTGCTACGAGCCAGGTTGTTGGCTGCCCGCTTGTGGCTGCCATACACACACAGAAGATGGGCAGCGATGGCTGTCAGAAGAGACTGCTCAAACAGCCTGCCCCCAAGGCCGCCGGTTTCGAGATGAGATTGGAGCGCCAAAGTCAGATGCGCCAAGGTCGGATCGTCGTGCAACACCGCTTTTGAAATCAATTCGAGGGACGGACCAAGCATGTCATCGCCGAGAGCGCGATGCAGCACATCGGGTTGCACCGCCACCAGGATGGAATCAATGGGCTGATTCCAGCTTGTAGATAAACTGTCACCGGCGGCCACAAACCGAAGGCGTCCCGGTTCAAACCGGCCGATGATCTGGCGGCCGTTAAGGCGGCTGCGATAGGGGACCGCAGTTTCACCCAGCACCAGCAAAAACATGTGACTATCAAAAACGTGCGGCGGCAACTGATTTGGAGGAACCGTGCGACGCTCAAAGACGTAGCTGCCGCGCTGACCACCCGCGAGTGCGGGCTCATCCGGAAAATACAGGACCGGGCCGGCCTGATAACGGGTAAAAATACGCGAGGACGGCGAAGTGCCGCCGGAATTGGCTTCCCGAGTGCCCCTGTTGCTCCCCAGCGCTACCATCAGATGACAAACCCCGGTTCATGACTGGCCAAGCCAATTCCCAAGCCGCCTTGCGCTGTCCCAAAGCTTGGGAATCCATGGAGTGTCGCCCGCGTTAAGTAAAACACGCGATAGGAAATAGCAGTGGTCAAAAAATACTCAAAAAATGTTCAGGTTGTTGAATGACAAGGCCTATCCTCGCCGCAAGAAACCGGGTAGCGACGGTCCGCGCCTCGGCTTAAAATCCCTCGGCCTTTGATGTGGTCTACTGAAAGCGGATAGGAAAACTGAAAATGTCCACAGGGGAAATGGGCACAAAGGGGGCGCCAAGTAGTCCGGGTCCAGAGCCGGCATTTGCGGCGGCGGTTCATCAGGCATTGAGAGACTTTAATCGCCCGGACCGTTTGCGGCTTAATCGCCTGACCGATTCGCAACTGGTCAAGGCTGAGCTCGACAAATCTCCCGCCACCATACCCACTGAGGTTTTGCGCGGGCTGCTCCGCGTGCACTGCTCCATGATCGGCCAGAACCCCAAGTACCTGCGTTATGAACAGGTGCTGCAACACACCTATTTCACGCCGCTGCGGCGGCAGCGTGCGGTCGCCGATGCCCTGCATTTGAGCTGGGGAAGCTACCGCCGTTTCCTGAGAGATGCGCGTGCCGTGCTGACCGCATCCTTGTGGGAAGCGGAATGCAAACTGAATACCGAATCGCCGCGCGTGCAAGCGGCTCAAACAATGCGCTTGCGTACCTGGCTGCTGATCACGACTACGACCGCGGTCGTCGTGTTAGTCATCCTGGGTGGTGCCGCATATTTGCACAGACCACGGCGACCTGAGGAAAACCAGGCGCCAGGGTTAGCTTCCAGCACGGCAACCGCAGCGCCCTACGAAGATGATATGCGCGATGTCTCGGGAACCCAGGATCTGTATCTTGTCGGGATGGAATATCTGCGGGAACGGGCCGACCCGGACTTCCAGCGTGCCATTTACTACTTCCACAAGTCCATCCAGGCAGACCCGGGAAATGCCGATGCCTGGGCCGCGCTTGCCATGGCTTACGCCGTGTGGCATGTCTATTCGGACAATCAGATTCCGGACGCGCATTATTCCGACGCCCTGGCCACCGCAAACAAAGCGGTAGCACTCGACCCAACGCAACCCCTGGCGCATGCAGTGCTTGCACTTCTGCATCAGGAACATTGGGGGTGGCAGGAAGCGCAGCGCGAGTACCGGCTTGCCTTGAGACTCGACCCGGACAATGCCGACGCCCAGCGATGGTACGCCAAATACTTCTGGCTAACCGGAAACACGCGGCGTGCGCTGCAACACATGCGCGCCGCCGAGGTGTCCGATCCGCTTTCGAACGTGAACCGTGCGTATCTGGGGCGTGCGCTCACTTATGCGGGCCAATTCAATAAAGCGGAAAACCAGCTACGCACCGGCATCCAGGAGTCGCCTCACTTCAAGTTGAACTACGCATTTCTGGCTGAAACCCACGTGGCATTGAAGCGTTTTGCACAGGCACTCGATGACACCGAAGCGGCGAGAAGTACTACAGACAGTCAATCGGGCGATTTGCTTCTCATGGAATCAGGCATCGCGGAAGCCGGGTTGGGCCGAACAGACTTGGCCAAGCAAGTGCTTCTAACCCTGCAGAAACAGGCCCCAGCGAATTACGTGTCGGGCGTGCTGACCGCCAGACTTTACTGGGCCGTGGGCGACAAGGCCAGGTGCTTTGCGGAACTGCAACGCGCGGTGCGCGAACATGATGACAAGCTCGTGATGCTGGCCGGCCCCGACTGGGCCGATGTGCGCGCGGACACACGTTTTGCTGCGATCCGGCAGCAAATGGGGCTTCCGTCAGCAGGACACCCGGTTCATTAAAAGCGGAAATACAAGCCGACGGCGATCTGCGGATACCAGGTAAACGAGTTCACGTCGTTCTGAATGGTGGTGCGCTGCTGATTCACGTCATTCGCCAGCTGCGGATTGCCGGCCGCGCCGCTCACGTTCAGGTTGAACTTGGGAGAGCCCTGGTTCACAACGCCCAGATCAAAAGTCATGCCCCAGCTTCCGTTTCCACCCCAGCCGATGCCGAGATAGCTCGCGTTGCTGTTGAATCCCATTCCCGCCGTAACCGTGCCCACCTGCTGCGCCGAATACGTATTGCCGTTGAACGTGTAGTTACCGTTCTGGTCGGGCACGCCGACCATGGACAGCGCATTGCCGTTGTGCATCCAGCCGCCGGTGAAGCGGAAGCTGCCTGCGAATGGATAGAGATTCACCAACAGGACTTCGGACGAGAATTTCAGACTGGCGTTGTAATTGACGCCCTTGTAATTGGAACTTCTGGAGTAGCTGTAGCGATTGAATCCGACGCCCAAGGATACGAAGTCGTTGAAGCGATAGTTGGCCGATGCGTTGAATCCCAGCGTACCGACGCCCGCGCCCACACCGATGTCGGCAAACGCCAGCGGCGCGGTCAAAGAAAGCGCCAGGAACAACAACAGCTTCTGCATAGTGACCTCCCCGATGTGATTTGAATTCTTCCCCGACGATTATGCCATGGATAATCGGACACGAAATTGTGCTTTAACCAGTTGTCGGCAAATCTGTACCGTCCATTCTTGAAAGCCGCAGATACGCAGGATTGACCGGCAGACAGGACTGCGTTTCCCGTCAATCCGCACGCCGCATGTGCCGCGATTTCCTTGCGGCTGTTCAACTTGAGCACCGTGGTATTCCAGGCTACGGCTCTTTGTCATCTAATGCGGCGCGCTCGACCCGTCCCTGGATCGCTCCCAGCCCGCACTTGCAAGCTCCGCGTCCTGCTGCGCTTGCAAGTCCAGGGCCGCCATCCAGGCTGCCCGTTCGCCGCTCCGCGGCTCACCCATGTGCGGGCGTTCGCACGGGTTGAACAGCCACTGGCTGTTCAACAAAGACACCGTAGGGCACAAGCTACGACTGTTCGTCTCCTGATGCACCCCGCCCGAACCATCCTTGGAGCGCTCCCAGCCCGCACATCCATATGCGGGCGTTCGCACGGGTTGAACAGCCACTGGCTGTTCAACAAAGACACCGTGCTCACCCATAGCGGCCGGTGATGTAGTCTTCAGTCTGTTTCTGGGAGGGATTGGTGAACAGCGTGCTGGTATCGGCGTATTCCACCAGGTTGCCGAGGTACATGAAGGCGGTGTAATCGGAGACACGCGCCGCCTGCTGCATGTTGTGCGTGACCAGCACGATGGTGTAGTCGCTTTTGAGCTCCGCGATCAGCTCCTCGATTTTCAGGGTGGAAATCGGATCGAGCGCCGAAGCCGGCTCGTCGAGCAGCAGTACTTCCGGTTTCACAGCGATGGCACGCGCGATGCACAACCGCTGTTGTTGGCCACCCGACAGCCGCGTGCCGCCCTGGCGCAACTTGTCCTTGACCTCGTCCCAGAGCGCCGCCTTGCGCAACGCCCACTCCACGCGGTCGTCCATCCTGGTGCGCGACAGCCGCTCATACAGGCGCACACCAAACGCGATGTTTTCATGTACCGACATAGGAAACGGCGTCGGCTTCTGGAACACCATGCCCACCTTGGCGCGCAAGGCGTTCAGGTCCTGGTCGCGGTCGAGGATGTTGTGTCCGTCCAGCAGAATCTCGCCGCTGGCGCGCTGCTCCGGATAAAGGTCATAAATGCGGTTGAGCGTGCGCAGCAGCGTGGATTTGCCGCAGCCGGACGGACCGATGAACGCCGTCACCTGGCGTTCGGCAATGTCCATGTGGATGCCGCGCAGCGCCTGAAAATCGCCGTAGTAAAAATCCAGGTGCCGGACGGCAAGCTTGGGGTTTTCAATCACGGTCGCACGCGCGGGATCGCGTCCCGCGCCGGCCAATATCTCCGGCGCAATGGCGTGCGTCAGAGTGGTGGCGTTGCGATCCGCGGCGCTCATTTTACGAAGGACCTTGAACGGATCACGAGGCGCGCGAACAGGCTGAGCGCGAGTATCGCGAGTGTAATCAGCAGCGCCGCGGCCCAGGCCAAGTGCTGCCAGTTGTCGTAGGGACTCATGGCGAACTGGAAGATCATCACCGGCAGGTTGGCAATCGGCCGGTTCATGTCGGTGCTCCAGAACTGGTTGTTGAGCGCTGTGAATAGTAGCGGCGCGGTCTCACCGCTGATGCGCGCTACACCCAGCAGCACGCCGGTAATAATGCCGCCGAGAGCCGCACGATAAACCACCATCACGGTCACCCGCCAGCGCGGCGCTCCCACCGCCGCGGCCGCTTCGCGCATCTGGTCGGGCACCAGCTTCAGCATGTCCTCGGTGGTACGCAGCACCACCGGCAGCATGATGATGGCGAGGGCCAAGCCGCCGGCCCAGCCGGAAAAATGTCCGAAGCGCGCCACCACCACTCCATAGATGAATACGCCGATGACGATCGAGGGCGCGCTCAGCAGAATGTCGTTCACGAACCGGATGACCGCGGCCAGGCGCGAGCGCCGGCTGAATTCCGCGAGCCAGGTGGCCGCCAGTATTCCGATGGGCGTGCCCACGATCACGCCCAGGGCCGTGATGAGAATCGAACCGACGATGGCATTGGCGATACCGCCGGGAGCCAGCGGCGGTGGCGTACTTTGCGTGAACAGTTCCGGACTGAGCCAGCGTACGCCGCGCGCCACCAGCGTCCACAGCAGCCACACCAGCCAGAAGAGCCCGAACAGTGTGCCCAGCACCGACATGGACAGGCTCACCCAGTTGACCACGCGCCGGCGCATATAGCGTGCGGACGCGCCGTTCAAGTCGGGCTCCCTTCGCGCGCCGCCATGCGCAGCAGCAGGAGCTTCGCGAGCGCCAGCACCACGAAGGTGATCAGGAACAGGATCAGGCCGAGTGCGACCAGCGACGAGGTATATGTCTGGCCGACCGCCTCGGTGAATTCGTTGGCCAGCGTAGAGGAAATGGTGTTGCCGGCATTGAACAGCGAAGTGCCGAGCGTATGGCTGTTGCCGATGACGAACGTGACCGCCATGGTTTCGCCGAGTGCCCTCCCCAGCCCCAGCATGATCCCGCCCATCACGCCGGCCCGCGTATACGGCAGCACCACGCGCCATACCACTTCCCAGGTGGTGCAACCCACACCGTAGGCGGATTCCCTGAGCACGGTCGGCACCAGGCTGAACACGTCGCGCATCACCGAGCTGATGAACGGAACCACCATGATCGCGAGAATCAATCCGGCCGTGAAAATGCCGATGCCCATGGGCGGGCCCTGGAACAGCGCGCCCACCCACGGCCACGAACCGATATGCTCGATGATCCAGGGCTGCACGTATTCGCCGAACAGCGGCGCGAACACGAACAGGCCCCACATGCCGTAGATAATGCTCGGGATGGCCGCCAGCAGTTCCACCGCGATGCTCACCGGGGCGCGCAGCCACGCGGGTGCCAGCTCGGTGATGAAGAGCGCGATGCCGAAGCTCACGGGCACGGCGATGACCATGGCGATGGCTGAGGTCACGAGCGTGCCGAAAATGGAGGTGAGCGCGGAGAATGTCGCGTGCGCCGGATCCCACTCACGGCCGGAAAAGAAATGCCAGCCGAACCGGTGAAACGCCGGCCAGGCCTGCACCAGCAGCACCACCAGAATCGCAATCACCAGCGCCAACACCAGCAGCGCGGCGACCCGTGTGATGTTGCGAAACATCGCATCGGCCACGGCACTGCGTTGCGCGTGGCGGCTGCGGTCGCGCTGTGCGGCAGAACGCGTCAGCGCCGTCAAATTCCGTGCTCCCGTTGCCAATATTTTTCGATCAGCGTCACGGTAGTCGGCGGCAGCGGCATGTCGCTGTTGGCAAACGCAACGGTGCCGGTCTCGATCTGCTGGATGCCGCCGCCGGAGCCGATGGGCTGGTAATTCACCGCCACGCCGGTGAGCGCGCGGTACTGCGCGGCCCGGTTGGCCAGCACCGGATAAATAGCCGTACCGCCCGCGCCCGCAAGCCCGGGATCGGCGGCAGCCGTGGCTGCGGCCATCAACGCCAGGACCACAGCCACTGACAGTTGACGCACGCGCTTGCTGATCATATTGCCCTTCGCCCCATGCCGGACGAGTGTAGGAAGCGAATGTGACAGAAATATGACACCGGCCCGGCTGTGCACATTTTGACCAGGCCCTGGTATTTGCCCGCTTACCTTTTGCAAGCTGCCCCCCGGCATCGTAAGCTTGCGCACCGTATCCCAACCGCAAACCGGCCGGCCGCCGGCCAGCCTTCGGGTTCGCCGTTTTCATGTGCTCACTTACAACCCCAAATCAAGGCGGTGAGCAGGGACGCACCACGCCTCAACATCTAGAGGTCGGGTTTATGAACAGCAAGTTTTCCCATGGTCTGATGTCGCTGCTGGTCGCCGCGTGCGCCGCCATGACGCTGGTCCTGCCGGCCATCGCGGGCGCCAATACCCTGACCCCCGAGCAACTCACCGGTGCGCTGCACTGGCGCAGCATCGGGCCTTACGTGGGCGGACGCGTGATTGCGGTCACCGGTGTCGTGCAGCAACCCAACCTCTACTATATGGGCGCCACCGGCGGCGGCGTGTGGAAAAGCGAGAACTACGGTGCCGCGTGGGAAAACATTTCCGACAAATACTTCGACAGCGACAACATCGGCGCCATCGCGGTGGCGCCGTCCAACCCCAAAGTTATTTACGTCGGCACCGGTGAGTCCGACATCCGCAATACGCTGCTGACCGGTGACGGCCTGTACAAGTCCGCAGATGCCGGCAAGACCTGGAGCAAGTCCGGCCTCGCCGACACCCATGTCATCAGCCGCATCGTGGTGGATCCAAACAACGCCGACATCGTGTACGTCGCGGCCCTGGGCCACGTGTGGGCGCCGAATTCCGAACGCGGCGTTTACAAGAGCACGGACGGCGGCAAAACCTGGAAAAAGATTCTTTACGTCAACGACCAGACCGGCGCCATTGACCTGGTCATGGATGCGGCCAAGCCGCAGATTCTTTATGCCGCAATGTGGGAGGCCTATCGCCGCCCCTGGACGCTCTCCAGCGGCGGACCCGGCAGCGGTATCTACAAGAGCACCGATGGCGGCGGTTCGTGGACCAACATCACTCACAATCAGGGACTGCCCACCGGCATCTTCGGCCGCGTGGGACTGGCGATCGCGCCCAGCAATCCCGATGTCATCTACGCCATCATCCAGGCCCAATATCAGGGCGAAGCCGGCGGACTGTTCCGTTCCGACGACGCCGGCATACATTGGGCCCTGGTCAACAATTCCATGAGCCTGACGCAGCGCGCCTTTTATTATTCCACTGTATTCGTGGACCCCAAGGACCCGAAGACGGTGTATGCGCCGCAGGTATCCGCGCTCTGGGTTTCGCACGACGGCGGCAAAACCTTCAGCAAGCTGCACACTCCGCACGGCGACAATCACGCACTGTGGATCAATCCCGATAATCCGCAAATCATGATCGAGGGCAATGACGGCGGCGCGACGGTCACGCAGGACGGCGGCAAGACCTGGAGCCGGGAGCACAACCAGCCCACCGGCCAGTTCTATCACGTCAATCTGGACAACCAGTTTCCGTTCCACATCTACGGTGCCCAGCAGGACGAAGGCTCCACCGAAGGCCCGAGCGCGGTACCCGACGGCGGCATCCCGACAACCGCCTGGCAGGACGTGCGTGGCGGCGAAAGCAGCTGGGTGGTGCCGCAGCCCGATGCGCCGTGGATCACCTATGCGAGCGGCTACTACGCGCTGATGTTCCGCGACGACCGGCGCGCCGGCGTCGTGCAAAGCATCACACCCGCGCCCATCTACTACGACGGCGCGGCCGCCAAGAAACTCCAATACCGCTTCGGCTGGATTCACCATCCGATCCTGTTTGCACCCGGCAATCCGCAGGAACTCCTGATCGGCGCGCAATACGTGTTGCGCAGCCTGGATCACGGCGTGACCTGGACGGTCATCAGCCCGGATCTCACCCGCGATGACAAGAGCACCGAGGGCCGTCCCGGCGGGCCGATCAGCGCGGACGTCTCCGGAGCCGAGGTGTTTCCGACCATCACCGCCATGGCGGTTTCGCCCATCAACGACAGCATCATCTGGACCGGGTCCGGCGATGGTCTGGTGTATCTGACCACCGACAACGGCGGCCACTGGACCCCGGCGCGGCCGCCCAGTCTGCCCGCTTGGTCCACGGTAACCTGCATCGAGGCTTCGCACGCCGATCCCGGCACCGCGTATCTCACCGCCAGCCGTTATCAATGGGACGACTTCAGACCCTATGTCTACAAGACCACCGATTACGGCAAGCACTGGACCGCACTCACTTCCGGCCTGCCCGACGACCAGTATCTGGAAAGCGTGCGTCAGGATCCGAATGATCCCGGCCTGCTTTTTCTCGGCACCAGCAAGACGGTGTTCGTGAGCTTCGATGGGGGCGCACACTGGGCGCCGTTGACGCTCAACTTGCCCGCGGTACGGGTCAGCGATATCGCGCTCCAGCCGGATCAGCATGCGGTGGTGCTGGCCACGCACGGCCGCGCGTTCTGGGTGCTGGACAACCTGCAATTCCTCGAACAGTTGGGCAAGGCGCAGGTCGCGAGCGATCAGGCTTATCTCTTTGCCCCGCAGCAGACCTGGCTGGTCAAGCGCTCGCTCGGCGAATTCACCCGGCCGGACGAAGGCGAGAACCGCGTGCCGGGCGCCACGGTATTTTTCAACCTGCCCGCGGACTATGACGGACACACTCCGGTAAAACTCAGCTTCACAGCCGCCGATGGCACGCTCATCCGCAGTTTCAGTTTGCCGTTGGCAGACAAGGACAGTAAGAAACCGCAAGCCCTGCATGCCGGCATGAACCGCTTCCAGTGGAATCTGCGTTATCCGGATGCCACCGAGGTCACCGGATTCCATCCACCCTTCGTGGATGACGGCTATGACGACCAGCTCACCGGTCCGGATGTCCTGCCCGGCACTTATTTCGTCGTGCTCGATTACCACGGCACGGTGTCGAAGCAGCCCTTCGAGGTGCGGCTGGATCCCAGGCTCAAAACCACGCCGGAGCAATTGCAGGCGCGTTTCCATCTGCTCATGCAGATCCACGGCACGCTCGACAGCCTGAACAGCACACTCAATCAGGCGATCGCCGTGCGCAGCGCACTGCAAAAAGCCGTGACCGAAGGCAAGGTCTCCACACGCCGCGCGCGCACCACCCTGGCGGCACTCGACCGAGACATTGCCGACCTGGTGCAGCTCAAGATCAAATCCAGCGAAGGCGACATCGTCTATGAGCCGAAACTACGCAGTCATTTGGCGCTGCTCGCCAACGACATCGAAATCAACTACATGCCGTTGACCCAGGTCCAGGAGCAAGGCTACGCGATTCTCTCCGGCCGCGCGCACGCCGGCGAAGCCCGGCTGGAGCTTGACCTCAACCAGGCCAATGGCCTGCTGAATCGCTGATTGATGGTATTGATTGTGGGAGCGGTCGTGACCGCCAGGGATGGCGGAAATGCAGATCTTGCAGGAGCGAAAATCTGCCCCGACCGCGATGATTTCCGGAATCGCGGCGAGTATCGCTGCTCCCACAAGAATTTATACCGCCTGCGGCTGCCGTCCGCACATCAGCAGGAAGTAGATCACCGGCATCACGATCCGCACCAGCGGCAGTTGCACCGCTTCACCGGCGATGATCGCGACCGCGAGCGGCTGCAGCATGGCGGATGCGCAGCCGGTATTCGCGCCATATCAGATACAGCGTCAGCATCTCTATAAGCATGAGGACCATAAGGGCTACTGAGTGGGTGTGGCTTATGCGGTAGGCCTGATAACAAACAAACAGCCCTATAAGACCACACGCAGTCGGATAGGCCCACAGCTTTCCGCGCACTATTCCAATCATCAGCGACAGCTTGACCAATCCATTGAACAGGAGATACACCGTGACAAATGATTTGGTATTTGCCGACAAGTGGATCACGGCGTGGCGCAAATAATTGGCAACCAGATCATCCGGATCTTCCGCCAATTCCGGGGCCGTGAGATACACGGCTATATTGACCAGATCCACGCGACTTGCCACCAGCATGAGAATCGCCCCGATGATCTCCAGCAAACCGTCCAGACCGTGAACGGCGACGGTTACCCAGAAGAGACGATGCAGATTCCTTGCGAAGGATGCAGCACGGAACATTTACGTCATTTCCATTGACCCCTGTTGACCCGGCGACGCACCTGGCAGACGGCGGCGGCCACCCATGAGCAGGTAATAAATCACCGGCATCACGATCAGCACCAGCGGCAGTTGCACCGCCTCACCGGCGATGATGGCGACCGCGAGCGGCTGCTGCATGGCAGCGCCCTGGCCGATGTCCAGTGCCAGCGGCAAGAGAGCCAGGATGGTGGTCAGGGTAGTGAGTGCGATGGCACGCATGCGGTTCAATCCCGCGTCCACCAGTGCTTTTTCAAAGTTTTCCGCGTGTTTCAGTTCCATGAATTCCGAGAAATAGAAGATCGCCACCTCGGTGACGATGCCGACGATCATGGTCATGCCCATGATGGCCGTGATATTGAGTTCGATACCGACGATCCACAGCGCAAAGAACACCATGCCCACCGCCATGAGTGGCGCAGTCATGATGGACAGCACTACCCGGAAGCCTTCATACAGGAACAGCAGCAACACAAAGATCAGCGCCACGGCTGCGACAAACACGATCGCCAGACCCCGGAATGCAATCTGCTGCTGCTTGTAGAGGCCGCCCAGTTGTACGTCCACGTCTTTCGGGATCAGCCCCGGTGCGGCCAGGACTTTCTTCACGTCACTGATGGTGGCGCCAAGGCTGCGGCCGCTGATGCGCGCGGTGACCGCAAACATGCGCTTCAGATTGTCCCGGTCAATCTCCGGCTGGCCGGTGACGGTGGTAACGGTGGCCACTTCGGACAGGGGGAACACTTTGCCATCCGGCGCACGGATCGGAATTTCGCCAAGCTGGCCGGTGCGCAAGCGCAACGTTGGCGGCGTCCATACGCGAATGCCGACAAACTTCACACCCTGCTGCACCTGCGCCGCCACCGTGCCCTGAAGATAGGTATCCAGTTGCTGTGTGATGCCGGCGGGATCCAGGCCCAGCAATCCGGCCTTGACCAGGTTTATATGGATATCCAGGGCATCGCCGGCATCCACCACCCCGTCATTCACGTCCACGATGCCCGGCACCTTGCTGATGGCATCCGCCACCTTGGGGGCGAGACGGAGAATCTCATCGGTATTGTCACTGAACAGCTTGATCTCCACCGGCTGCGGCACCGAGGTCATGTCGCCGATCATGTCCTCAAGCAGTTGGGACAGATCAATCTGCAGGCCCGGCACCTGGGCGTTGACCGCGTCGCGCACCTCGCTCATGACCTTTTCGATGGGCTCCCGCGGGAAGGGCTTGAGGTTCACGAAAACATCGCCGGCATTCGCCTCGGTGACGCCGCCGCCCAGTTGCATGCCGGTGCGGCGGGAATAACTTTCCACATTGGGGTTGGTTTGCAGAATATGCTCCACCTGACGCAGCATGCGGTCGGTTTCCGTCAGCGAGGTGCCGGGCGGGGCGATGTAGTCGAAAGTGAAGCCACCCTGGTCCATACGTGGCAGGAAGCCGGTACCCACGTAGTGATAACCGAGAATCCCTAACGCAGCCAGCGGAATCAGGCCGGCCAGCAGCCATACCGGCCGGTGCAGCAAATGCGGCATGAGCCAGCCATAAAACCGGTGCGCATGGCGCGCCAGCCAGCCAAAAT
>JAGXAZ010000048.1 GCA_018971365.1 Gammaproteobacteria bacterium | reverse complement strand
GCCGCGCGCCAGCAACTGCGCCGCGCGCGCCGCCGCATCCGCGGCCCGCGGTGCAAACCGTCGGCTTTCGGCGGCATTGGGCGTGGCGACGGTCGCCAGGCGCAACAGCTCCTCGAGGTACACCGTGACCAGCGCCTCCTCGGCCAGCGCGGCGCCGCCGGCCGCAACCAGCACCGGATCGAGCACCACCGGAATTCCGGGGTGTGTGCGCAGGAGCTGCGCCACGGCCTTGCCGGTCCCGGCCGTCGCCAGCAATCCGAGTTTGATGGCCGCCACCGGCATGTCCTGCAACACGGCCTCGGCTTGCGCCACGACGAGTTTTGTCGCCACGCCCTCGACGTGATAGGCGTTCACCGTATCCTGCACGGTGAGTGCGGTAACCACCGGCGCGGGATGCGCACCGAGCGCGGTGATGGCCTGCGTGTCCGCAGTCAAGCCGGCGCCGCCGCTGGGATCGTTGCCGGCAATGACCAATATCACGGGAGGTGACTTGGAGGCCATGCGTGAATTTTAACCGCTGTACGTGCCAATGCCGATGCGGCCGTGCGAAAATGCCCGCACGCCTGCCGCGTTGAGCTGATATTCTGAGCGCATGAATCCCGTTGTCTCTGTCCAGACCCGCGTCACACTGAAATCCTACATGTGTGTGAATTGCGGCTTTGTGTATGACGAAGCCAAGGGGCATCCTGAGAGCGGCATCGCGCCGGGCACGCGCTGGGCCGACGTGCCGCTCAGCTGGCACTGCCCGGATTGCGGCGCCGGCAAGGAAGATTTCGAGATGATTGAAATTTGACCTTGAAGCTACACCGCCTTTGCCAAACCCGCTCCTTTCGGGTTTCCTGAACGGATCAACAATCCCCCTGGCCCCGCCTAACGTGCGAAACCGTGCAAAGGCCGTCTCGCCCGGCCGCCGGGCATTTGCAGCACCCTGCAGTAAACGTACAATGCCACGCCTTGCGCGATAAAGGGGCGATACCAATGACGTTCATACTTCGAGCCATAAGGGCCGCGTGCTGCAGTGCGTACGCGATATTGGCACTCGTGGCGCTCTGTGCGGCCATGCTCGTGCCCCAGACCGGTGTTGCTGCAACAGCGCCAACGACTGCCGGTGCGTGCGGTCCGGTGTCCAGCACGCACGCTACGGTCATTGCTCCTCCAGACGTGGACATGTGGGATGCACCGCTGGATGCTTCGGGCGATCACGAGCTGATTCTAGCCGTACACCGCGACGGGCACCGTTTCTGCTACCGCTACACCTGGCGCGGCGAGGTACACACCGTCGCGCCTTCGATTCGTGTCCGCCGCGGCGAGCAGTTCGCCATCCGCATCGTCAACGACATTGCCAGCCAGAGCGCGGGGGAGAGCGTGCCCTCCACCGCAATCGCAAAGTGCAAACCGATGATCATGCCGACCACGCCGGTCGTGCGCTGGGTTGGCTATCTGAATCACACTATAGATGACCGCTACTTTTCACCGCCTGCGATAGACACAAATATTCACCTGCACGGTTTCGAGGGACCGGCCTCCGAGGAGAATATTTTCCTCTCCACGCTGAGCACGCGGCTGCACGCCTGCGAATACCACATCACCATCCCGCGCACCCAGCCGCCCGGAACTTATCTCTATCACCCGCACGCGCACGGTTCGTCGGATCCCGAAGTCGCCGGCGGTCTCGATGGCGCCTGGATCGTGGAGCCGGATGTGCAACAAATTCCGCGTGCTGCCGAACACGTGCTGGTGCTGCGCTATCGCCTGCCGGTCAAGTTCGATCCAAGTTCCTTGCCCACTGGTGTTTCACTCGACAAGGTTGATGCAGCGCAGGGAGCGGCGGCCGCGAAGTATGAGGCGGCTCTGCGGCCGGCGCCTCCCGTGGCCTACAATCCGTTCAGTCCTCCGCCCTGGCCGGACACGTTTCCTATGCGCGCCGGGGGCGTGACGCTCGATGCCACCGGCTGCAATGGCTACGACCGGGAGGTTGCGCTTACTGTCAACGGCGCGGACACGCCGGCATCGCTGGCCGTGCCGGCTGGCCAGACGCAGTTGCTGCGGCTCGTTAACGGCACCGCGGATTCTCCCAAGCTGCTGGTATTGCGGGATGCCGCGGGCAAAGTACAGGAGATGCGCGTCGTGGGACTCGACGGCGTACCGGTGTCCGGCGACATGCAGCGCCCGCTCCGTGGCTACCTCGCTATGCGGGAGATCATGCTTTCACCCATGTCGCGCGCGGACATCCTGCTGACGGCACCTGTTGGCGCAAGCTATACGCTTTCCAGCGAGCACTACTGTGAGGGCAAGGACGCCCAATTCCAAAGGCATCACGAGCTGCTGCGGATCAGTACAGTTGCCGCCGGAGGCCAAGGTGACAGGATCAACTCCATGCGCCTCAATCCGGCCGAGACGCCGGCCGCACGGCTCATTACCTGGGCACGAGCGCATGCTTCGCTGATTCACCGCCGCGCAATCACGTTTACGCAATATTACCTTCCCAAGCGCGGCAAGGTGCCGGCGCATAACGCCTACTACATTACCGACACCACCAAGGCGAATTTTCACGAGCATTCGTTCTGGCCGGTCTATCGCGGTGGAGCGAGCGTCCCTTCGAATCCCGACATCGTGGTGAAACAGGGCACAGTCGAGGAATGGTATTTGATCAATGCGACCATGGAGGCGCACGCGTTCCACATTCACCAAATGGCGTACGTCCAGGAACACAGCTACATGGGCATACCGGTCACCGTGGACGAGACGTTCGTACCGGTGGGGAAGCTATTACCGAATCTCCATGATCCAAACTTTCCCCTTATCCAGCCGAGCATCACCAAGCTGATCCTCGACTTCCGCCACGTGCCGCGCGGCACGTTCGTGTTCCACTGCCACATGCTGTTTCATGAGGATCACGGCATGATGGGCGTCATCCGCGTGGAGTAACACGAGGCGGGACTTAAACATGAAGAAGGCACTGTTCCGCGGCTGGCTGCTCCTGGTGCTGTCCTTCCCGCTGACCGCGGAAGCGGCGCCGGTTTCCAGCCACTATCTTTTCGTGTGGGCGATGGAAGCCCGGTATCCTTACGCCACCACGCTGGCGTTCAGCAAGCCGACCGATCGGGCGGCGCTGCGCAGGGCGCTGGGGCTGGGCAAGGACTTCATCGCGGTTTTCGACGTACGCCCGGGCCCAGCGTTCGGGGGACTCGTAACGATGCTGCCCGTCGGCAGCGCGATGATGGCGCATCACACGAACTATGCGGAACCTCCGAACGATGTCCTGTATGCCAACGACTGGCTGGGGAATCGCACGTACGTCTTTGATCTTCACGCTCCCCTGCATCCGCGGCTCTTGCGGAAATTCGGCAGCGTCGACGCTTTCAGCTATCCACACTCCTTTGTTTATCTTCCCGACGGCAATACGCTGGCAACCTTCCAGTATTCCGGCGGGTTCAACCACGCCGCGGGTGGACTGGTGGAGTTCGATCCGCAGGGCCGGGTGGTGCGATCCGCCTCGGCAGCCGTAGCAGGACATCCCGACGTACGCCCGTACAGCCTGACGGTCGTTGCCAAGCTCAACCGCGTCGTCACCGGCAGCGCGGACATGATGGGGGCACAGGTCAGCCATGTTGCCCAGGTCTGGCGGCTCTCCGATCTGAAGCTGATCAAGACCATGCAACTGCCGCCGCAATCGGACTGGTTTTACGACACGGCGGCCGATTCATCCGAGCCGCGCGTGCTGGCAGACGGTGAAACCGTCCTGGTCCCGACGTTCAACTGCGGTCTGTTCCTGGTCCGGAATCTGGCGGGCGACAATCCGACGCTGCAACATGTCTATGACTTCGGCTACCGCACCTGCGAGGTGCCGGTAGTCGTGGGTGATTATCTGGTGGAAACCATGCAAAGCGGGCACGCTATCGTGAGTCTGGACGTGCGCGATCCGGTACATCCGCGCGAGGTCAGCCGCATTCTTCTGCCGCCGGATGAATATCCGCACTGGCTGGCGCTGGAGCCGGGCGGAGATCGCCTGGCCATTACGGGTTACGGCGCGCTCGACACCCGGGTCCGCTTTGCCACGATCGATCGCCGTACCGGGAAACTGACACTCGAGCCTGCGACGATCAATTTCACGCGCGCCTGGCCCGATGGCTGGCACGGGAGCGCCATTCCGCACGGCGCCGTTTTCAGCAATCCTTGAGTCGGACCAGTAGGAAGTCATCCTCACAATGCCTCGCGGCGGGGCAAAACCTGTGCATCGCGAAGATTGCCTCTGCACGGCAAGAAGTTACCGAGCGATCTCACGCCCTGTTTTCAACTGTTCCACCCGGTATCCTGCCCTGCGGAATCGCACCAGCAGCCCGTCCGGTCCGATGAGGTGCATCGCACCCACCACCACGAAGTACACCCGGCCGCTGCGTGCCAGGCGTTCGAGCCGCGGGAACCAGGCACGGTTGCGATCCACGATCAGCCGTTCGTAGGCCCGCGGATAATTTTCAAAGTCGTGTTGCATGATGCGGCGCATGCCCTCGGCATCCCCGTTTTCCCACGTACGGATCAGCGTGTGCACCTCGACCAGGAAATTCCCGGCTTGCTGCAGGGACTGCAGCAGCATGTCCTGCTGCACCCGGGCGGGCAGGCGTGCGAGAAATTCCAGTTGCTGGCGGACGGTTTCCAGGCCGATCACGGGTTTGCCGGACATCTGGGCTTCATTGGCGAAATGATGATCCAGGCCGTAGCTGGGATTGAAGGCCGCCTGCTGCAACTGCATTTCCAGCACCGTGATGCTGCCCAGCCACGGGCGCAATCGATCCAGCCGCTGCATGTCCAGGCCGAGATTCTGCGCGCTGTCCGCAACCCGCTGGTAAATGGCCGGCGGCAATTCGGTGCGCAGCGATTCCCCGGGCGGATAGGTGCCCAGTCGCAGCGCCTGCGCCCGCACATTGATGGGATCCACCAGGGTGAGATTGACTTCCTCCACGAGCGCATACGAATCCTGGAACGCGGATTCCATGACATCCGGCAGCGGGTAACTGTCCGGGTTGAGCGTGTGAATGGAGCCGGCCAGGTACATGGACGACCGCCCCTTGCTGATGCGCCAGATGAAATTCCGCGCCGGGGCATCCGCGCCGGCGTTCTGCGCCGCCGCGGATTGTGCGCGGCCGGCCTGTGGCGCGGCGCCCAACAGCAGGGTGAACAATGCGCAGCACAGGCCATGTCGCAATCCCAGGTTCATCTTCCGACTCTCCCGCGAGCAGCGCGTCTCCGGAATGGGAAACGCAGGTTAACGCTTTTCCAGCCAGTGTACTTCGGTTTCAATGCGTCCGTCTGTGTTCAGGCTCAGCCAGCGCATGCCGGGCGGTTTGCCATCAACGGCAAAATCCTGTGAGCGCGGCAGGAACTGCACGCAGGTGGAGGGCGTAGCCAGCAGGCGCACGCCGCGGCGCACGACGTCGAATTCCTGGTGCACATGACCCCAGATCACGCCGCGCACGTTTGCGCTGCAATCCAGGATATTGAAAAATTCATCGGAGTTGTCGAGCGCAATGCGGTCCAGCCAGGCGCTGTGCAGCGGCACCGGGTGATGATGCAGCGCGATGAGCACGTGATCGTCGCCCGCCGTGCGCAGGCCGTCCCGCAGCAATGTCAGCTCGGACTGACTCAGGTGCCCGCTGACTTTTCCGGTTTCCTGCGTATTCAACAGCAGGATGCGCCAACCGTCCAGGCGCTGCATGCCGCCCACGTACAGGCCTGAATCCTGGATGGCGCGCAGTTCACCGGCATCATCGTGATTGCCCGCGATGGCCGCCACCGGCGCGCCCAACTGCCGTAGCATTTCCGCAAGCACCGGGTAGGCAGCGGGCTGGTCATGCACCAGATCACCGGTGGCCAGCACCAGATCCGGTCGCGGCTGACGCACTGCCTTGTCCAGCAGGCGCTGCAGGGTCTCGCGGGTGTTGACGCCATACAGCGTGGCGGCCGGGTCCGCGAACAGATGCGTGTCGCTGATCTGCAGCACGCGCAGCGGAGTAGAATCGGGGCTCACTGGAAATTCCGGCGGTGCGGGCGATGTCCAATCGTACCATCTCCATGACGGACGGCTTGTATCAGTATCTGTTGCAGGTATCGCTGCGCGAACCGCCGATATTGCAGCGCCTGCGCGCGGAAACCGCGAAGCACCCCAAACACAGCATGCAGATTTCGCCCGAGCAGGGGCAATTCATGCGCCTGTTGGTACGCATGCTGGGTGCCAGCCGCTGCCTTGAAGTCGGCGTGTTCACCGGCTACAGCAGCTTGTCGGTGGCGCTGGCGCTGCCGGACGACGGCCACATCATCGCCTGCGATGTGAGCGAGGAGTTCACCGCGGTGGCGCGCCGTTACTGGCACGAAGCCGGGGTGGAAAGACGCATCACCCTGCATCTCGCGCCGGCGCTGGAAACCCTGGATACACTGCTCAAACGCGGCGAACAGGGACGCTATGATTTTGCCTTCATTGACGCCGACAAGGGCAACTACCTGAACTATTACGAGCGCATCATCCGGCTGCTGCGGCCCGGTGGCGTGATCGCCGTGGATAATGTGCTGTGGGACGGGGCGGTGATTGACAAGAAGGACAAGAGCAAGGACACGGTGGCGATCCGCGAATTCAACGCCGCACTGCACAAGGATCAGCGTATTGAGCTGTCCATGGTGCCGATCGGCGACGGCCTGACCCTGGCGCGCAAGCGCTCCTGAACTTCCACGGCTGCTGGATTCCAAGGCGGGCAAATCATGAAAATCTTCGTCACCGGCGCCAGCGGTTATGTCGGCTTTGCCGTCGCCTGTGCCCTGCGCCGCGCGGGCCACGAGGTTTACGGCATGGTGCGCCGCAAAGAGGCGGAAACCCTGTTGCGCCGCGCGGAAATTCATCCGGTTACGGCGACCATGCAGAATCCGGCGGCGGCCCAGGCAACAGTCGAGCAATGCGCCGTGCTGATCCACGCCGCGGCCGACTATCAGACGGACACCATGAAAACGGACCGGCAGATGGTGGCAGTCCTGTTGGCAACGGCCCGACGCAGCCTGCAGCACAAGACCGTCATTTACACGAGCGGCGTGTGGGTGCATGGAGACACGGGCGGCGAACTGGTGGATGAAACCACGGTGCTCCATCCCGCGCAGCTGGTGAAGGACCGTCCCGAGATTGAACGCCTGGTGCTGGAATCTCCGGGTATCCGCGGGCTCGTGGTCCGGCCGGGCTGCGTGTACGGCGGGCGCGGCGGGCTCACCGGCGCATGGTTCAGCGGCGCCGAAAGCGGCGAGGTCAACATCGTCGGCAACGGCGATAATCGTTGGGCCATGGTGCACGTCGAGGATCTGGCGGACGCCTATCTGCAACTCGCAGAAAGCGGGCTCAAGGGCGAAGTCTTCGATATCACGGACCGGTCACGCGCCACGGTGAACGAGATGGCGGCCGCAGCGGTAATTGCAGCCGGAGGCAAAGCGAAATTCAAGCACCTACCGCTCGCCGAGGCGCAGCAGGGTATGGGCGATTTCGCCGCTTGCCTCGCGCTCGACCAGCACGTGGATGCCCGCAAAGCGGTGCGGCTGCTGGGCTGGCAGCCGAAACACGGCGGTTTCGTGGACGGTGCGGAAACCTACTACCAGGCCTGGAAAGCCTGGAAGTGAAGGCATCAAGCGCGGTGAATGTACCTTCCCTGCAGTGGTTCCAGGCCGCAGCAGGCAATCAGGCTGACCACCAGCGCCACGCCCACGATCCAGCCCCAGCCGTTCGCCCCGATGGGCAGCACGTGCAGCCCGTAGAGCAGCGACGCGAGCGCAGCCAGCAAATACAGCGGTCCGGTATAGAAACAGTGCCGGCGCCCGCAGCGGCGCGCGTTGGCAAGACACGCGGCGCCCGCCACGCTGAAACCCACAGTCCACAATGCCGTGTGCACGACGTCGCCGGTGAAGGAGCCGATGATGATCAGCAACCACGGCGCCCACCACAGCAGCGGCGTCCAGAGCGAATTCAGCAGATCGGTTTTCCTGTCAGTGGCGCAGCCGGACACGACGTCATCCGGCCCGGGCGGAACTTTTCAGGGCCGGGGTTTGCATCCCGGCGCTCTGATCCACGTAATCCAGCCAACCGTATTTATCCGCGGTCTTGCCTTCGAACAGGCCGAAGAACAACTGCTGCATGCGCCGCGTCACCGGCCCCGGCTGACCCGTGCCCACCGGCTTGCCGTCCACCGAGCGGATCGGCGTGATCTCGGCCGCCGTGCCGCACATGAACACCTCATCGGCGAGATACAGATACTCGCGCGGCAGGTTGCGCTCCATGATTTTGATGCCGGCGTCCCCGGCCAGCTTCATGAGCGCATCGCGGGTGATGCCATCCAGTATGGCCGCGCTCACCGGCGTGGTGTGCAGCGCGCCCTCGAACACCAGGAACAGGTTTTCGCCTGCGCCTTCGGAGAGCAGGCCGTGGCTGTCGAGCGCGATGCCCTCGCCAAAGCCGAGCCGCCGCGCTTCACGCGCCATTAACTGGCCGGAGAGGTAATTGCCGCCGGCCTTGGCGCCTGCGGGGATGGTGTTGGGCGCAAAGCGTTGCCAGGTCGAAACACAGGCGTCGATGCCCTTTTCGACCACGCCGGTTCCGAGATAACTGCCGAGTTCCCACGCGCCCACCGCCACGTCGGTGGGTGACTCGGCGCTCAGGCTCAGGCTTTGCCCCAGGCCGCGGAAAGCAATCGGACGGATGTAGGCCCGCTTCAGACCGTTGATGCGTACCACTTCGCGGCAGGCGGCCGCAATGGTGGCGGCATCGTAGGGCATGGGGATGTCATAAATCTTGGCGGAATTGAAAAACCGCTTCATGTGGTCCGCGAGCCGGAAGATCGCCACGCCTTGGGGCGTGGGATAGCTGCGGATGCCCTCGAATATGGAGGAGCCGTAATGCAGGGCATGCGCCATCACGTGCGTGGTGGCCTCGGCCCAGGGTTTGATTTTGCCGTTGTGCCAGATGTGCGCAGGGAATTGAATTGCCACGGTTATGACCTTGTTGCGAGCGGATGGGCCGGTGATGCCGGGCCGGGAACACCGGTATGCGCATTTTAGCCGTTTGCATGGCTATACTTCAGGTCTTGGGACCACATAGTTGCGGTCAGCGTCCCGGTTCGCTACTTTGTGGACCACCGGCGGCCCGAATTCCGGGTCGCGCCGGGGAAAGGCCTCATGGAACCACCCGTTGCGCCGAGGGACTCAATGAATAGACCGGAAGAGCGCCGGAAATATCCGCGCTTGCGCCGCGAAGAGCGCGCGGTGATTCGCCGCGTGGACACCCAGTCGGACAATCCGGCCGGCGACGTCCTGTATTGCAAGACCGTGGACATCTCAGCTGGCGGCATGCAGGCGCGCGCCAAACAGCAATTGCAGCCCGGCGAAATGGTGGAGGTGGTGATCAGCATCGAAGGCTACCGCGATTCCTTCCATCTGCATGGCCAAACCCGCTGGTGCCGCCCGGCGGAAGACGCGGATGAATTTCTGGTCGGCGTCGAGCTGCTGGCATCCGAAAACGGCGATCTGGCCTTGTGGCGGCGGGTTTTCAATTAGAGCGTCTAACAAAATGTACGGCGGCCATCGCCCGGCACACGTTAAATCCCCCCGTACCCCCCTTTGCAAAGGGGGGAGCGCGCTTTGCGCGCGGGGGGATTTGTCACGCATAGCCATTTTGTTAGGTGCTCTTAGCGTGATTCCGGACAACTGGAGTATGTGGACATGAGGATCCTGAGCCGATTGGGTCTGATGCTGCCGTGCGTGGGCGCACTGGTATTTGCGGGCTGCGTGGGCTGGCAGCCGGGAAGCGGGGTTGCCAGCCAGCGGCAGGCGGACACCATGACCGCGCAAGTGAATGCCGCGATTGCGCGCTTCAAACAGCGCGATCCCAGCTTGCAACGGTTTTTTGACGAGGCCTATGGCTACGCGATTTACCCGTCCGTCGGCAAGGGCGGTTTCTGGATCGGCGGTGCGCACGGCGACGGCGCGGTCTACGAGAAAGGCCGCCTCGTGGGCGTGACCAGCATCACCCAGATCACCATCGGTCCGCAGATCGGCGGGCAGGCCTACAGCGAGGTGATTTTCTTCCGCGATGGCAATGCGCTTGCGACCTTCGAGGCCGGGAATTTCACCTTCAGCGCGCAGGTGTCCGCGGTCGCGGCCACCGCCGGCGCCGCCAAGAACGCAGCCTGGAACAACGGCGTGGCGGTATTCACTGCGGCCGAGGGCGGACTGATGGCCGAAGCCACCATTGGCGGACAGAAGTTCACGTTCACGCCCATTACTCATTGACCGTGCGCGGATGAGTCAAAAGAAAAGCCCCGCGAAGGGGCTTTTCTTTTTCAGACCGCGCGCCGTCAATCAATAGCGGTAAAACTCAGGCTTGTAAGGCCCGTCCACGGGGACGCTGAGATAACGGGCTTGTTTGGGCGTGAGCTTGGTCAGGTGAGCGCCGACGCGATCCAGATGCAGGCGCGCGACTTTCTCGTCCAGGTGCTTGGGCAGCACATAGACTTTTTTCTCGTATTTCGCACCGTGGGCGAACAGCTCGATCTGCGCCAGCACCTGGTTGGTGAAGGAATTGGACATCACGAAACTCGGGTGCCCTGTGGCGCAGCCGAGATTCACCAGTCGGCCTTCAGCCAGCACGATGATGCGGTGGCCATCCGGGAAGATCACGTGATCCACCTGCGGCTTGATGTTTTCCCATTGATATTTGCGCAAGCTGGCGATATCAATCTCTGAGTCGAAGTGGCCGATGTTGCATACGATGGCGTTGTGCTTCATCTTCGCCATGTGCGCGTGAGTGATCACGTCCATGTTACCGGTCGCGGTCACGAAGATGTCGCCTTGGCCCGCCGCCTCCTCCATGGTGACCACGCGGTAGCCTTCCATCGCGGCCTGCAGCGCGCAGATGGGATCAATTTCCGTGACCCACACGCTCGCCCCCAGGCCGCGCAATGATTGGGCACAACCCTTACCCACGTCGCCGTAGCCCGCGATCACCGCGATCTTCCCGGCGATCATCACATCGGTGGCGCGCTTGATGCCGTCCACCAGCGATTCGCGGCAGCCGTAGAGGTTGTCGAACTTGCTCTTGGTCACCGAGTCGTTGACGTTGATCGCCGGGAACGGCAAGGCGCCGGCTTTCTGCATTTCATACAGCCGATGCACGCCAGTGGTGGTCTCCTCGGTCACACCTTTAATGTTCGCGAGAATCTTCGCGTAATAGCCCGGCTTGGTATCCAGCCGTTTTTTGATGGCCTTGAACAGCGCGGTTTCTTCCTCGTTCGCGGGATTGCCAACCAGCGCGGGATTCCTTTCCGCTTTCGCGCCCAGCGTTACCAGCAGCGTGGCATCGCCGCCGTCGTCCAGGATCATGTTGGGCGTGCCGCCGTCCGCCCACTCCATGATGCGGTGCGTGAAATCCCAGTACTCGTCGAGCGATTCGCCCTTGTAGGCGAACACCGGCGTGCCGCCGGCGGCGATGGCCGCGGCCGCGTGGTCCTGGGTGGAATAGATGTTGCAGGAGGCCCAGCGGATGTCGGCCCCGAGTGCCTTGAGCGTCTCGATGAGCATGGCCGTCTGGATGGTCATGTGCAGCGAACCGGCGATGCGTGCGCCCTTCAGTGGCTGCTGTTTTTTGTATTCCTCGCGCACCGCCATGAGGCCGGGCATTTCCGTTTCGGCAATCTTGATTTCTTTTCTACCCCACTCGGCTAAATTGATGTCGGCCACCCTGTAATCGGTGTTCCTGGGTGAGGAGTGAGGGGTGAGGGGTGAGGGGCTAACCATAATGTGCCTTTCAGTTATCCAGTGATTTGAGCAATGATCCTAGTGTTCCAAACAGCTTGTCTATTTTCATGCTGGTCGCCACGCCATCCAGTATGAACCCCAGATTTGCGGCGATCAGAAATTGGGTATCCAGCTCGGACAGTGACCCTCGCGCAATCATTAGAAACTGCTTGAGCTCCTGTCGGCTTCGACGTGCGGCGCCTTCCGCAATATTAGAGGGCACGCTGACAGCCGCTCGTCGCATCTGTGAAGTGAGGCCGTAGCGTTCATCGGCGGGGAAGCCTTTTGTGAGTGAGTAAATATCCGTGACCAATTCCATGGCTTCCTGCCACGCCAGAAGTTTATAGTGCTTCCTTGCAACCTGCGCCATCCTTCGCTCCAGCTCAGCCTCACTCCCTCACTTCCTCACTAGCCGGCGTTTCGCCGGCGCCCTCACTTGCCGGGGCCTGTTTTTAGCCCACGGCTTTCAACTTCGCTGCATCTTTTAACACGCCAACCTTGTCAATCTTCTCCCAACTGAATTCCGGCTCTTCGCGGCCGAAATGGCCATAGGCCGCGGTCTTGCGGTAAATGGGCCGGATGAGGTCCAGCATCTTGATGAGGCCATAGGGACGCAGGTCGAAATGCTCGCGCACCAGCTTGGTCAACTGCTCGTCGCTCAGGCGTCCGGTGCCGAAGGTGTCCACGCTGATGGAGGTCGGCTCGGCCACGCCGATCGCGTAGCTCACCTGGATTTCGCAGCGCTCTGCGAGGCCTGCGGCCACGAGATTCTTGGCGACGTAACGCGCCGCCGCCGTGGCGCGCCATACCGCCGTAGGTGTCCACGATGATCTTGCGGCCGGTGAGTCCGCAATCGCCCACGGGTCCACCAATCACGAAGCGGCCCGTGGGGTTGATGTGAATCCTGGTGTCGCGGCCCAGCCATTCCTTGGGCAGCACGGGACGGATGACT
>JAGXAZ010000047.1 GCA_018971365.1 Gammaproteobacteria bacterium | reverse complement strand
GGAACGCCGGAGCCGGTGCTTCGACGGCATCCGGCAGCGCCCGCCACGCCGCCACCCACTCGGGGGTGAAGCGCGCGTGCAGTCCCTGAATCTGCAGCAGGAAATCCTGCCCGTCCTTGAACGCATGCGGCGCCGCCTGCTCCGCCAGGCGGTTGGCGCGCTCCGCATGTGCCCAGGCGAGATCCGCGGCGCCGAGGGCATCCGCACATAGCGCGATCTCATAGCCCGCATCGCGGCGCAAGGCCACGGTACCGCCTTGCGCCAGCGGTTCGAGCTGCGCGCGTGCCTGAACGAATTCACCCCGACGCCGCAAGCAGCGGCCTCGCACCAGCCGCAACATCACGTCCTGCGGACGCAGCGCCAGGCCCTGTTCCGCCATGCGTTCGGCTTCGGCCACGCGGTTGCTCTGTTCGTTGAGCAACGCCAGATTGCCCCAAGCACCGGCATGCCCCGGGGTCTGCTGCAAGGCAAGCTCGAAACACTCGCGCGCGGCAGTCACATTGCCGCGCCGCCAGAGGATGGAGCCGAGGATGTCCACGACGTCGGTCAATAGCGGGTCCAATGCCAACGCCGCGCGCGCCGCGCGCTCTGCCTCGTTCAGCCGCCAGGCGCGAAACAACATGAGGGCGTGCGCGCCGAGCAGCTTGGGGTTCTGGGCGTCCAGTTTCAACGCTTGTTCCAGACACCCTAACGCGTTTGCAGTGTCGCCCCGGTCCGCAAGAATCAACCCGAGCAGATGCAGCACGTGTGCTTGCCCGGGCTCGCGCCTGAGAAGCTCCGCGCACACGGCCTCCGCCTCCGGATAGCGCCGGTCGCGGAACAGGGCCAGCGCCTGCTCAAAATCCTGCGGTGCGCGTGGCGGAATGGTGAATTCGAGATTCATGCGTGATCCGTAGTGTACCGGTTGGCCAATTGAGTGACCCGCATGCCGCAGCGCGAACTCGCGGGCAAGTATGCAGTAGCTGCGCGTCAGTGCGCTATCGCCGATTCAGGGCGCACAGGCTCGCATGATCAGGCTCACGGCATTGTTGATGTATTGTTCACGCATTTCCGCGCTGGGTATCGGTTCCACGCCGAGTTCGGAACGCAACCGGCAACTGGTAACCATGCTGATGAATTGTTCGGCCGTGACCTGCGGATTGTCCACTTTGAGCGTGCCACGCAGATTTTGATCCTTGAAATAGTCGGCGAGAAACCGGCGAATGACCGCAGGACCGGACTGATAGAAGCTGCGGCCCAGCTCCGGAAAGCGCGACACTTCCGCCATGAGTGTGCGGTGCAACGCAAGCTTGTCTTCGTTAAACATTGTGTCCATGAACCGTTGGGCAATAGAGCGCAGGGTTTTCTCCGGATTCCCGTCTTTCGCCGCTTCGGCGAAAGCCAGTGTCATGGTGTCGCAGGTCTCGCGCACCATGGCGGCAAACAGTTCCTCCTTGGAGCCGAAATGGTTGTACACTGTCTGCTTGGAAACCTTGGCCGCCTCGGCAATAGCATCCATGCTGGCCGCGCCAAAGCCCACGTCCAGAAACACCTTTTTCGCAGCTTCCAGAATCATTTCCCGCTTGCCGGGATTATCGGCGGCCGCATTCATGCGCGTCACTCCCGGTCAGCCGCCCGGCTGGCCATGGCTTACGTCCGGCAGATTCAAGGCATCCGCGGTCAGCTTGCCGGTGGCCGCCTGCAAGGCATAGGCAGCCACCAGCTGGTCACGCTGCGCCCGAATCAGATCCACGCGCGCGTTCAGCAGTTCCTGGTCGGCGTTCAGCACATCAATGGTGGTACGCTCGCCTACGGCCTGCTCATCGCGTACGCCACGCGCGGCGATCTCCTCGGCCTGTACCTGGCTTTTGATTGCAGTCAGCTTGGCATTGGCGGTCTGATACGCCTGCCAGGCATTGACCGCCTCAAGCTGCGCCTGGCGCTGCGCGTCCACGACATTCTCGCGGCGCGCCTCGGCGCGCTGTTCGGCGGCATGCCTTTGCGCACTCAGGGCACCGCCGGAATAGATCGGCACCGACAACGTCAACATGATGGAACGGGTGTCTATGCGGCTGAAGCCAATTTCCGGATCGCGGGCTTCGAGCAACTGGCCGGTGAGCGCAATTTGCGGGCGCTGTTGGCCGGCCGCCGCCTGCACCTGCTGTTCGGCGGCGTTCTGGGCAAAGCGCGCCGCCAGCACGGAAAAGTTCTGCGCGGAAAGCTGCACGGCCTGCGCTTCGCTTTCGGGGAGCGGCGCCGGCAACGCCGGCTGCTCTAGGCCCTGCGGCTCGGTACCCACCACGCGCAAATACGCGGCACGCGATTCAGTCAGTGAGCCCTGCGCCTGGATCAGGGCGGCCTGGGCGCCTGCCACGCGCGCCTCGGCCTGCGCGACATCCGTGTGTGTCACTTCGCCATTCTGGAATTCCGCCTGTGCGGCCTGCAGTTGCTGGTTGAGGACAACGAGATTGTTCTGATCGAGCTTGACCACCGCCTGGTCGCGGACCACATCGCTGTAGGATTGCGCGACGTTCAGAAAGACCTGCTCTTCGGTGGCGCTCAGTGTCGCCTGCTGCGCGGACTGGGCGGCGCGCGCCGCGTTCACCTTCGATGAAGTCTGCCCACCGGTGTACAGCGGTTGCGTGATCACCAACCCGGCGGTCCGGGTGTTCTGCGGATAGGTGCTGATCGGAAAAAACGGCGAGGCCAGATCATTGTGGGCCGTGCCAATGCCCGCCTCGAAATTGATCTGCGGCTTGTACCCGGCCTGGGCCGACTGCACGCTGAAACCCGCGGCATGCAACTCGGCCTCGCCGGCCCGGATGGCGGCATTGCTGGCATAAGCCTGGGCAAACGCCTGGCGCAATGTGCCGGCAGATGCGGCGGGTATGAGTACCAAACCGGCCAATATCGCAGCGGCGGCGGCATCCCATTGGAAATGTGCCATGCGTACTCCGCCGGTCGGCTCTCTCTGGGAGTTCGGGTTTGACATGATTTTCTCAAGCAATTAGACTAGACCGTCCAGTCCATTTTGCCAGCCCCGACGTCGGAAGTCAAAAACCATGGCTAATTTCAGGAACTATTTGGGCAACTCGCGCCTCCGCCGCCTGCTGCTCATGGTGGCCTTGCCGCTGATCATCATTCTTCTCGGCCTTTGGTACTGGGCACACACCACCCGCTACGTGAGCACGGATAACGCCTACGTGTATGCCAACCAGGTGAGCATCACGCCGCAGGTCTCGGGGCGCGTGATCACGGTGCCGGTAGTCCAGAACGAGGCAGTGGTGCCGGGCCAGGTGCTGCTCGCGATAGATCCCACGCCCTTCAAGCTGGCGCTGGACGCCGACAACGCCAAGCTCAAAACCGTCGGCGATCAGATTCGCGCCCAGACTCAAGCGCTGCGCGCCGCGCAAGCGGAACTGTTGGCCGCGCAGGCCAATGTCGATTTCCTGAAGCGTGATGTGCAGCGCAAGACCAACCTCGCCAAAAGAGACGTGGTGCCTGCCGCGCAACTCGATGATCTCAAGACCAATCTGACGATGGCCGAACAGAAAGCCGTGGCGGTCAAGGCCCAGATTGCCCAGATCGAGGCTAACCTGGGTGGCAATGCGGAGCAGCCCATTTCGCAACAGCCCGCCTACCAGCAGGCGCTCGCAACGCGCGATCAGGCTGCGCTCAAACTCTCCTACACCACCATCAAGGCGCCCGCTGCCGGAGTGGTCACACAAGTCAGCGTCAAGCCCGGCGATGTGGTCACCGCCGGCCGGCCGGTGTTCGCCCTGATCATGAGCGGTGAACGTTGGGTGGACGCCAACTTCAAGGAAACCCAGCTGACGCACGTGAAGGTCGGCGACCGCGCGGATATCAGCGTGGACACCTATCCGCACCACCAATGGCAGGGCACGGTGGTGAGCATCTCACCGGGCACCGGCTCGGTATTTTCGGTGCTGCCGCCGCAAAACGCCACCGGCAACTGGGTAAAGGTGGTGCAGCGTATTCCGGTGCGCATTCTGATTGACACCCATGCGGACGGCCCGGATCTGCGCGCCGGCATGAGTGCGGAAGTCAGCATTGATACGCACTACAGCCTGTTCGGCGGTGCGCCCAAGGCCAGGATGGCGCATAACTAGTGCGCGTGCGCTGCGCCTGCTCAGGTATCCAATGAGCTCCCCTGCTATCCGCCTGATGCTCGCCGACGTGGACGGCACCCTGGTTACGCCGGAAAAAATCCTGACGCCCCGGGCCATCGCGGCCGTGCACGCGCTGCGCAAGGCCGGCATCCTCTTCACCGTCACCAGCGGGCGGCCGCCGCGCGGCATGGCCATGCTCGTCAAGCCCCTGCACCTGGAAATGCCCATTGCGGCGTTCAACGGCGGCGCGCTCATCACGCCCGACATGAGCGTGATCGAACAACGCGTGGTACCGGAATCCCTGGTTGCGCCCATCACCGGACTCATGAGGTCATTCAGGCTCGAGGCGTGGATATACCGCGGCACCGATTGGTTCGTTCCCGATCCGGACGGTCCACATGTGAAACGCGAAGCCGCGACCGTGCAATTCCAGCCCAAGATCATGCGCGACATGAGCCGGCTGACCGATGGCGTGTTGAAAATTGTCGGCGTCAGCGATGACCACGATGCCGTGGCCCGGGCTGCGGCACAAGCGCATGACCGCTTTGGTGAGCATGTGGCCGCATCTGCGTCCCAGCCCTATTACCTCGACGTGACCCATCCCGATGCCAACAAGGGCGCAGTAGCCAAATATCTCGCGGCCCGCTACCGGCTCTGTGTTGACGAGATCGCCACCATCGGCGACATGCCCAACGATGTGCTGATGTTCGCGCATTCAGGACTTTCCATCGCCATGGGCAACGCCGACCTGCAAGTGAAGCGTGCGGCGCGGCGCATCACCACTGACAACAACAATGACGGTTTCGCCAATGCGGTGGAACGCTTCGTGCTCCGGCGCGCTTCCCCCGCAAACGTGAAGCCGTGAACCTCAGCCTGCCCCGCCCGGCAAGCGGCAAGCCGCACACCGCGATGATCACCCTCGCGGTGATGCTCGGCACTTTCATGCAGGTGCTCGACACCACCATCGCCAACGTGGCACTGCCCAACATGCAGGGCAGCTTGAACGCCACCGAGGACCAGATTTCCTGGGTGCTCACCTCTTATATAGTGGGTTCGGCGATCATGACGCCGCCCACCGGCTGGCTCGCGGGGCGCTTCGGCCGCAAGCGCGTGTATATCGTCAGCATGATCGGTTTCGTCGCAGCCTCGTTCCTGTGCGGCACCGCCACCTCGCTCACGGAAATGGTGTTGCTGCGCACGCTCCAGGGCCTGTTCGGCGCCGCCATGGTGCCGATCTCGCAGGCCATCCTGCTCGACACCTGGCCGCGCGAGAATCACACCCAAGCCATGGCCATTTTCGGCGTGGGCGTGGTGCTGGGCCCGGTCATCGGCCCGGTGCTCGGCGCTTATCTCACCGAGTACTACTCCTGGCGCTGGGTGTTCTTCATCAACATTCCGGTGGGCATCGTGGCGGTGCTCATGACACTCGCCTATGTGCAGGAAACCGCGATCAACAAAATCCGCACTTTCGACGCTTGGGGCTTTCTGTTCATGAGCGTGGCCATCGGCGTGCTGCAACTGATGCTCGACCGTGGCCAGCGTCAGGACTGGTTCAACGCAGCCAGTACCATCATTGAACTGGCGTTGGTGCTCATCGGCTTGTGGTTGTTCTTTATTTACACCTACAGGAAAAAGAACGCCTATATAGATCTCAGCTTGTTCAAGGACCGGAATTTCGTACTCAACAACGTGCTCGGATTCCTGCTGTTTCTGTGCATGTACGCCATCATGGCGCTGATCCCCCCGTTCGTGCAGAACCTGTTGAACTATCCGGTCATCATCGCCGGACTGGTGCTCATGCCGCGCGGCGTCGGCACCATGATTTCTTTCGTGCTGGTCGGGCGGTTCTCGAACAAATTCAGTCCACGTCTGGTCATGCTCACCGGCCTGCTGATTCTGGCGTTCTCGCTCTACGAGATGTACCACTTCAACACCCAGGTGGACACCTGGTTCATCACCTGGACGAGCTTCGTGCAGGGCATCGGCATCGGCCTGGTGATGGTGCCGATGTTCACCGCCGCGTTTGCGACGCTGCCCGCTGCACAACGCACCGAGGGCACCGGTGTATTCAACCTGATCCGCAACATCGGCGGCAGCTTCGGCATTTCCATTGCCTTCACGCTGCTGGCGCGCAGTACCCAGATCAGCCACCAGGTGCTCGCCACGCATATCACTCCATACAGTCAGGCCATGCAGCTCTCGCCACTGAGCGCCACGATGAACCTGCACAATACACGCGACCTGGCCATGCTCAACGGCGTGGTCACGCAACAGGCCGCCATGATCGGCTTCAACAACGATTTCAAGTTGATGATGATCGTGAGCCTCGCCGCCATTCCGCTGGTACTGCTGATGCGCCCGCCCAAGACCGTTCCCGGCGAGACGCCCCACCGTCCGGTGGTGGCCGACTGAGCCTTCCCGCGTGATTTTCCGCGCCGCCGCCAACAAGGCCCACACCGGCATGATCACCTTCGCGGTCATGCTCGGCACTTTGCTGCAGGTGCTGGACACCACCATCGTCAACGTGTCGCTGCCGGAAATGCAGGGCTCGCTGTCGGCGGATCAGGACCAGATTTCCTGGGTGCTCACGTCCTACATCGTCGGCGCGGCCATCATGACGCCGCCCACCGGCTGGCTCGCGGGCCGCTTTGGCCGCCGCCGCGTGTATCTGGTGAGCATGATTGGATTCCTGTGCGCCTCGTTTCTGTGCGGCACGGCCACGTCGCTCGCGGAAATCGTGGTGCTGCGCATCATCCAGGGACTGTTCGGCGCCGCCATGGTGCCGATATCGCAAGCGATCATGCTCGATACCTGGCCGCGCGAGAAACACGGCATGGCCATGGCGATATTCGGCATCGGCCTGATGCTCGGCCCGATTATCGGCCCGGTGCTTGGCGCCTACCTCACCGAGGATTATTCCTGGCGTTGGGTGTTCTTCATCAACATCCCGATCGGCGCGCTGGCAATCCTGCTCACGCTCACCTACGTCAAAAAGACGGCCATCAATTTTGCGCGCAAGTTTGACGGCTGGGGTTTCCTGTTCCTGAGCGTCGCCATCGGCGCGCTGCAGATGATGCTCGACCGCGGCGAACAGAAAGACTGGTTCACTTCGGCGGAAATCCTCATCGAGTTCGGACTGGTAGTCATCGGCACATGGCTGTTCTTCATCCACAGCTACAGGAAGGACCACCCTTACATTGACCTGACATTGTTCCGCGACCGCAACTACGTTGTCGGCAACATCATCGGTTTCATCGTATTCGTTACGCTGTTTTCCACGCTGTCGCTGCTGCCGCAGCTCATGCAGGACGTACTGGCTTACCCCGTCATTCTCACCGGCTTGATCCTCGCACCCCGCGGTATCGGCACCATGATTTCCATGATGGTCGTGGGTCGCATGTCAACCAGGATCGATCCGCGCCTGAATATGGCCGCGGGCATCATCATCATGGCGCTGGGCACGTATTTCATGAGCGGGTTCGACACCCAGATCGGGATCTGGCCGCTCATCTGGACCGGCTTCGTGCAGGGCGTGGGCATGGGTCAGGTATTTGTGCCGCTCACTACCGTGATGTTCTCCACGTTGCCGCCGCAGCAACGCACCGAAGGCACCGGCGTTTACAACCTGATCCGCAACATCGGCGGCAGCCTGGGCATTTCCATCGCGTTTACCCTGTTGGCACGCTACACCCAGGTGAATCATGCGGTCATCGGCGGCCGCCTCACTCCCTACAGTCAGGCGTTGCAGGCACTCCCGGCGCCGATAACCTTGAACGGTACCTACGGTCTTGCCGCTCTCAACGACGTCGTCAATCAGCAGGCCGCCATGATAAGTTTCAACAACGATTTCCTGCTGATGAGCGTGCTCTCCGTCATCGCACTGCCGCTGGTGTTTCTGATGAAGCGGCCGATTTATTCCAAGCCCACGGGTGGCCCGGGGGCAACGGCCGAAAACACCACTCCCGCGCGCACGCCGCTACCCGGGCGTGAAACCGCGCCAGCCAGCGCACAGGCAGCTCATTAGCCTGCCTCACGGCGACTGGAACATCAGCCGACCGCGGTCGAGACCGTACCAGCCAATGCAATAGCGGCGCAGGTCCACGCCTGTTTCAGCGGCCGCGATCATCTTCCGGACTGCGCGGACCTTTCAGAGCCGGATGGCGTGCCGCAGGCAGGTGCCAGCCATAGCGGATCGCCATGAAGCGCAGCGCAAAACACAGGAGTCCGCCGATCACCGCCGGCCCTATGGGATGCAGGCCCAGCAGGTGGCCCGCAACTACCACCACGGCGCCGGCCAGCGCCGCGAGCGCATACAGATCGGCGCGCAACACCGTCGGAACCTCATTGACCAGCACGTCACGCAGCATGCCGCCGCCGATACCGGTCAACATGCCAAGCAGGGCCGCCATCGCGGGGTTGAGGTGATACACGAGAGCTTTCTCCGCGCCGGCAACGGCGAAAAACGCCAGGCCCACGGCATCGAACCACAACACCGGGTTATTGAGGCGCGCGATCAGCGGATACCGGAAATACACCACCAAACCGGCCAGAATGGAGACGCCGAGATAACTCCAGTTGGCGATCGCCGCCGGCGGCACCGCGCCGATAAGGAGATCGCGGGTGATGCCGCCGGCATTGCCAGCCGCGAACGCCAGCACCAGGACGCCGAAGATGTCCAGCCGGTGCTTGACCGCGGCCGCCGCGCCGCTGATGGCAAACACGAAGGTGCCGCCAAGGTCCAGTACTGTTAACAAAATGTGAACCACAGGTACCCCAGTCAAATAACGCGCGAACTGCGAGGGCTTGTAGCCCTTTAATGTCATTCCCGCGAAATCGGGAATCCGGTGATTCAAAACCCGGGCCCCTGCCTCCGCAGGGGTGACAAATAAATTTTCTCATCATAGTACCCAAATTCCACATCGTGCGGACTTGAATCCATCGCTGGCGAGTCCCACAGTATGCCCATGAGCACTTTACCGACTCTGTTTGTCTCCCACGGCTCACCCATGCTGGCGCTGGATGAAGGTCAGCCGGCCCATGGCTTTTTGCGCAAGCTCGGCAACACGCTGCCGCGGCCCGAGGCTATTTTGGTGATTTCCGCGCATTGGGAAACCGCCGCGCCGCGCGTTACCGGAGCTGTACATCTCGATACCATCCACGACTTCTACGGCTTTCCCGAGCCACTTTACGAACTGCGTTACCCCGCTCCAGGCGATCACGCATTGGCCAAAGAGGTCGCGCGGCTGCTCGGCCCGCCCACCAGCGTGGATCCGGTGCGCGGCCTGGATCACGGCGCCTGGGTGCCGCTGCTACTCATGTATCCGCAGCACGACATCCCCGTATTGCAACTCTCGCTGCAAACCCCGCTCGGCCCGGTGCATCACCTGAAAATCGGCGAAGCGCTCAAGCCCCTGCGCGAGCGTGGCGTGCTGATTCTCGCGAGCGGCGGCGCCACGCACAATCTGCGGGAGTATTTTCATGCCAGCGATGACCACAAGCCTTACGAGGATTTTGCGGACTGGCTGCACGCAGCTCTCACGCGCGGTGACCGAGATGCATTGCTGGATTATCGCCAGCGCGCACCGCAAGCGGCACGCTGCCATCCCACCGAAGAACATTTCCTGCCGTTGTTTGCGGCGCTCGGCGCCGGTGGACCCAAGGCGCAGCGTCTGCATCACAGCTTTGATCGCACGCTCTGCATGGACGCCTATATCTTCCAGGATTAGGATTATGCGGTCGCATGTTGAACATCGGAAGGGGACTATGCGAGCAAAAATCCTGACGATCCTATCGATTGCAGGTCTTTTGGCCGGATGTGCCACCGCCCCTGCAGTTCCCTATTGGCAAAACCCGGGCTGGGTCAATTCGCTGGCCACCGCCGTGAAGCACAACGTGAAATATCCACATTCCGCGGCCGCGCAAGATTCCCCTTCCGGCACGGCCATCGTCACGTTCATCTACTACAAAGGTAATTTACTCGAACCCCACGTTGTGCAATCCACCGGCTCGTCGGTACTGGACGGGGCCATTACCGAGCAGATAGCCAAAATCAAGCCACCGCAGGCCGCCGGATCAGACACGGATACGCCACACGCCTTCCAAATGACTATTCCGATGTCGCCAGTCAGCCCCAGCTTGCGCCTGGCCTTGCGCCAAGCCCTCGCCGAGCACATTCAATATCCAATAATGGCAGAACGTTATGGTTCCAGTGGCTTGTTAATAGCGTATTTCGAATACAAGAACGGAGAAATTCTTAACCCAAAGATCCAAAAGTCCAGCGGCAATATCAGCCTGGACCAAGCCGTACTTAACGAATTGCGAGCGACTGCGCTCCCAAAACCTCCTGACTGGCTCAAGAATAAAACATTTGGTTTCAGCATTCCTTATTGTTTTGGTCTCCTCACTTGCGCAAATACGGTCACACAAGTGCGTTACGTATCCACCGGCGAATCCAGTTCTCTGTCCAAACCACCTTGCGCTGTAGTCGGATATGAATACAAGAATGGGGCCTTTTCCAACATTCATCTCATCAAGTCAAGTGGAGACGCTGATTGGGATAAACACGCCGTGGCCGAAGCCGCTCAAGGCAAGTTGCCCGAACCGCCGGCGCGATTTGATCGTGCAGTCAGCGATTACACCGTTCCGGTGTGCAGCAACAGCAGTCTCGATGCAGCGCCGGCGAGCCCGCATCCAGACTAATTCACGGCAGAAGCGTGGTGGGTATTGCCTCAGCGCTGTGGCCAAGAAGCTTCAATCCATAGAAATCCTCCAGCATGCGCAGCAGGCCGTAGTGATCCACGAACTGCCCGCTGCGGACGGGCTTGATTCCTGCGCCAACAACAATCAGCGGAATCTGGTTGGTGAGACTGCGCGCATCGCTCTCGTCCCAGGTGACAATCAGCAGACTATCGTGAGTGTTGGACCACGCGGCATATCGGCTGAGGTGCGCTTTCAGCCAGATATCGCCTTCGGCGATGGTGCCGTCGTGCATGTCGTTCATCATGTTCGGCACCACGAAGGCCACTGTCGGCAGCTTGGTATAGTCACGCGGGAAGTCGCTGAATGGCAGGTTCACGGTTGCGGACAAACGCCCCTGAAAATCCGCAACTGGATTGTGCTTGCGCCGATAAAGCCCATTGCCGGCACTGCATCCCGTGAATCCGGCCTCGGGCATACTTTCGGAATAGATGGCAAAACTCAGCTTCTTCGCCAACAGTTCGCTCGCCAGATTCGGACTGTTCAAGTCGTGCGGACAGGAATCGTCGGTCAATCCATATGTGGAACCGGCGAACAGCGCCACATAGTTCGGCTGGCTGGGATGCACGATGGCATGTGCGTCCGTGAACACCAGGCCTTGTCCTACCAGTTGGTTGATATAGGGCGCATCGGGATTGCCAACGATCGTGGAGAAGGATTTGTTTTCCTCGATGACGACGACCACATGCGCCGGCCGCCAGTGCGCAACAGCGCTCGCCTGCACGGCAGGGGACAACGAAGCGATGAGCAGACCGAAAAGCGGCAACGCCGCCAACAGCACCCTGTGAAAATGACGACGGCTGGACACGCGGCCTCCTTTAATTGAGTCATGGCTGAGTGTGCGACCAGTCACACGACCGTCCGCCCGCCCGTATGGGACATTTCTGTCGGCAACGGCCTCACGACCCCGCGCCGACTGCTTCATTTGGCGTTTGTCGAGATCCAGGCTGCGAACGACTGCATGAACGCCTGCAGGAACTTGCGCGTACCTTCGTTGACAAGTTTGTTGCTGGCGTCAAACAGCTTGTCGGCGCCGCCGATATAGGCTTCCGGCTGCTGCATCGCGGGCACATTCAGAAATACCAGCGATTGTCGCAAATGATGATTGGCGCCGAAGCCGCCGATGGCGGCGGGCGAGACGCTTACCACGGCGCCGGGTTTGTCGTTCCACACGCTCTGGCCGTAGGGGCGCGAACCCACGTCAATGGCATTCTTGAGCGGAGCCGGAATCCCGCGGTTGTATTCCGGCGTCACAAACAGCACGGCATCGGCGCGCTTCACCCGCTCACGGAAGGTTTTCCAGGCAGCCGGCGGATTGGCATCCAGATCCTGGTTGTACAGCGGCAACTGGCCGATCTCCACGATTTCAAGTTTCAATTCGGGGGGCGCCAGTTCTGCGAGCGCATTCGCTACCTTGCGGTTGAAGGATTCTTTGCGCAGGCTGCCGACCAACACTGCGACGTCGTATGTTTCATTCATGTTGTTCTCCTCTGATTGAAAAACCCGTAAGCCTACGCAGCCAAACCATGAGCTTGGTCACTGCTTGTATTTTTCCACGACCTCGGCCGCGCGCACTTGCGCCTCGTCCGGGTCACGCCCGAATTCCCGCAGCGCGCGGCGCTGGCGCAGCAGATCCCAGCAACGATCCAGCGACACGCCGATTTCCTTCAAGCGCTGCTGGCTGGCGGACGCCTGCTCGGGCGTGGCATTGAGCCGCTCCTCCTCTGCCACCAAGCGCTCGATGTGCTGAAGCACGCTCTGATCGGTTATTTCTTTTTGCATACGGTTTCCTCGAGTCTGCTATTCATGAAGATTGCGATTGATCAGATACGCCGCTATCTGCCGCCGCGGCGTGCGCGAGTCCTCAGCCGCCGGCGTTGCAATTGCCGCGTGACCGTGCTTCC
>JAGXAZ010000176.1 GCA_018971365.1 Gammaproteobacteria bacterium | reverse complement strand
GTCATGTCCTTGGGGCTGATGGTACCGGCGCCGCCGTGAATGACGATGGCGATGGGGTGGCTGTTGGTCGCGGGCGCATTCGCGGCCCACACGGTGCTGGTGCACAGCGTTGCCAGCAAGACCAGGCTCAGGCTCAGGATACGCATGGCGGGGATCCTCATGTTCCGGGGAATGTAACATCCTAAGACAATCCGTGCGGCTGCGCCGCAGCCTTTATCAAGATAGCGGGATTCCGTCCCGCAACCGGGTGACTTTCTTTGCTCGTGAAAAGAAAGTCACCAAAGAAACACGCCCCGGGGATTCCGCGCCTGGCTGAAACCGAATCGGGAACGACTCGGTTTCAGCCGCGTGCCCTCGTTTCTCGCTCGGCTCGGGGCGGCGCAGACGGGCCATCCTTAGCCCGCTGCGCCGGTTTGTCATCCTGACTTCTCCCCGCCCTGCGGGCGGGCCTGATCCTCGCCGGGCTGCGAGACTCGGCGAAATCCACGGGGACCTGAAGAGCAAGAAACCCTTGAAGTTGATGTCTTGATTCTTGTACCCGTAGCGCGAGCTGAGCACTGCAGCGAGCTAGGTCAGCCCGAAGGGGCGCCACCAGGGAGGGCGGCGCTCCGGCCGCGAGGCGAGGGAACGCCTCTCGGCCGGACTCCGCAGCGAGTGAAGCGCGCAGGGCAGTCGCCGTCTCCGGCGACCCGCGCTCCGGGGGAATGGCTTTGGGCACTTTCGCCGAAACGAAAGTGCCACGCCCGCGGGTGCGGGAACCCGCTCCAAAATACGCGCGCGGCCGCAGGCCGCAATGTTCTGGACTGGATTCCGGCTTCCGCCGGAATGACGGCCGCTGCGGCGCAGCCTCAATACTTATTCCCCCGCAATCGTCATCTCGCCTACGAGGATTGAGCCGGTCCGGATGCTGCCGCGCAGGTCCACGTCGTTGCCGATGGCAACGACATTCTTGTACATGTCGCGCAAATTCCCCGCGATGGTGATTTCCTCGACGGGATAGGCAATCTCGCCGCTCTCAACCCAGAAACCGGCAGCGCCGCGCGAATAATCACCGGTGACGTGATTCACGCCCTGCCCCATGAGTTCCGTAACCACCAGACCCGTACCCATGTGTTTCAGCAGTCCTTTGTAGTCCAGTTTGCCGGATTTGACGATGAGGTTGCGCACGCCGCCGGCATGGCCGGTGCTTTTGAGTTTGAGCTTGCGCGCCGCATAGCTGTCCAGCAGGTAGGTGGTCGCCACGCCGCGATCCACAATCTCTGCATTGCGCGTGGCCACGCCTTCGTTGTCGAAGGCCGCGCTCGCCAGCGCCTTTTTCAGCTGCGGCCGTTCCGATAGTTGCACGAAATCCGGGAACACCTGCTGCCCGGCGGCTTTCAACAGGAACGAGGCTTCGCGGTACTGGGCGCCGCCGCGCATCGCACCGAGGAAATGGCCGATCAGGCCGCGCGCGGCTTCCGGCGCGAACAGCACCGCGGCCCGGCGCGTTCCGAGTTTGCGCGCGCCAAGCCGCGCCACGGTGCGCTCCGCGGCCTTCACGCCCACCGCTTCCACGGTCTCCAGATCCTGCGGATCGCGTGCGGTGCTGTACCAGTAATCACGCTGCATGCCGCCGTTCTCGCCGCCGATGACCACGCAGGTAAGGCTGTGGCTGGTGCTTTCGTACCCAGCCAGGAACCCGTGGCTGTTGCCGTATACGCGCATGCCTTGATGCGATGTCACGGTGGCGCCGTCGGAATTCCGGATGCGGGCATCGAAGCCGCGTGCCGTGGCTTCACAGCGCGTGGCAAGCTCAATGGCCTGCTCCGGCGCGAGCTCCCAGGGGTGGCACAAATCCAGATCGGGGAAATCCTTTGCCATGAGCGCCGCATCCGCCAGACCCGCACACTCGTCCTCGGCCGTGTAGCGCGCGATGCTGCACGCGGCACGCACGGTTTCTTTCAGGGCAGCGGGCGACAAATCCGAACTGCTGGCGGAGCCCTTGCGCTGGCCGAAATACACGGTTACGCCGATGCCGCGGTCGCGCTGGTACTCCAGGGTCTCCACTTCACCCAGGCGCACCGTGAGCGTCAGCCCCGAGTCGATGCTGACACCGGCTTCCGCCTGGCTGGCGCCCTGTGCGCGTGCCTCTTCGAGCACCTGCACGACGCACGCATTGAGCTGGTCACGGGAATAGCCCGTAGTATCATGTTTGCTGCGCGCGTGCATTTTGGTTTCACTTCAAGACAAGGCTGCGTATTGTAAGCCCATGAGTCCCGAGGACGACAATCCCGAAACACCCAGCCGCTCGCAGTTGAAGCGTGAAGTCGAAGCGCTGCAAAAACTCGGCGAGCAACTCGCGGAGTTGCCGGAGCCGCAGCTGGCGGCGCTGTCGCTACCGGAGAAATTGCACGATGCCGTGACACAGGCGCGTCGCATCACCAGCCATGGCGCGCTCAAGCGCCAGCGCCAGTACATCGGCCGGTTGATGCGTGACGTGGACGCGGCGCCCATCCGCGCCCGGC
>JAGXAZ010000046.1 GCA_018971365.1 Gammaproteobacteria bacterium | reverse complement strand
CGGAGTCCGCCCAGGCCGCCCGAAAACGCGCCTGGACCTTGTCCGCATCGGCATTTTTCCCCTGGGCACGCAAGCTCGCAGCCAGACCGTAGAGCGACCAGCCGTTTTCCGGAAAGCGCTTGAGGTCCGCGCGATACACCGCTTCCGCTTCGCTCGCGCGACCGTGGGCGAGCAACAAGGCTCCCAGTTGCTGGCGCACCGGCAGTGGCCAACTCGGCGGCTCCACATACGCGAGCTGATCCTCCAGATCAATCGCCTGGGTGTAGCTGCTCACCGCTTCGTCGGTGGCGCCGCGCCGTGCCGCCAGCTCTCCGGCCAACACCAATGAAGCAATATGCAGCACCGGCTCCGCAGTATTGCCGCTGTCAACCACCAAGTTTTTCATCGCCGGTTCCGCCACTATCCTCCGCAGTTCAATGAGTTCAGCATCAGCCAAATCGAGCTTGTTTTGTCTGGTGTAGGCGATACCGCGGGCGTAATGCCAAATACCCATGGGGTAGTGCAAACCGGTGGGCGGTGCGGTTTCATCCAGCACATCCTGCCAGCGACCAAAGCGGATTTCGGCGTGCAGCGGTGTGACCAGCATGGTTTGCAACATACCGATCTGACTCAGCATGACAGGGTCCACCTTGTCCGCAAGCTTGCGCGCTGATTCAAGCGCCATGTTGCTGTTTCCGGCCATGGTTGCGGCAAATTCCAGGAAGTGGATGTTGTGGGGGTAATACCCCATCGGGTACATCCCCGGGGCCGGGTGCTGGTCCATGATGTAAGTCTCATCCGTGTGAATGGCGTGCTGATTTGCCCTGATGGCATCCGCCCAGCGCCCGACACGGATGTAGATATGCGCCGGCATGTGCACCAAGTGGCCGGCACCCGGCATGAGCGATGCCAGCCGATCCGCGCAGGGCACCGCTTTTTCGGGATAAGCCGCTTCCACCGTATGGATGTAGTAGTGGCAAGCGCCCGGGTGATTCGGATTGCGGCGCATCACGTTTTCAAGCGTCGCGACGATCTCGCGTGTTTCAGCATAAGGCTTGCCATCCGGCGTCCAGTAGTTCCAGGGCCGGAGATCCATCATGGCCTCTGCATACAGAGTCTGCGCGTCAAGATCATCCGGGTACTTGGCGGCAAGTTCACCCATGGCCGTCGCATAAGCGCGATCCAGCGCCGTGCGGTCCGCCTCTGGCTTCGCCGCGTAACGTGTCGCCACCGCACGAATGTAGCCTTGTTCTTCCTCGCTGGCATAAGGCAAAAGCGTCAGCGCCTGCTGCGCTGCCGCATACGCCTTGATTCCGCTGCCAGCGTCCATGGGCGCATTAATGTTGGGACCGTAATCCAGGGCGATGCCCCAGTAACACATGGCGCAGTGCGGGTCGAGGCGAGCCGCTTCGGTATAAGCGCGGATCGCTTCCGCGTGGTTGAACCCGTAAGTCAGCCTCAGCCCCTGATCAAAGTATTTCTGGGCAAGGCGATTCCCGGTGGTTATACCGTGGTGCAGGTTCCCCAGGTCACTGTAAAGCGGAACATCCGGCTGTGCGGCTGGCTGACCGGAGTCAGCAGCCTGGGCAATTGGGATGACGGCAAGACAACTGAAAATAAAGAAAACAAAGGCCGTAAGGCCGCGATGGCTATGCAGGGGTTTCATGGGTTTGATCCTCATAACTCTCGTCATACTGGCCCGCATCACAAGGTACGGGAATAACCCCCTTCCTTATCTCTTAAGGCATTTACTCGGGAATGCGACCAGCACTCCCAAAATATGTCATCTATAAGACGTATTTAGGTATAGCAGAAAAACCGTGTCAGTCAAGCGGCAGTACCGGCACGCTTTTTGCCTTCGCCATCTGAAATAGCCCCAAAGTGTGCGGTCGTGTTCCCGGCACATCGGGTTCAAAACAGATTCAAAGCACTGGTCTCCGCGCTGTCCCCCAAACGATCCAGGACATAGAAACGCTCCAACATGGCCAGCAAGCTGTAATGATTTACGTATGCGTCATTCGATCCCCGTTTGACATGCGCGCCGACCACGATCAGCAGTATTTGGTTGCTCAGGCTGCGCGCATCGCTCTCGTCCCAGGTGACAATCAGCAGACTATCGTGAGTGTTGGCCCACGCGGCATATCGGCTGAGGTGCGCTTTCAGCCAGGTATCACCTTCGGCGATGGTGCCGTCGTGCATGTCGTTCATCATGTTGGGAACCACGAAGGCCACTGTCGGCAGCTTGGCATAGTCACGCGGGAAGTCGCTGAATGGCAGGTTCACGGTTGCGGGCAAATGCCCCTGAAAATCCGCAACTGGATTGTGCTTGCGCCGATAAAGCCCATTGCTGGCACTGCATCCCGTGAATCCAGCCTCGGGCATGCTTTCGGAATAGATGGCAAAACTCAGCTTCTTCGCCAACAGTTCGCTCGCCAGATTCGGACTGTTCAAGTCGTGCGGACAGGAATCGTCGGTCAACCCATATGTGGAGCCGGCGAACAATGCCACGTAATTCGGCTGGCTGGGATGCACGATGGCATGCGCGTCCGTGAACACCAGGCCTTGTCCGGCCAGTTGGTTGATATAGGGTGCATCGGGATTGCCAACGATCGTGGAGAAGGATTTGTTTTCCTCGATGACAACGACCACATGTGCCGGGCGCCAGTGTGGAACAGCGTTCGCTTGCGCGGCTTGCAACCAAGGAGCGGCGATCAAGCCAAAAAGCGGCAACACCGCCAGCAGCACTCTGTGCAAACGACGACGGCTGGACATGCGGCCTCCTTTAATTGAGTCATGGTTGAGTGTGCGACCAATCATACGACCGTCCGCCCGCCCGTACAGGACATTTCTGTCGGCAACGGTCTCATGATCCCGTGCCGACTGCTTCATTTGGCGTTTGTCGAGATCCAGGCTGCGAACGCCTGCATGAACCCCTGCAGGAACTTGCGCGTTCCGTCATTGACAAGTTTGTTGGTGGCGTCGAACAGCTTGTCGGCGCCGCCGATATAGGCTTCCGGCTGCTGCATCACCGGCACATTCAGAAATACCAGTGACTGCCGTAAGTGATGGTTCGCGCCGAAACCGCCGATGGCGCCGGGCGAGACACTGACCACGGCACCGGGCTTACCGTTCCAGACACTATGGCCGTAGGGCCGCGAGCCCACATCAATGGCGTTCTTCAAAGGCGCGGGAATCCCGCGGTTGTACTCAGGCGTGACGAACAGCACCGCCTCGGCGCGTCCGACGCGCTCACGAAAACTCTTCCAGGCGGCGGGAGGATCAGCGGTATCCAAATCTTGGTTGTACAGCGGTAATAGGCCAATCGCCACGATCTCCAGTTTCAGCTCCGGCGGCGCCAGTTCTGCAAGCGCATTCGCTACCTTGCGGTTAAAGGATTCTTTGCGCAGGCTGCCGACCAACACTGCGACATCGCATGGTTTATGCACGTTGTTCTCCTCTGATTGAAAAACCCGTAAGCCCATGCAGCCAAACCATGAGCTTGGTTACTGCTTGTATTTTTCCACGACCTCGGCCGCGCGCACTTGCGCCTCGTCCGGGTCACGCCCGAATTCCCGCAGCGCACGGCGCTGGCGCAGCAGATCCCAGCAACGATCCAGCGACACGCCGATTTCCTTCAAGCGCTGCTGGCTGGCGGACGCCTGCTCCGGCGTGGCATTGAGCCGCTCCTCCTCTGCCACCAAGCGCTCGATGTGCTGAAGCACGCTCTGATCGGTTATTTCTTTGTGCATACGGTTTCCTCCAGTCTGCTATTCATGAAGATTGCGATTGATCAGATACGCCGCTATCTGCCGCCTCGGCGTGCGCGAGTCCTCAGCCGCCGGCGTTGCAATTGCCGCGTGACCGTGCTTCCGGCGCGCGCCAGTGCACCGTCAATCGCTGCTTGCAATGCCGAATGCTGCTCTTCCACCACTACGCTCAGCATGCCACGCAACGTGATCTTGATGCGGCAGCGCTTGTCGCGGCCGCCGCGCGGCCCATTGACGTCTTCAATGCGCACGCTGACGCGCTCGACCTCGCTGCCAAACTTGCCCAATTTGCGGCCAAGTTTGCGGCGGATGTAATCACGATCGGCATCGTCCACCGCTACTTTCACGCTGCGGATGTACGCAGGCAGGGGGGCACGCTTGGGGCTGTCCGGCTTGCGCACCCGGCGGCGGCCGAGGCTCGAGGTGTTACGCCCGATAATCCTGCTCATGAGTGGATCCTTGGGAAGGCTTGTCCGTGCCTCAGCATGCCGCTTTCTGTGCCCGATCGTCTACCCCGGAGGCAGTTGAATGTTAAACGCAGTGTGCGAAAAACCGGAGATAAATCAGCAACAAGCTGAATTTATATAAGCGGCGAGTTCCGTGGCATATCAAAAGCGCAGCGATTGGCCGCCATCCACGACGATTGTCTGGCCGGTAATCCAACCGGCCAGCGGCGAGGCGAGAAACAGCGCGACCTGCGCCACCTCCTCCGGAGTGCCGTAACGGCCGAACGGAATGGTGGCGAGGATTTTGGCGTACTGCTCGGGCTTCTCGCGCTTGAGGCGGTTCCACACCCCGCCGGGGAACTCGATGGAACCCGGTGCCACCGCATTCACTCGAATCCCGTGTTCCGCGAGCATCAGCGCCTGGGTGGTGGTGTAGTGGCTCAGTGCCGCCTTCATCGCGGCATACGGCGGACCCATCACGCGCGGGCGCAGTGCGCCGATGGAGCTGGTGTGCAGAATCGAACCGTGTGACGATTGTTTGAGGTACGGCAGTGCCTCACGCGAAGCGCGCACCGCCGCCATGAGATCCACCTTAAAATCCATTACCCAGTCTTCGTCCTGCTCGTGAAACCCGTAGCCGGTGGCACAGTTGACCAACACGTCAATACCACCCAGCTCATTGGCCGCAGCGGAAACCCAGGATTTGATTTCATCGGCTTGCGCGAGATCACAACGTTGCGTGTACAGGCTGGCTGCATTTTCGCTGGCATCGCCGCGCACTGCGCGCAGCCCGTCCTCGCCGCGTGCACAGGCTGCAACCCGGGCTCCGGCGTTGAGAAACCCAAGCACCACGGCGCGCCCGATCCCGCGGCTGCCTCCGGCCACCATCACGCGGTAGCCTTTGAAGTCGAACGGGGTCTTCACGCTATACCTCCCGCTGCCATTTGCAATTTTGGAAGCTCTAATTTGTTCCGGTTTCCGTCACACTGGCGTGATCCCGGCTTCCGCCGGGAGGCATCCAGATTGATGTCTCTGGATTCCGGCGTTCGCCGGAATAACGATGTTGAAACAGACACGGATTGTTCAGAGGTTCCTTTTGGTTCTCCAATAGTGGTAGAAATCCGGTCACCGCCGGATGACATGCATTTCACGACTTGCGCGTCTTTCGGATGCGTCGCTGGCGGCGGGCGATCCTGGCTTTCTTGGGCGTGAGTTTCTTGCGCTGACGTGCGTAGGGATTCTCGCCGCTGCGGAATTCGATGCGCACCGGCGTGCCGAAGAGTTCGAAACGCTTGCGGAAGGTGTTTTCGAGATACCGCCGGTAATCGCCCGGCACCTCATCGGTCTGGCTGCCGTGAATGACGATGACCGGCGGGTTGCGCCCGCCCTGGTGGGCATAGCGCAGCTTGATGCGCCGGCCGCGAATCAGCGGCGGCTGGTGCTGGACCACGGCCGCTTGCAATGCGCGCGTGAGTTCGGGCGTATCCAGCTCGCGCATCGCAGCGGCGGCGGCTTCATCCACGGAGCCCAGCAGTTCGCCGATACCGCTGCCGTGCAGCGCTGAGATGAAATGCAGGCGCGCGAATTCCAGGAACGGCAGCTTGAGATCAATCGTGCGGCGCACGCCGTCGCGCTGTTCCGCACTCAGACCGTCCCACTTGTTGACCGCCATGACCAGCGCGCGGCCACGCTGCACGGCGAGTCCGAGCAGCGAGGCGTCCTGTTCGGTGACACCTTCCTGACCGTCAAGCAGCGCGACCACCACCCGCGCGCGCTCGATGGCCTGCAGCGTCTTGATGATGCTGAATTTCTCGACTTTGTCCTCGACGCGTGCGCGCCGGCGCAGGCCGGCGGTGTCAATCAGCGTGTAAGCGCGGCCGTCACGCTCGAAGGGCACGTAAATGCTGTCGCGCGTGGTACCGGGCCGGTCACCCGCCAGCATTCGCTCTTCGCCCAACAGCCGGTTTATGAGCGTGGACTTTCCGACGTTCGGCCGGCCGATAACCGCGACGGTGACGCGCGCGTCATCCTCCGCGGACACATCCGCGTCGGAGTCCGCCGGCAATCCAGCCAGCGCCGTGTCAATGAGTTCCTCGACCCCGATCCCGTGCGCCGAGGCGATGGCGTGCGGCGCCCCGAAACCCAGCGCCTGGAATTCCGCGGTCACGAGTTCCACGGCCATGCCTTCCGTCTTGTTGACCGCCACATAAACCGACTTGCCGCTGCGGCGCAGCTGCCCGGCCACGTTGTAGTCGGCGGCGGTCAGGCCCGCACGGCCATCCACGAGAAAAATCACGGCGTCGCTCTCCGCGATGGCCTTCTGCGTCTGGCGGTTCATCTGCTCCTTGAGTTCGTCCGCCTCGCCTTCGAGCCCGCCGGTATCCACCACCACGCAGGAGCGCGCCCCCACTTTGCCGTAGCCGTACTGCCGGTCGCGCGTCAAACCCGGCACGTCCGCCACCAGCGCGTCGCGCGTACGCGTCAGCCAATTGAAGAGCGTGGACTTGCCGACATTGGGACAGCCGACGATGGCGATGACCGGGAGCATGGAGAATCCAATGATGCATCACGGCGGGGACCGCCGCTCCTACAATCATCTTACCTTGTAGGAGCGGCGTTAGCCGCGATTTATATTTCTGCTGCCTTGTTATTGCTTGAGCGGCGCGAGCTTGTAGGCCGCGATGTCGCCGTTGGTGGACAGTACGATCAGGGTGTCATTCACCACGATGGGCGGCGCCAGGATCGGAGCACCGCCCAGGCCTACACGCGCCACGATGCTGCCGTCTTTCTTGGACAGGAAGAACACATAGCCGTCGAGATCCCCGGCCACCACGGTGTCGCCGAACGGCACCGGCACGGTGAGATCGCGTGCGCGCATCGCGGGCTGTGTCCATGCCGGTACGCCCGTGGTCTTGTCGAGCGCCCACACGGCGCTGTGCACGTCGGTCACGTACACGTGCGCCGCATCCGCGCTCACCCCGGTGTAGCTCGACATGTCGCGCGCCCACAGAATCTGGCCGGTGTCGAGCGCCACGTCCGCGACCCGGCCCTGATAATTCACGGCGAATACGTTGCTGTCATCCGCCGCCAGTACTCCGTCCATATCCACGAGCCGCGCCAGCTCGTTGCTGCCCGTGGCCGCAGAAACGGTCGCAAGCCAGCGCTGGCTGCCGTCACTCAGGTTCAGCGCCAGCAACTGGCCGGTCGCCAAACCCTGCAGCACGGTGCCGCCCACAATCAGCGGTACGCCGGAACCGCGCAAGGTCAGATTCGGCACGTCGCGCGATACGCTCCATAGCGTCTGACCCGCGGCCAACGACAGCGCCACAATGTGGCCGTCACTGGTGTGCACGATCACGGCTTGCGGGCTGACCGCGGGACTCGCGAGTACCGCTCCGTTGACCGTGGCCTTCCATACCTGACTGCCATCCGCGGCGTTCAGCGCCACGACCGTGCCGTCGCTTGCACCGACCACTACCAGGCCGGCGCCCGCTCCGGGACCGCCGGACAATGGCAATTTGGTCTCGGTGCGCCACAAACGCTTCCCGGACTTGAGCGAAAATGCGTACACGTCGCCGCCGTGATCCGCGGCATACACGTTGACACTGTCGCTCGCAGCGACGATGCCAAGACGCAGAATTGCGTCGGCGGACCCGACCGAAGTGCTCCAGATACGCTCGACTTTCACGCCGGGCGTGAACGGCACCAGCGGCGCCGGCGGCTCCACGTTGTTGCTGACGCAGGCTGCCAGCGACATCACCAGTAATGCGAACCAGAATATTTTTTTCACGGTTGTTTGGCTCCGGATTGGGCGGCCGGTGCTTGCGCGGTGCTCGCAGCGGCCGGCGCGGTACCGCCGAGCGCATCGAATTTCATCTGCAACAGTGACTTGTCTCCAAGCTGCGGAGTCCACGCCTGCAGGGCGCTTTGATAGGCCGTGCGCGCCTGCGAGATTTCGCCCAGTTTCACATAGGCGTCACCGCGCACTTCGTCATACAGCGGAGTAAATCCGGCGGCCGCAACGCCCGAAAGCGCCGCGAGCGCCGCACGTGGATCGCCCACCGAGAGTTTGACGCGCGCCATCCGCAGGCGCGCCAGCAACGTCAGGCCGTCATCCTTGCTGTGGTTAATGACCCAGTCAAGCATCTGCATGGCGTCGTCGGGCTTGTTGGTGCCGACGTCGTACTGCGCCATGGCCAGCGCGGCCTGCGCCGCGTAGGGCGTGTCGGCGTAGTTGTTCACCAGTTGATTGGCAATCTCCAGCGCCTGCGGCCCCTGCGCTTCGGTCAGCAACGTACCCACCTGGTTGTACATGGCGGACGCGGTCAGACTGCGCACCTGCGTGCGGTGCTGCCAGTAGCGCCAACCAAAGATAATTATGAGCGCGATGATGATGCCCGCGAAGATGGACTTCCAGTTGTCCAGCCACCACTTCTTGATGCGCTCAATCTGCTCCTGATCTGAAAGAAATTCGTCCACACACTGCTCCCGATATCAAGCCAAGGTATTCACGCTTCGCAGTCGCTCACTGCACCCATGCCGCCAGGCGCGCCACCGCCAGATCCCAGGAAATACTCACTTGTTCGGTGGTATTGCGCAGCGGCTTGAATCCAACCTCGTGCTTGCGAGCCTCATTGTCGCCCAGCACCAGTGCCACGCGCGCACCGCTCTTGTCGGCACGCTTCAACTGTTTGCCGAAATCGCCGCCGCTGCAGTCCACGAGCAGGCGCAAACCCGGCAGCGCCGTGCGCAGCTGCTCCGCGAGCCGGAGCCCGGCGCGTTCGGCTTCGGCCCCCACGCGCACCAGATAGGCGTGCGGCGCGGTATCCGGCACGGACACGCCCTCGGCTTCCATCAGGGCGACCATGCGCTCCATGCCCATGGCAAAGCCGATGGCGGGCGTGGGCTTCCCGCCCAGCAGTTCCACCAGGCCGTCGTAACGGCCGCCGGAACATACCGCATCCTGGGCGCCGAGCCGCGTAGTCACCCACTCGAACACCGTGCGCGTGTAGTAATCCAGGCCGCGCACCAGCCGGGGATTGACGCGGTAGCGGATTCCGCTGTCATCCAGCAACTTCTGGAATTCCGCAAAATGCGCCTGCGATTCCGCATCCAGATGATCCAGGAGACTCGGCGCGCCCTCCACCACTTTGCGTGTCTCCGGAACCTTGCTGTCCAGAACCCGCATAGGATTGCTATCGAGGCGGCGGCGGCTGTCCTCGTCGAGCGCGTCCAGATGCCGCCGGAAATACTCCACCAGCAGTTTGCGGTAGCGCTGGCGCGTGGCCGGAGTGCCCAGCGTGTTGATCTGCAACTCCAGCGCGCTGACGCCCAGCGCCTTCCACAGACGTGCCAGCATGATATTGAGTTCCGCGTCTATGTCCGGGCCGGCCAGACCGTAGGCCTCGACATCCACCTGATGGAACTGCCGGTAGCGCCCCTTTTGCGGGCGCTCGTGCCGGAACATCGGCCCGTGACACCACAGGCGTTGCACCTGGTTGTAGAGCAGACCATTGCTGATCCCCGCGCGCACCATGCCGGCCGTGGCTTCTGGGCGCAGCGTCAGGTGTTCGCCGTTGCGATCCTCGAAGCTATACATTTCCTTTTCGACGATATCGGTGACTTCACCGATGGAGCGCGCAAACAGCTCGGTCTTTTCCACGATGGGCACGCGCATCTCCCGGTAGCCGTACGCCGCCAGCACCGCGCGCGTCACGGTTTCCAACTGATGCCAGCGCGGCGTGGCGTCCGGCAGGATGTCGTTCATGCCCCGGATGGGCGGGATCAACTCGCTCAAGGGACACCCCGAAAAAAATCAGGAGTACATGCGGTGTCAGCCGCCGGGCTTGCCGACAGCCGCGCTGCCGCCCAGTGTGAAGCGTGCGGTGTTGGTGTTCGGCTGGGTGAACGGCGCCTGGTCGAACACCGCGCCGTTGTACTCGATGCTGACGCCCGGAGAATTTCCAAGAAACACCTGCAACGGACCGGCGCCCTTGATCTCGATGTTGTCGCCGGCCGGCGCCAGACTGTAGTACAAGCGCTTGCCGGCCGCATCATACACCTCGATCCACGAGGCCTCGTGCACGCTGAATTTCACGTGCACCAGCATGGCCGCCGGCACACCCTGCTCGGTCAGCGAAACAGTGCCCGGGGCATGCTCACCAACCGCGGACTTTGGCGGCGCCGGTTGCACGCGTGCGGCGCCGGTTGTGTTTACAATCGGCGCGGCCGCGTGAAGTCTTTCACCCCCGCGCGATGTGGCGCTGCGCGCTTCCTCACCCGCCGCGGTCGGCTGCTGCGCAGGCGTGACGGCGCCGGCGGAGACCGCACCCGGCGCTGAGGGCAGACTGCCGGACATGGCGGTCTGCGCGACGACAGCCGCCGGGGAGGTCGGCGCGCGATGCCGCCACCACACCACCGCCAGCACCACCAGCACCACGATCACCACGATGGACGATGCCGGTAAACCGACGTCGCGCCACATCCTGTTCAAGTTGTCCGTGCGCTGGGTAACCAGCGGCGGGGCCGCCAGTCGGCCGGCGGCCTGATCGTATTTGGCCAGAACCTCGTCCGGCGGCAGCCCCAGCAGGCGCGCGTAATTGCGCAGATGCCCATGCACGAAAATCGGCGCGCCCAGTGCGGCGTAATTGTCCTGTTCCAGTTGCTGCAGGATTTCGTCGCCCACGTGCATATCCTGGGCGGCCTTGTGCAGCGCAAGATGACGCGCCTCACGCGCGGCGCGCAGTTCCTCGCCGAGGCTGCCGCTGCCGGCGGGCGGGTCAGCCGGAGCCTGTGCCATTGAGATCGCTCTGGGTCAGTTGCAGCGCTTCGGGGGAATTCGGGAATTGCCTGATCAATTGCTTGGCGTAATTGACGGCGGCCTGCTGATTGCCGAGGGCGCGCTCGGTGCGCACGCCCAGCAACAGCACCTCCGGCTGCGGCTTTGGCGAAGCCGAAATGAAGCGCTCGATGAACGCCCGCGCTTCCAGGTAGCGTTTCTGCTCATAACTCATGCGTGCCATCTGATAGAGCGCGTCCGGGAAGTTCGGATTGATGGCCAGCGCGCGGCGAAAATACTGCGCGGCCGCAGGCGGGTCGGGAATTTTGTTGGCACACACTCCGGCGTTGGTATAAGCCGCTTCCGGCGTGGGATACAGCGGATTCTCCGCGGCCTTGATGAAATACTGCTCGGACTGTTGCGGCTTGCCGTGCTGGCACAGGAATACCGCGTAGTTGTTCTGGATCTGCGGATTGTCCGGAGCCTTGCGCAGAGCGATGCGGAAATTTTCGTCCGCGCGCTGCGTGTCGCCGGTGTTGTTGTACAGCAGGCCGATCGCCATGTAGGCGTTGGCATTGTCGGAATCCTGCTTGAGTGCCAGCTGCAGTTTCTCCATTGCCAGATCCCGCCGGCCTTGCTGCAGATAGGCCACTCCCAGCTCCACGTTGAATTGCGAGGCCTGTTGCAGCGAGACCTTGTCGCCCGGTACCGAGGACGAACTGACGCACGCCGCCAGTAATCCGGCCAACAGCAATACCGCAAAACCACCTGCGATCCGTACGTTCATGCCAGCGCCTCCGTTGAGCTTGGCCGCCGCTCAGCGCGGTGAATCCGATCCTGCACCTGCCCGGCCAGCTGTCCGCAGGCAGCATCAATATCTTCGCCACGAGTACGGCGCGTGATGGTGACGATGCCCCGACTCCACAGGTACTCGCCAAAGCGATCAATCATCGCTTGCGGCGAGCGTCGGTAACGGGTGCCGGGAAAAGAATTGAAGGGAATCAGATTGACCTTGCAGGGAATGTCGCGCACCAGCACCGCCAGTTCGCGCGCCTGCGCCAGGCTGTCATTGACACCCTCCAGCATCACGTATTCGAAGGTCACGTGCACATGGCTGCGATCCTTGTTGGCCACGTAGCGCCGGCATGCCGCCATGAGCTCGGCGAGAGGGTGCACCTGGTTGATCGGCACCAGTGCATTGCGCAACGCATCATCGGGCGCATGCAGCGACACCGCCAGCGCCACGTCGCAGTCGCGCGCGAGCTTGTCGAGATTCGGCACCAGACCCGACGTGCTCACGGTCACGCGCCGCTTGGACAAGCCGTAGCCGAAGTCATCGAGCAGAATGCGCAATACCGGCAGCACGTTCCGGTAATTGGCCAGCGGCTCGCCCATGCCCATGAACACCACATTGGTGATCGGGCGCGCGGCGCCCAGCACGCGCTGCGCGACGCACACCTGGGCGATGATTTCCGCACTCGTGAGGTTGCGGTTGAAGCCCTGTTTGCCGGTGGCGCAGAAGCTGCAGTTCATGGCGCAGCCCACCTGCGACGAAATACACAATGTGCCCCTTTCATCTTCCGGAATGAATACTGTTTCAATGCTGTTGAACTCGTCCATGCCCAGCAGCCATTTGCGCGTGCCGTCGGCGGAAAGCTGGTCGCCGAGTACGGCCGGCAGGCTGATTTCCGCGCATTCCGTGAGACGGGTGCGCAGCGGCTTGCCGAGATCGGTCATGGAATCGAAATCGGCGACGCCGCGCTGATACATCCACTGCATCACCTGGCGCGCGTGAAACGGCTTGGCGTCCAGTGTACCGAAGAATTTTTCCAGCTCCGGACGTTCCAGCCCCAGCAGATTTGTTTTGGAGGTAGTGGCCGCCATGTGCGCTCAGCGGGTTCGCGGACAGAGATCCAGATCTGCAAAGAAGAAACCGATTTCCTGGC
>JAGXAZ010000175.1 GCA_018971365.1 Gammaproteobacteria bacterium | reverse complement strand
GCCACCACGCCGGCGCCGACGGTGCGGCCGCCCTCGCGGATGGCAAAGCGCAGTCCGTCCTCCATGGCAATCGGGCTGATGAGCGAGACCACCATCTTGATGTTGTCTCCGGGCATCACCATCTCCACGCCCTTCGGCAGGTCCACCGAGCCGGTCACGTCCGTGGTGCGGAAGTAAAACTGCGGCCGGTAACCGTTGAAGAACGGGGTGTGCCGTCCACCCTCTTCCTTGGTGAGCACGTACACTTCGGCCTCAAACTTGGTGTGCGGGGTGATGGAGCCGGGCTTGGCCAACACCTGGCCGCGCTCGACTTCCTCGCGCTTGGTGCCCCTCAGGAGCACGCCGATGTTGTCGCCCGCCTGCCCCTGGTCGAGGAGCTTCCTGAACATCTCCACCCCGGTCACCACGGTCTTGGTGGTCGGTTTCAAGCCAATGATCTCAATTTCATCGCCCACCTTGACGATGCCGCGCTCGACTCGGCCCGTGACCACGGTGCCGCGCCCGGAGATGGAGAACACGTCCTCCACCGGCATCAGGAATGCCCCGTCAATCAACCGCTTGGGCTCGGGAATCCAAGTGTCGAGCGAGTCCACCAGCTTCTCGATGGACTTGATGCCGATGTCCGAGGCATCGCCCTCGAGCGCCTTCAAGGCCGAGCCGATGATGATCGGGGTCTTGTCCCCGGGGAACTGGTAGGCGGTCAATAGGTCCCGCACTTCCATCTCGACGAGCTGCAGCAGCTCCTTGTCGTCCACCATGTCAGCCTTGTTCATGTACACCACGATGTAGGGCACGCCTACCTGGCGCGCGAGCAGGATGTGCTCGCGGGTCTGGGGCATGGGACCGTCGGCCGCCGACACCACCAGAATCGCGCCGTCCATCTGCGCCGCCCCGGTGATCATGTTCTTCACGTAGTCGGCGTGCCCGGGACAGTCCACGTGCGCGTAGTGACGCTTGGCACTCTCGTACTCCACGTGCGAGGTCGCAATCGTGATGCCGCGCGCCTTCTCCTCCGGCGCGTTGTCAATCTGGTCGTAGGCCTTCGCCTCACCACCAAATTTCTTCGACTGGATCACCGTCAACGCCGCCGTCAACGTCGTCTTGCCGTGATCCACATGCCCAATCGTCCCCACGTTTACATGCGGCTTCTTGCGCTCGTACTTTGCCTTGGACACGGTTGCTACTCCTGGTCAGATCAATCGAAAAGATTTTACGACGCCTTCTTGATCACCGCCTCGGCCACATTGGCAGGCGTCTCCATGTATTTCTCGAACTCCATTGAATAAGTCGCACGTCCCTGAGTGGCCGAGCGCATGGACGTGGCATAGCCGAACATCTCCGCAAGCGGCACCTCGGCACGCACGATCTTGCCCGCGGGCGCATCTTCGGTGCCCTGCACAACGCCACGCCGGCGATTCAGGTCGCCGATGATGTCGCCCATGAAGTCCTCAGGCGTTACCACCTCGACTTTCATGATCGGCTCGAGCAGTACCGGCCGGGCCTTTTTGCAGCCTTCCTTGAAGCCCATGGAAGCGGCGGTTTTGAACGCCATTTCGTTGGAGTCCACATCGTGATAGGAACCGTCGAAGATCGTTACCTTCACGTCTACCACCGGATAGCCGGCGAGAATGCCGTTCTTCATCTGCTCCTGGACGCCCTTGTCCACCGCCGGGATGTATTCCTTGGGTACCACGCCGCCGACGATGCCGTTCACGAACTCGTAGCCCTTGCCGGCCGGCTGCGGCTCGAGCTTGAGCCACACATGGCCGTACTGGCCGCGGCCACCCGACTGGCGGATGAACTTGCCTTCCGATTCCACGCTCGCGCGGATGGTCTCACGGTAAGCCACCTGCGGCTTGCCGACGTTGGCTTCGACCTTGAACTCGCGCTTCATGCGATCCACGATGATCTCGAGGTGCAGCTCGCCCATGCCGGAGATGATGGTCTGGCCGGTTTCCTCGTCGGTATGCACACGGAATGAGGGGTCTTCCTGCGCCAGCTTCTGCAGCGCGATGCCCATCTTTTCCTGGTCAGCCTTGGTCTTGGGTTCGACCGCCACCGAAATCACTGGCTCGGGGAATTCCATCTTCTCGAGGATGATGATCTTGTCCGGGTCGGTGAGCGTGTCGCCGGTGGACACGTCCTTCAGGCCCACGGCCGCGGCGATGTCGCCGGCGCAGACTTCCTTGATTTCCTTGCGGTCGTTGGCGTGCATCTGCAGGATGCGGCCGATGCGTTCTTTCCGGCTCTTGATCGGGTTGTATACGGTGTCGCCGGATTTCAGCACGCCGGAGTACACGCGGAAAAAGGTGAGCGTGCCCACGAAGGGGTCGCTCATGATCTTGAACGCCAAGGCCGAGAACGGCTCGTCGTCGCGCGGATGGCGCTCGGCAGGCGAGTTGTCCTTGTCATCGAGATGGCCCCTGACTGCGGGAATGTCCGCAGGCGCGGGCAGGTAATACACCACGGCGTCCAGCATCATCTGCACGCCCTTGTTCTTGAAGGCCGAACCGCACAGCATCGGCACGATTTC
>JAGXAZ010000174.1 GCA_018971365.1 Gammaproteobacteria bacterium | reverse complement strand
CGCTGTTGTGGCGCACGTGCAGGCGCGCCGCCAACTGGCTGATGGTGGGCGGGGTTCCGCCCGGGAATCCTCGGATCGCCAGCAGCACCTGATGCTGCTGCGGAGTCAGGCCCAGGCTGCGGGCGATTTCCTCGCTGGTGCGCAGGAATTTGCGCAACGCCGAGCGGAATTCCGCGAGCGTGGCGAAGTCGGCATCGCTGACCTTGCGTGGGTCCGGGCTCTCGTGCATGCGGGTATCGGTGTCGTTGTTTTATATCGTAATACGATATATCATACCGCGCCTTCGGGCATTCCCGCAATTCATTTTTACGATCCGGAGTCAGCATGTCGCAAGGCACGCCTGTTGCCGTGCGTGCACGGCAGTTTGTACCTCATTTCAGTGGAATTCGCCTGTTGCTCATGTCGGTGCTGGCGGCGCTCATCGGCCTGGCCGCCGGTGTGACCGCGTACATCCTGTTCGTGGTCATCGCGCTCATCACCAACTTCACCTACTTTCACCGGTTTTCGACCGCGCTGCCGAACATCACCGTCAACACGCTCGGTGTCTGGGTGCTGGTGATTCCCGCCATCGCCGGTCTGATTGTCGGCATCATGGCGAAGTACGGCAGCAGCAAGATCCGCGGCCACGGCATCCCCGAAGCCATGGAAGCCGTGCTCACCAACAAGAGCCGTATCGCGCCGCGTGTCGCCATCCTGAAACCGCTGTCCGCCGCGCTGGTGATTGGCACCGGCGGCCCCTTCGGCGCCGAAGGCCCGATCATCCAGACCGGCGGCGCGCTGGGTTCGCTGGTCGGCCAGATGCTGCGCATGACCGCGGCCGAACGCAAAGTGCTGCTTGCCTGCGGCGCCGGCGCCGGCATGGCCGCCACCTTTTCGACGCCGATCGCCGGCGTGATTTTCGCCATTGAGCTGCTGCTGTTCGAATTCCGCGCACGCTCCTTCATTCCGCTGGTCATCGCCACTACGCTTGCCACCACCGTGCACATCGTGCTCATCGGCCCCGGCCCGATGTTCCGCGTGGGCCCTGCGCACTTCAACATGATCAACGGCTTGCCGTTCTATATCGTGCTGGCGGTGCTGTGCGGCTACATGGCGGTGGCCATGTGCCGCGGCCTGTACTGGGTCGAGGATTTGTACGAAAAGCTGCCGATTGACGAGATGTGGTGGCCGGCCATCGGCGCCGTGGGTCTCGGCATCATCGGCTTTTTTGTGCCGCGCGTGCTGGGCGTCGGCTACGGCACGATTACCGACATCCTCAACAATCACCTCGCGCTGTCCATGCTGTTGCTGCTGCTGGTGTTCAAAAGTCTGGCGCTGCTGGTATCGCTGGGCTCCGGCACCTCCGGCGGCCTGCTGGCGCCCATGTTCACCGGCGGCGCGGCCTTGGGCGGGGCCTTTGCCATCGTTGCCAACTACGTCATTCCGGGCGCGCATCTCGACCCGGCGGCGTATGCCATCGTCGCTATGGCCGCAGTATTCGCGGCCGCTTCCCGCGCCACCTTCGCGCTCATCATTTTTGCCTTCGAAATCACCCGTAACTACGAATCCGTACTGCCGCTGATGCTGGTGTGCGTGGTGGCGAGCGGCATCGCGCATATTCACCTCAAAGAATCCATCATGACGGAGCGCCTGTCGCGCCGCGGGTTGAAGATTCACCTGGAGTACGAGGTAGACCCGCTGCGCGAAGTCGCGGTTGAAAGCGTCATGGATCGCCATCCGCCTTCGCTGAGTGCCGACATGCTGGTCGCCGAGCTTGCGCGGCGCATTGGCACGCATGATCCGAGCGTAATCGGGCACAGCGGTTACCCGCTGCTTGATGCCCAGGGCCGGCTCGCGGGCATAATCACGCGCACCGATGTATTCCGTGCCATCGAAAAATATGCCGACCAGAGCTTGACACTGCTGCAGGCGGGCAGCGCGCATCCGATCGTCGCCTATCCGGACGAGACGCTGCACACCGCCGTCAACAAGATGCTGCGCAACGGCGTCGGGCGGCTGTTGGTCGTGGACCGCGACACCCCGGACAAGCTTGTGGGTTATGTGGGACGCACGCTGATTCTCAACGCCCGCGAACGCCGTCTGCAGGAGGAATCCGAGACCGAGGACGGCTGGCTGAGCCGCGGCCGCCGTACTTCCGGCGAAGCCGAATCCTCTTAGCGCGCAACGTACGCCGGCCGGTGGTTACCGATCGGCAAACCTATTTCAACGGCGCGATGATCTGGTCGAGATAATCCCTGGTTCCCGTCACGCGTTCCAGATGCGGATAGCGCAGGCCGCCGTGATAATCCACGGCATAGGTCTGGTAATACGTCAGGTCCTTGACGAGCAGCTTGATGGGTTCCGCCGAACCCTTGGCTTCGCGGATGGCTTCCCGGAATACGTCGGGCGTGAAGGCCCGGCCATTCACCGCGACCAGCGTCATGCCCGGAGCCAGGCCGGCCTTGTACGCCGGACCGTCCCACAACACGTCCCTGATTTCACCGTTCTTGCTGTCCGCCGTGACACCGATCGAATACATGGCATTCAGCGTGTCATAAACCTTTTCGGTGGCCTCGAAGTACTTTGAC
>JAGXAZ010000045.1 GCA_018971365.1 Gammaproteobacteria bacterium | reverse complement strand
TCCAGCCGTCCACGCTTGTGGGCTGCAGATCGCGGTGCGCCAGCAGTTCCAGCAGGTATTCGCGCCGGCCGGCGGATTCGGCCGCCAGCAGCACGCGCCCGGGGAATGTCCGCAGGAACGCAAGCAGCTTCGCCACCGGTTCTGCGGCGCGGGTCTCCACGCGCAACGGCGGCGGCGTGACGCTGCCGTAATTCACGGCGTCGGCGCCGGTACACTCGAAACTATGCAACTGGATGCGCGCATGGGTGTCCAGCGCCACCTGCGCTTCCTCCGGTGACAGCCACAGTTCTTCGGGAAGCAACAGCGGCCGTTCGAGATCGTGGCGACGTTGCTCATGGCGCTCGGCTATTTGCCGCCATGCTTGCTGCAGTGCTGCGCCGGCACCTTCCTGGAGTACCAGCGTAGTGCCGGTCGGAAGATACTCGAAGAGCGTTGCGGTGCCGTCGAAAAACAGCGGTGCGTAGTACTCCACACCGCCGGGCGCGAGTCCGTTGGATACGTCGCGGTACACGGGATTTTTCTGCGGGTCGCCTTCAAAGCGCGCGCGGTAACGCTGGCGAAAACCGCGGATGCCGGCTTCGTCCAGCGGGAATTCGCGTGCCGGCAGCAGTTTGATCTCCTCAAGCTTGTCCTGCGAGAGCTGGGTCTCGGTATCGAAATGGCGGATGGATTCGATTTCCTCATCCAGCAGATCAATGCGCAAGGGCGTAGTGCTGCCCATGGGAAAGATGTCGAGCAGCGCGCCGCGCACTGCGAATTCGCCGTGTTCCATGACCTGGGTGACGGCGGCATAGCCCGCAGCGGTGAGCCGCCGGCGCATGGCTTCACGATCGAGCCGCTCTCCGGTCCTGAGCAGCAGACTGCCGCCGAGGATATGGACGGCCGGCGCCAGGCGCTGCATAAGCGTGCCGGCCGCGACGATGATCACGCCGTGTTTCAGGTCCGGTAATTGCGCCAGGGTGGCCAGACGCTCGGAAACGATATCCGGGTGCGGTGAAAACAGGTCGTAAGGCAGTGTTTCCCAATCCGGGAAGCGCATCACCGGCCAGGACTCGCCGAGATAGAAGCGCAACTCCGCCGCAAAACGCTCGGCTTCTCGGGCGTCCGGGGTGACCAGCAGCAGCGGCGAAACTGAGGCTTGTGCCGCTTCGGCGAGCGCGAGCGCCGCGCTGCCGCCGTATAACTGACCCCAGCGGATCAGCGGGTGCCGGTCATCGGGTAACTTGGGGTTCAGTAACGGCATGCTCATAACGCAAATGCGCAAATGCGTACACCCCGCGGTGCGGGGTGAGTGTTAACCAATGTCACAGCATTCCTTTGCCGATTTGAAACGCGTAGTGCAATCGTCATGCCGACGAACGCCGATATCCAGCTCTTGATCCGGATTCCCGCTTTCGCGGAAATGACGCAATATCAGGGTTTCTTGTGGTCAACAAGACAAGCTTGGTTCCAAAATCATCAGTCGCGAAAGCGTTTCAACAAATCGCCATAGGCGTCAATGCGCCGGTCGCGCAGATAAGGCCAGATGCGGCGCACGGCTTCGGAGCGACCGAGATCTATCTCGGCCGTGAGCACTTGGGGTTTATCCGTGCCGGCCTCCGCAAGAATTTCGCCTTGCGGCCCGGCGATGAAGCTCGAGCCCCAGAAACGGATACCCGTAGTCTTGCCGGAAGGATCCGCTTCGGTGCCGACGCGGTTGGCGACCATCACCGGCAGGCCGTTGGCCACGGCGTGCGCGCGCTGCATGGTGATCCAGGCCTCGCGCTGGCGCGCCTGCTCGTCCGCCGGGTCTTCCTCCACCCAGCCGATGGCGGTGGGATAGAGCAGCAGTTCCGCACCCGCCAGCGCCATGAGGCGCGCGGCTTCCGGGTACCACTGGTCCCAGCACACCAGCACGCCGAGTTTGCCGGCGGAGGTGGCGATGGGGTGAAAGCCCAGATCACCGGGCGTGAAATAGAATTTTTCCGAGAAGCCCGGATCGTCCGGGATGTGCATCTTGCGGTAGATGCCGGCGAGCGTGGCGTCGCGCTCGATGACCGCGGCGGTGTTGTGGTAGAGGCCGGGCGCGCGCTTTTCGAACAGCGACGCCACGATGACCACGCCGAGTTCTTTCGCGACGGCGCCGAGTTCCTGTGTGGTGGGCCCGGGAATGGTCTCGGCGAGATCGAAAAGGCGGGTATCCTCGGTCTGGCAGAAATACGGTCCGGTGTGCAGCTCCTGCAGAAGCACCAGCTTTACCCCTTGTTCAGCCGCCGTGCGGATGCCTTGGATGCTGGCCGCGAGGTTGTGGGCACGATCGGCGCTGCAGCTTTGCTGCACGAGCCCGACGCTAAGAGTTTTTTGTTGCCGAGTCATTTATCTCGCACCCCTCATCCTTCCTTCTCCCCTAAAGGGGAGAAGGGACGAAGAGGTGATTCCAGGTTTTCAATCCGGAATCACGCCTTTTGGCAGCTGCATGGTTACGCAATGCAGGCTGCCGTACTGGTAAATCAGCGGCCGGCACATGACCGGCACGATTTCGCGTCCGGGAAAAGCCGGTCGCAGGGCCGAGAGTGCAGCCGCATCCGCCGGATCATTATAGGTCGGCACCAGTACCGCTCCGTTGATGATGAGGAAATTCGCATAGGTGGCAGGCAGCCTTCGGCCTGTGTGGTCATGAATGGCCTGCGGCCAGGGCAGGGGTACCAGCGTATAGGGCGTGCCGTCCTTGCGGCGCAGTGCCTGCAACTCTGCGGCCATGACCTGCAGATCGGAATAATGGGGATCGTTGCGGTCATCGCAAGCCTGATAGGCGATGGTGTGTACATTGCAGTAGCGCGCCAAGGTATCTATGTGACCGTCGGTGTCGTCGCCGTCAATCGCTCCGTGTTTGAGCCACAGGATGCGGTCCACGCCCAGCAGGCGCTGCAGCTCGACTTCAACTTGCGTGCGGTCAAGTTTTGGGTTGCGGTTGGGGTTGAGCAGGCAGCTTTCGGTGGTGAGCAGCGTACCTTCGCCGTCCACTTCGATGCTGCCGCCTTCCAGCACCAGCCCGAAGCTTTCCAGCGGAGTGGCGCCAAACGCGCCGCGTGCATGCAGCGCCCGTGTGATCTTGTTGTCGTCCTGGTGCGGATACTTGGCACCCCAGCCGTTGAAGATGAAATCCAGCAACGTCAGCCGTCCATCCTTGAGTACGGTCATCGGGCCGTGGTCGCGTGCCCAGGCATCGTTGGAGGGCAGGGCGTAAAGATGCAGGCGCTGCGGCCGGCCGCCGGCGTTTTTGACCATGCGACGGATCCGGTCGGCATGCGCATCATCCATGCAGGTGATGAGCACTTGCTCGCGTTTGCTGATTTCGCTCGCGAGCTGCGTGTGGCAGCGTTCGACGCTGGCGTAATCGGGGCTCCAGTCGCCGTCGCTGCGCGGCCAGGTGAGCATCACACCGCTTTGCGGGGTCCATTCGGGCGGAAGTCGGTAGCTAGCGGTCATGCGCATATAAAACACCCGGCTTGAAGCCGGGTGTTGCGTTGAAATTCAAATGCAATCAAGGATTGTTGGGGTCGACGTTCTTGAACGGATGTGCCTTAAGTACGGTGTGCACCACGTAATTGTATTCGAAATACACCACATAGGTCGGATAAATCCAGCGCGTGATGGGTGGATGCAGTTTGGTGCCGGGCTCGGGTACGGCCGGCAGCTTCTGCAAGGGTGCGCCGAAAATATGCTCGACGTTCGCCATGCTCATGCCGCGCACCGGCAGGCTCGGACCCGACATCTCGCTGGCGGTTGTTGCGGCGGTGGTGGCCGCCGGCGCAGGTGTGCTGCTTGCAGCCGCTGCGGCGCTGGTTGCAGCCATGGCTTTAGCAGCAGCCGGTGCGTTTGAAGCGCTTGCCGACTCGCTGACTGCCGGCGGACTGGCCGAGGCGGCAGCCGCCGGGGCCGACGCGCTTTGTGCAGTCGGTGCCGGCATGGCGGCAGTTGTTGCGGGTGCTGCAGGTGCGGAACTGGCCGGGGATTGCGGTGCGGTTGTGCCAGCGACCGCGTGGGCCGCGCTGATGGCATGCGTGGACGTGGCGGCCGATGGCGCAGTCATGGCGGACATTGCACTGCCGGTCGGCGCCGCGGGTTTTACGCCATGGTGGGCGCAGGCCGCCAAACCCAACAGGACCAACGTACCAGGAGCGAGAATCTTCATCACATGGCGCGGCATGGGACGGCCTCCCCGTGAATTTGCCTCTAACTATAGCACCTCAAAATGACCTGAAAAAGCTTTTTCAAGCATCGGGTTACCGGGATTTCCTGATGACCGCCTTATCTTGCGTGTCCCCCGGTCCGGGATCACCGTTAATGGGAGGCGCAAAGCCTGGCCCCGTACGCCAAAAACAGGCTTGAGGTCGCCGTCGGTGCCAAGGTGGGAGGCGTAAATCGCGTCTTCGAGGTGGATCAGATCTGCGTCCGTCCGGCGCCGATATCCCCAAAAGACGGGGAACGACGCCGCGGATCGTGTGCCGAGATGAGCTTCGCAGTCGGCTGCCGTCGAACCCGCCGGGCGGTTTGTGTTTTAATGCCGGCCCATGTTTCAACCTGTGCCGCTGTTTGTGGGTCTGCGCTACTTCCGCGCCCGCCGCCGCAACCAGTTCATCTCATTCATCTCCTTCATGTCCATGAGCGCCATCGCCATAGGCGTGATGGCGCTGATCACGGTGCTGTCGGTGATGAACGGTTTCCAGAACGAGTTGCGCAGCCGCATCCTCAGCATGGTTTCGGACGTGACGATTACCGGCTTTGACGGTCGCCTTAATGACTGGTCGGCGCTGCTCGCCAGGGTTCAGGGCCTGCCGCACGTCACCGGCGCCGCGCCCTACATCGAGGAGCAGGCGATGCTTGCCAACGGCGCCAACATGAGCGGCGCAATCGTGCGTGGCATCATTCCGGACGACGACGCCCGGGTATCGGATGTGGGCAGGAAGCTCATCAGCGGCAGTCTCGCCGATCTCAGACCCGGCAGCTACAACATCATCCTCGGCAAGGATCTGGCCTACGCGCTGGGCGTGGTGCCCGGCGACAAGGTCATCATGCTGATTTCCCGCGGCAACGTCACGCCCGCGGGCATCATTCCGCGCCTGCGGCGCTTCACCGTGGCGGGAATCTTTTACGCCGGCGTGTACCAGTACGACAGCGCGCTGGCGCTTGTCAATCTCAAGGATGCGCAGACGCTGTACAGCATGGGCAGCGCGGTCAGCGGCGTGCGCCTCAAGCTGGATAACAACCTGCTGGCGCCGGAAATCGCGCAGCAACTTACCGGCAAGTTCAACGGCCAGTACTACGTGAGCGACTGGACCCAGCAGAACGCCAACCTGTGGACCGCCATCGCCATCGAGAAGAATGTGATGTTCGTGATTCTGTCGCTGATTGATCTGGTGGCGGCCATCAGCATCATCATCGTGCTGGTGATGGCGGTGACCGACAAGCAGTCCGACATTGCCATTCTGCGCACCCTCGGCATGACGCCGCGCGGCATCATGGGCGTATTCGTGGTGCAGGGAACGCTGATCGGCCTGTTGGGCACCGTGTTGGGGCTGGTGCTCGGCGTGCTGCTGGCCGACAACGTCAACAACCTGCTGGACCTTGTGCGCCGCCTGTTCCACGTGCAGATCTTCCCGGCGAGCGTGTACTACATCAGCAATCTGCCGTCCGACATCTACGTGAGCGACGTGCTCAAGGTGTGCATCGCCACCTTCGTGCTTACGGTGCTGGCCACGCTGTATCCCGCCTGGCGTGCCGCGCGTACCCAGCCGGCGGAGGCGCTGCGCTATGAATAGCGCGATGGCGGCGACGCGGTCCGACAACGACGCCGTGATCCGCTGTCATGATCTGGTCAAGCACTTCACGGAAACCGGCCATGTCGTGGAGGTGCTGAACGGCGTGAACCTCGCAGTGGGCAAAGGCGAAACCGTCGCCATCGTGGGCGCTTCGGGTTCCGGCAAGAGCACGTTGCTGCATCTCCTCGGCGGGCTGGATTTGCCCACGCGCGGCGAAGTCGAGGTGACCGGCCAGGCCATCAACCGCCTGAAAGATGCAGAACGCGGCCGGCTGCGCAATCGCGCGGTCGGATTCGTGTATCAGTTCCATCACCTGTTGCCGGAATTTACCGCGGTGGAAAACGTGGCCATGCCGCTGCTGATCCGCGGCACCGGCACCGACGAGGCCCGGGAGAAGGCCGTGACCCTGCTGCAGCGCGTCGGGCTCGGCGAGCGTTTGCATCACAAGCCGGGACAGTTGTCCGGCGGCGAACGCCAGCGCGCGGCGGTGGCGCGTGCGCTGATTCATCGCCCGGCCGTGGTCCTGGCCGACGAGCCCACCGGGAATCTGGATTTGCATACCGGCGATCAGGTGCATGAACTCCTGCTGGAACTGAACCGCGATTTCGGCACCAGCCTGATTCTCGTGACTCACGATCTGCGCCTTGCCGAGCGCATGGAACGCATCCTGCACCTGGAAGACGGCCTGTTGCATGCCTGACGCGCTTAAAATCGTGATCGCGTCCGAACCAAGCCAAATCGCATGACCCTGCACGCTGCCAACGAACATCCAACGACGGCCGTGCCCGATTTCCTCGGTCATCCGCGCATGCTGTGGATGCTGCTTGCGACCACGGTGGGGATCAATTTCGCGTTCTACGGCTTCCGCGCGTTTCTCGCTCCGTATGTGGCCGAGGCCTTTTTCTCGTCGCTGCCGCACGCCGAGGCGCTCAAGCAGGCGAATCTGCTGTTCGCGGGTTTTGGCGCGCTGCTGTACGCAGCCACCATCGTCGGCGGCTGGATTGCGGACAACGTGCTCGGCGAAGTGCAGGCGCTGCGCCTGTCGCTGTGGCTCACGATCATCGGACTGGCGTGCATGGCGCTGCCCGGTCGCGAAGCGTTTCTGCTGGCGCTGGCGTTTTACATCCTGGCCTCGGGCCTGAATATCCCGCTCACGGTGCTCATCGGGCGCAATTACCTGAAGAACGACCCGCGCCGTGATGCCGGCTATACGCTGTTTTATCTGGCGATCAATCTGGGCGCATTTGTCGCGCCGTTTGTGTGCGCCTCCTGGATCGGCGTGCACTACGGCTTCCGCTGGGGCTTTATTCCGGCCGCGGTGGTCGCGGCCGCGGCGGCGGTGATTTTCCAATGGAAACACCGGCGCGTGGCCACGTCCGGCGAACCGATACGCTTCCAACGCCGCTGGTCCACGCCGGTCGTGGTGGTGGTGACGGTGCTGCTCTCCTGGCCCTGCGAGCTGCTGCTGGCGCATCCGCATGTGTTGACCGTGGTGGTGTACGCGCTGATGGGCCTGCTGGTGCTGTACTTTATCGTGAGCAGCGTGCGCCGCGGCGACCGCGTACAGAGTCACCGCTATATCGCGATGCTGCTGCTGTTCATCGCACTGGTGCTGTTCTGGGCGTGGAGTCTGCAGAGCGCGAGTTCGCTGAATTTCTTCGCGCGCGACTATGTGGACGCGCCGTTCAACTTCACACTCTACCAGTCGGCCAATCCGCTTTACATCCTGATTCTCGCGGTACCGATATCCATCTTGTGGCCATGGCTGGACAGGCGCGGCATCAATCCTTCGACGCCGCGCAAGTTCGGCATCGGGCTGCTGCTGGTGGCCCTGAGTTACGGCGTGATGCTGGGCGCGACCCATTTTCTGATTGGTCCCGACGGACATATCACCTGGTGGCCGCTGTTGGTGTGTTACTTGTTTTCGACGGTCGGCGAGTTGGCGCTCTCGCCCATCGGTTACGCCATGATCGGCAAGCTCGCGGCGCCGAACGAAGCCTCGCTCGCCATGGGCGGCTGGTTCTTCGGCGTGAGTGTGTCCTACGACCTGTCCGGCCAGATCGCCGCCATGACCACAAGCGGCGGCATCGGCGGCTACGCACAGGTGTTCGCGTTGCTGCTGGTGGTCGGGGTCGCGATTGCGGTGATCTATTTGATCGCCGCGCCCCGGATCGTGAAACTCATGCACGGCGTGCGTTGACGCCGCGTGCCAAGTCGGTCTACGGTCGCGCCGACGGTTTTTGGGTTGCGCGCCGGCGTACGCGTTTATGCCAGCGTGTGCGGATGGATATCTGCCAAAGCACGCTGAGTGTAACGTAGCCGATCAGCGCCAGCAGCATGCCGCCGACGATACAGCCGAGCCACAGCGGTTCCCAGATGCGCGACAGTTCCATGAACAACCAGTCGAATGACAGGTGGCGCGGAAACCGGTGGTGCGGCACGTGCAGCAGCAGGGCACCAATGCGGTAATTGCCGTAGTAAATGGCGCCGAAGGTCAGGGGATTGTTGAACCATACCGCAAGCACGGCCAGCGGCAGGTTGAGGCGCCAGTAGAACGCCGCCAGCACCGCCAGCAGCATGTGACCGGGGATCGGCAGACAGGAGATGAACAGGCCGATGGCGATCGCGCCGGTGCTGCCGTGGCGGTTGACATGCCACAAAGCCGGGTCGTAGAGCATTTTCCGGAACGGCCGCACGTACCATTTGCCGCTGAGCCTCGCGCGCAGCTTTTGCCGATCCGGCATCAGCTTGTTGAGAAACTTGCGTGGCATGGGACGGGAGCGTCTCCTGGGCGCACTCGGGGTTTGCAAGTGCTGCGTGACAAGCCTATAAACTGACGGGGGCTTGGCAGCACGCGGTTGCGGATGCTCACGCCGGGCGGCCATTATTCCATGCTCCGGGGGCCGGGACGAAATCGTGGGAATCGCAGGGATCGCGATGTTGGCGGGCGTAGTGGCGGTGCTGGCACTGCCGGCGTTGCCTTCCGGGCAGGGAGTGCTGCTGATTGTCGGGCCCCTGGCATTGCTGCTCGGTCTGTGGCGGCCGGCACGCAAGTGCATATGGGTGCTGGTCGGTTTCGCGTGGTGCTGGTTTTGTGCCCAGCAGCAGCTCAATCTGCGACTGGCGCCGGCGCTTGAGGGCCGTGACCTCGGGCTCAGCGGCTGGGTAGCCTCCATTCCCCAGATCCGTTCCGAATACGCGAGTTTCGAATTCGCGGTCGAGCAGCTCGACGGTCGCGCGCCCGGCCGCGGGATTCCCCGGCTTGTGCGCCTGAGCTGGTCGGATCCGGCATCGGTGCCCGCGGCCGGGCAGCACTGGCAGTTCAAGGTGCGCCTGAAGCGGCCGCACGGCTACATGAACCCCGGCAGTTTCGACTACGAAGGCTGGCTGTTCCGGCATGGCATCGGCGCCACCGGCTATGTGCTGCGCGCACCGGTCAAAATTTTCGCGGGCGGAGATCGATTCCCGTTGTTGCGCGCACGCGCCGCAACTCTGCAGGCCATGCGTGCGGCACTCGGTGACCGCCCGTTCGCGGGTGTAGCCGCGGCCCTTGCGATCGGCGCAGGCGGCGCCATCGATGCCGGACAGTGGCACGTGTTTCAGAACACCGGCACCGCGCATCTGGTCACGATTTCCGGCTTTCACATCGGTCTGGTGGCCGGGCTGGTGTTTCTGCTGGTTCGATTCCTGTGGCGGCGCAGCGCCTGGTTGTGTACGCGCGTGCCGGTGCCGGTGGCCGGAGCGTATGCAGCCTTGCTGGCCGCGTCCCTGTACGCGGCCATGGCCGGATTCTCGGTGCCTACGCAGCGTTCGCTTATACAGTTGGCGGCGATTGCCGGCGCGGTACTTCTGCGGCGGCATGCGCGTCCCTGGGACATGCTCGGGCTCGCATTGCTCGGCGTGCTGTTGCTCAATCCACTGTCGGCAGGCGAGGTCGGTTTCTGGCTGTCGTTCGGCGCGGTGGCGGCCATCTTCTATGTATTCAGCGGCCGGCTGCACCTCAAGCGCGGAAAGTTGATGCAGTTGGTGCGCACGCAGTGGGCGGTGGGCATTGGGCTGCTGCCGCTGCTGGTGTACTTCTTCCAGCGTGCCACGCTGGTTTCACCGCTCGCCAATTTTGTGGCGGTGCCGGTTTACAGCCTGCTGGTGGTGCCGCTGGTTCTGGTGGGCGCAGTGTTCCTGGGCGTCTGGCCGTGGGCCGGAGCATTGATCCTCAAGCTGGCTGCCGGAATCTTGGCGATCACCTGGCCGTTGTTTGAACACCTGGCGAATATGCCGGCGGCACAGTGGAACGCGCCCGAGCCTTCCCTGTTGCTGCTTGCCTGTGCGGTTGCCGGCACCCTCTGGTTGATGCGGCCGCGGTGCATGCCGGCGCGCTGGTTGGGCGTGCTGTTGCTTCTGCCCCTGTTCGTGCATCGGCCGCAGGTGATTCCGGAGGGCGGCTTCAATCTGGCACTGCTGGACGTGGGTCAGGGTTTGTCCGCCGTGGTGCGCACCGCGCGCCACACACTGGTGTATGACACCGGTCCGGCGTTCTCGGAGTCCGATACTGGACAGCTCGTGGTGATTCCGTGGCTGCGCAGCCGTGCACTCGGTACGCCGGATTTGACCATCGTGAGCCATGGCGACAACGATCATGCCGGCGGCTTGCGCAGTCTGCGTGCCGCCTGGCCGGACATGCCGGTGCTGTCGGGTGCGCCGGCGCAGGTTGCCGGCGCTCAGCGTTGCGTCCGTGGCCAGAGCTGGGATTGGGACGGCGTGCATTTCGAAATGCTGTCGCCGGCCGCGGAAGATCCGGCCCGTGGCAATGACGCGTCGTGCGTGTTGCAGGTCAGCGGTGTCAGCAGCAGTGCATTGCTGCTGGGCGACCTCATGCATGAAGGCGAGCAGCGCTTGTTGCGGCGCGACGCGGCGCGCCTGGGCAGCGACGTGCTGGTGGTGCCGCATCACGGCAGCCGCACTTCATCCGGCACGAATTTCGTCGAGGCGGTAGCGCCGCGCGTCGCGCTGTTCCCGGTGGGTTATCGCAACCGCTGGGGTTTCCCGAATCCGCAGGTGGTGCAGCGCTATCGAGATGCGGGTGCGAGCCTGCTGGACACGGTGTCCTCGGGCACAGTGGAAATGCACCTGTGGCCGGGGCAGCAACCCGTGGTGGTCAGCCGCTGGCGACTGGATCACGCGCGCTTCTGGACGGCCGAGTAAGCGGCGGGCGGCGTTCGCCCGGCCGGTAAAATCCAGTATCATGCCCGGGGTTCGGCGGCGGGCGCGCAGGGCATGATTGAAATCATAAAATCCGGCGGTTGGCTGATGCTGCCGCTCATCCTGTGTTCCATTCTGGTGGTGGCCATCGTGGCGGAACGCCTGTGGACGCTGCAGGCGCGGCGCGTGGCCCCGGAGCATCTCGCGGCGCAGGTGTGGAACTGGCTGAAAAACGGCGAGCTCGACGATGAGCGCCTGCAAGCACTGCGTGCCGGTTCGCCGCTGGGCCGCATCCTCGCAGCCGGGCTGGAGCAGCGCCACGCGAGCCGCAGCGCAATGAACGAGGCCATCGAGGATACCGGGCGGCATGTGGTGCATGAACTGGATCGTTACCTGATCACGCTCGGCACCATCGCCAGCATTTCACCGCTGCTTGGCCTGCTGGGCACGGTGCTTGGCATCATGCACGTGTTTGCCGCGATTTCCATTTCCGGACTGGGCAATCCGGCGATGCTGGCCGCCGGCATTTCCCAGGCCTTGATCACCACGGTGGCCGGTCTGGCCGTGGCGATCCCAGCGTATGTGCTGTTTCGCTACCTGCGCGGCAAGGTGGACGATCTCGTGGTACGCATGGAGCGCGAGACCACGCGCCTCATGCACGCGGTGCGCAGCGCGCACAATGAGCCGCAGGTGCTGCCCGCCCTCAAAGCCGTGAGCGCGGGCGAGGGGCGCGCGTGAAACTGCGCGCGCGCAAATGGGAAGAGCCGGAGTTGAACATCATCAACTTCGTGGATGTGATGCTCATGCTGCTGGTGTTCTTCATGATGACCACGCACTTCATCCAGAACACGAGTCTGAGCGTGGAACTGCCCACCGCCAGCGTGGCGCCGGCATCCACCGAACTCAAGGGCATCGAAGTGACGATTGACGCCCAGGGCCACTATTACGTGAATCAGCAAGCCGTGACCGGTACCAGTCCGGATGCGGTACGCGCCGCGTTGCTGGCTGCGGCCGGTGCGCGTCGCGACGTGCCCATCATCCTGCGTGCCGATGCGCGCTCCAGCAACCAGTCGGTGGTCACGGTGATGAGCGTGGCCGGTGAACTGGGATTCTCGCAACTGCAGATACTCACCACCCAGCCTCCCGCGGAAAACTGATATGCGTTTTCTGCGCCTCGACGGCGGCGTGCTCAAGGTTTACCGGCGCCTGTTGGGCTACGTCGTGCCCTTCTGGCAGATATTCGCGCTCGCCGTCCTCGGCATGGTGGCGTATGCACTCACCCAGCCGGCGTTCGCGGCGCTGGTCAAGCCGCTGCTCGACAAGAGTTTCGTGCAGCACAACACACAGAGCATCAGGCTGATCCCGGTACTGGTAATCGGGCTGTTCGTGTTGCGCGGCGTGGCCGGTTTTTTTTCCACCTATTTCATCAGCTGGGTGGGCCGCAGCGTCATCAAGCGCCTGCGCGGCGAAGCGTTCGGCAAACTGCTGCGTTTGCCGACGCGCTTTTACGACACCTCCTCCTCGGGCGTGCTGGTTTCCAAGCTCACCTACAACATTGAGCAGGTGGCGGAAGCCACCACCAATGCCATCACGGTGCTGATCCGCGACGGGCTCACCATCCTCGGTCTGATCGGATTGATGTTCTACCTGAGCTGGGTGCTGTCGGTGTTCATTCTGGTGGTGGGTCCGCTGATCGCGCTGCTGGTGCGCTTCGTGAGCGACCGTTTCCGCCGCTACAGCAGTCGCATCCAGGACTCCATGGGCGACGTGACCCGGGTTTCCGAGGAAGTCATCGCCGGCCACCGCGTGGTAAAGCTGTTTGGCGGCCTGGAACAGGAAACCGCGAATTTCGAGCGTGTCAACGAGCACAACCGCTATCTCAACATGAAGCTGGTGCTGGTGAATGCCGGTTCCAGCCCCATCATCCAGTTGCTGGCCGGCATCGGTATGGCGCTGGTGATCTACATAGCCACGCTGCCCACCGTGTTGCCGACGATTTCCGTGGGCACCTTCGGCTCGTTCCTGAGTGCCGTGCTGTTGCTGATGGCGCCGCTCAAGCACCTCACCGACATCAACGCGCCGCTGCAGAAGGGCATCGCCGCGGGGCAGAGCATCTTCGAGCTGCTGGACGAGGAGAGCGAAACGGCGGGCGGTACCCGGGCGCTGACGCGCG
>JAGXAZ010000173.1 GCA_018971365.1 Gammaproteobacteria bacterium | reverse complement strand
TTCCACGTTGGCCGCGATCATGCACTCCTCGATGATGCGGTGGGCCTCGTTGCGCACCAGCGGCTTGATGGCCGCGACTTTGTGCTGCGCGTCGAACACGATGCGCGTTTCGGTGCTGTCAAAATCAATCGCACCGCGCCGCGTGCGCGCCTTGAACAGGGCGCGGAACACCGCCTGCAGATTCTCCAGCTGCGGCAGCAGGGTTTCGAACTCGGTGCGCAGCTCGCGCTTCCGGTCCACCAGAATGCCCGCGACCTGCGTGTAGGTGAGGCGCGCCGCGGAACGCATCACGCCCTCGTGGAACCTACTGTGACCGATCTTGCCGTCCGGGCCGATGTGCATGTCGCATACCATGCACAGGCGATCCACCTTGGGATTGATGGAGCACAGGCCGTTGGACAGCACTTCCGGCAGCATGGGAATCACGCGATCCGGGAAATACACCGAAGTGCCGCGGTTGCGCGCTTCGGAGTCCAACGCGCTGTTCGGCTGCACGTAATGCGACACGTCGGCGATGGCGACCACCAGCCGGAACCCGTCGCCCCGGCGCTCGCAATACACGGCGTCGTCGAAATCGCGGGCGTCCTCGCCGTCAATCGTGACGAGCGGCGTGTCGCGCAAATCCAGCCGACCCTGTTTGGCGGACTCCGGCACCTGCGCGGAGAAGCCGGCGGTCTCGCGCTCCACGTCGAGCGGCCAGACGTGCGGCAGGCCGTGGGCGTGCACCGCCAATTCCACTTCCATGCCGGGCGCATTCCGCTCGCCCAGGATGCGCGTCACTTTGCCGATGGGCTCGCTCTGCTTGTCCGGCTGCCGCGTGAGTTCGACCACCACCATCTGGCCCGCGCGCGCGCCGCTGCGCGCATCGGCCGGCACCAGCACCGTGTGCGCGATACGGGAATTATCCGGCTGCACGAAACTCAGGCCGTGCTCCTCCACGTAGCGCCCCGCCAACTCGGTGGTGTTGCGTTCCAGCACGTCCACCAGCGAACCCTCCGGCCGGCCGCGCGCATCGTGACCCTGCACGCGCACCAGCGCACGGTCGCCGTGCATGAGCGTGCGCATCTGGCGCGGCGGGAGAAACACGTCCTCATCGCCTTCGTCGGGTTTCAGGAAGCCGAATCCGTCGCGGTGGCCGATGACCGTGCCCGCGACCAGCGGCAGACGTTTCACCAGGCAGTATTCATCCCGGCGGTTCTGCACCAGTTGGCCGTCGCGCAGCATCGCGGACAGCCGCCGGCTGAGCGCCTCGATTTCGTCCGTACTGTGCAGGTGCAGATCCTGCCTCAGTCGTTCAAAGCGCAAAGGTTGGCCGGCTTGCTCCAGCCAATCGAGAATCGCCTCGCGGCTTGCAATGGGACGCGCGTACTTCTGCGCCTCGCGCTCGGCGAATGGATCGGCGCGGTGTTGCCCGCGACGCGCGGGCTTATTGGATCCGGTTTTTTTCTTCATGGAATAAGTAACCTGGGGCATCTGAGAAAATGGGCGGCAGTAACTTCCCGGCATATTTGAAATCCCCCCTCACCCCCCTTTTGCAAAGGGGGGAGCGCGCGTTACGCGCGCGGGGATTCGTCACGGAGTTCATTTTGTCAAACGCTCTTAGGGAAGGTGCGAGACGAGATTGACACACTGGGACGCCGCCGGTAAAGTGCCGCCCTCCCGAATCGGCTGAATTCAGCCTGCCCCTGCCCAGGTGGCGGAATTGGTAGACGCACTAGTTTCAGGTACTAGCGGGTAACACCGTGGAGGTTCGAGTCCTCTCCTGGGCACCAGATATAACACTTCACGCTCATTGAACCATCCCTGGCAAGCTCACCGGACCGGACATCCATGTCCGGTCGCGCGAGCGGGTGCGAGCTGTGCTCGCACAAATACATCCGCTCGCGCCCTCTCCTGGGCACCAACTCAAACTCTTCACGCTCACAGAACCATCCATGGTGGGCTCACCGGGGTGAACATCCATGTTCACCCGTTCGAGCGGAACGACATGCCACCGGCATGTCGTGAAATCACCGCCCGAACCCTCTCCGAATCGGGCATCACCGAGTACTTTTTTCTTGAGCTATCAACTGAAGACGCCCGCGAACACCGGCAATAATGGATGCGCTAATGCTTTCCGGGAGTCCGGCCGGCAATCCGGCTAAAGCGGCTTCAATGGCACTCTCCGCGCCTGCAAGAATCTCGTCCAGAATGCTCTGGGCGAATTCCGCCGAGAGACCGCAGCGTACCGCTGTCTGCAGGAAGTGGCGCGGCATAATTGATTTCATCGCGTAGTTACGCCGGTCACCAACCGCCATCGCAAATTTCATCCGATTGTGCTGGATCTGCCCGGCATCTACATTGGGCTGCGAGGACATGACGTCGTAGAGCGGGGCGAGCCGAAACCGGCCGCCCGGAAAAAGATGAATGCTGAAATTCTTGGCGTGCCCGTCGGTGGCTCCGAGCGACCAGAAGACAATCTGAGCCTTGAGAAACAGCTTTTGATCCGCGTCCGGTTCATCACTGGCTTTCAGCAGCTCGAGCACGTGTCGGATGCCGGGGCCACCGTCGGATTCATATTTACGGGTCGGCGGCACGGAAAGTGCCTGGCAGCAATC
>JAGXAZ010000172.1 GCA_018971365.1 Gammaproteobacteria bacterium | reverse complement strand
TGCCACCACGGTTTCCAGCGCGCCCGCTGCGGGCAGCGGCAAGGGAGGTGCGTGATGCAACTGCACCGTTCCCTCATCAGTCTCATCATCGCGGTGATCGTGCTGATTCTCATCAGCCAGAGCGTGGGCCTGGTGGTTCAGGGCCAGACCGGTGTGCGCTTGAACGCCGGTCAGGTCGCCGCCACGGGTCTGGAGCCCGGACTGCACCTGCGGGTGCCGTTTCTCGGCCGTATCGTCGGGCTGGACAGCGGCGCGATCATCCTCAACAGCGAGCAGTTGAACGGCGGCCGAACCAAGGTCACGACCGCGGACGGCAAGACGCTGGAAGCCGCGTACCTTGCCGTGTGGCGCATCAAGGATGCCGGCGCATTCTGCCGCGCCACCGGTTGTGACGAGAGCGCCGGTGCGCGCCGCATCAACGATGCGCTCACGCCGCTGCTGCAAAAGGTATTTGCCGCGCACAAATCGGCGGACCTGCTGGCCGGAAATGCTCCCGCGCTGCTGGCGGAACTGCCCGGCAAACTCGATACGTCCCTGCAGAGTCTGGGAGTGACGGTGCAATCCGTGCATCTCACGCAGTTGGCCTTGCCGCCGGACCAACTGGATGCGGTGTACGCGCGCATGCGCGATGCGCAATCCACCCAGGCCGCGCAGGTGCATGCCCAGGGCGTGGCCGGTGCCGATCAGATCCGCGCACAGGCGGACCAGCAGAAAGCCGCGATCCTCGCCAAGGCCGAGGTCCAGGCCCAGACCATCCGTGGGCAGGCGCAAGCCGAAGCCGCGGCCATCTACGCGCGTGCCTACAACCAGGATCCGGAATTCTTCCGCTTTTACCGCAGCCTGCAGGCCTACAAGCGCACCATCCAGAACCACAACAGCGTCATCGTGCTGGGTCCGGACAGCGGATTTCTGAAATATTTCGACGGCCTCAAGGCACCGCCCGCAAAACAGCCGTAATGAAACATTTGATTTCACCGGTTTTATCCCTCTCCCCGTAGAGGGGAGAGGGCGAATCGCGTAGCGATGAGCGAGCTGCCAGGGAAGGCAGCCCTGGACTTTCTGGCGGAGCAGGAATGCGCTGCTGGAAAGGGGTTGGGGGGCGATCAGATTGCCCCGCCCTCTCCCGCCGGCGGGAGAGGGGTTAGAAAAGCGTGCATGACACGGGGTGATTGAACATGTGGGTGGCACTGGTGACGGCCGTGGGATTGATGCTGGTGATCGAAGGCGTCATGCCGTTCCTCAACCCGCGCGGTTTCAAGCAGACCCTGAGCGCCGTCACCCACGCCCATGATCGCGTGCTGCGCATCGCCGGCCTCGCCAGCATGATCGTGGGTATCGTGCTTTTGTATCTGGCGCGGATGTTCCTGTGAATTGCCCGCGGCACCGGATCGAGACACGTGAGCGCCAAATCCTCCGCGCGCACCGCGCTCCCGCACAAGATAATTCTGGTACGGGTTCCGGCGACTCAAATCCCTCTCACGCACGACGCGCCCCCCTTTGCAAAAGGGGGGGTGTGGGGGGATTTTCTTTTGCATTTCGTGACCACACCTTAGGCAGATAAATCAGCATGGGCAAGAACGTCATCGTCATCGGCGCCCAGTGGGGCGACGAGGGCAAGGGCAAGGTGGTGGACTGGCTCACCGACCGCGTGAGTGCGGTGGTGCGTTTCCAGGGCGGACACAACGCCGGCCACACGCTGGTGATCAACGGGGAAAAGACCGTCCTCAAGCTGATCCCCGCGGGCGTGCTGCGCGGGAACGTGCAGTGCCTCATCGGCAACGGCGTGGTGCTCTCGCCTGCGGCGCTGTTCGAGGAAATCGGCATGCTCGAAGGCAAGGGCGTGCCGGCACGCGAGCGCCTGAAAATCTCGCCGGCCTGTCCGCTGATCCTGCCCTCACACGTGGCGCTCGACAAGGCGCGCGAACAGGCGAAAGGCGCGGCCAAGATCGGTACCACCGGCCGCGGCATCGGCCCGGCTTACGAGGACAAGATCGCGCGGCGCGCGCTGCGTGTGGACGATCTGTTTCACCGCGAGCGCTTCGCCGCCAAGCTCGGCGAAGTGCTGGATTACCACAACTTCATCCTCAAGAATTACTTCCACACTGAGCCCGTGGGTTTCCAGAAGACACTCGAAGACTGTCTGGCGCTCGTGCCGCAGCTCGAGCCCATGGTGGCGGACATCACGCCGCTTCTGTATGAATTACACGAGCAGGGCAAGAACGTCTTATTTGAAGGTGCGCAGGGCGCGCTGCTCGACGTGGACCACGGCACCTATCCGTATGTGACTTCCTCCAACACCACCGCAGGCGGCGCCGCCACCGGCACCGGACTTGGCCCGCTGTATTTCGATCAGGTGCTCGGCATCGTCAAGGCCTACACCACGCGCGTCGGCGAAGGGCCGTTCCCCACGGAACTGTTCGACGAGATGGGCGGGCATCTTGCGCGCCGCGGTCACGAGTTCGGCTCGGTCACCGGCCGGCCGCGCCGCTGCGGCTGGTTCGACACCGTCGCCATGCGCCGCTCCATCATCAACAACAGCGTCTCGGCGCTCTGCGTCACCAAACTCGACGTGCTCGACGGACTCGACACCCTGCGCATCTGCGTG
>JAGXAZ010000171.1 GCA_018971365.1 Gammaproteobacteria bacterium | reverse complement strand
ACCCTGCACCGGCACGCGCGCGCCGGATGCGATGATGCCCACGAGGTTGAGCGGATCGGCCGCGGATACCGACACAAGCTCACCTGTCTTTTCACGCCGGCGCACCTCGCGCAGTGCACCCACAGCCTCGGGCAGCGCGAACTGCTCTCCGGCGAAGCCGTCCACGAATCGCCCACCGCGGACTTCGCCGCGGGCTTCGAGCCTTCTATATATATAAAGCAGCTCGCGCCAGGGCGGCAGCGCGCTCTCCCGCTCCAGCACTTTTCGGAACACCACGCCGTAGCGACGCAGCAGCACTTCGGCCAGATGCGCGAGTGCTTCCGCATCGGCGGGCGCGTCGCCGGTTACCACGCGCGGCGGCGCGAGTGACCAGCGGCCCGCTTCGTTCACGCCCGGCGGCTCGCCGCGCCGCAAGCGGTAGCGGAAGGAGCGCGCGAGCGGCGCACGCCTGGCGGCCGGCGTAATGAGCGCGCGCAGACCGGCGAAGCTGTCCGCGGTGGCAAGACCGCAGGCCGCAAGTTCCGCGAGCGCCGCTTCCATTTGTGTGCGCAGCAGTTCGGTTTCCTGCACCAGATCGGCAAAGAACAAAGCACCGTGATACTTGAGTGCGTCGCGCACCGCACGCGCGCCGTGGGAGAGATTGAACGCGCCCTCGTCCGGTGAACCAGCAAGCGCGCGCCAATGAGGCAAGGCCTCGCGCGAGACAAAGGCAATAGGCGTGGTACGCACCGGACCGGCGTGATGTCCGTTACTATCGTTATGCGGCGGCGTGAGCCGCAACCAAGCTACCGCACCGCCGGCGCAAATTTGGTCCAACAGATACGGTGCATAGTCGCTGACGCGCGCCGACAGGATGTCCGCCTCCCACGCCGCCGCGGGCGCGGAGAAGCCTTCCAGTTGTTCAAGCGCGGCGGCAAGGGCTGCCTGGCCTTCGGCGCGCTCGCCGGCGACGCCCTGCCACTCAAACAGGAAACGCAGGTAATCGGCCGGCGTGACCGGCTCGATCTCGTTGCGCAGGCGCTTGAGCGTGTACTGGTGGATGCGCGCGAGCAGCCGGCGTTCGCACCATTCTGTTTCTGAGACCCCCGGTGTAAATCGCCCACGCATGACGGAGCCTTCAGCTTCCAGCGCCAGCAATGCCGGTTCGATTTCGGCCGGGGTCAAACCGAACAGCTCGGCAAGCGCTTGCGCGGTTATCGGAGCGGACGCTTCCAGGCGACTGCGCATCAATTCGCGCAATGCGTTCTCACGTGACAAGGGTTCATCGCCCGGTTCCGCGACCGGTTCAATCACCGGATCGAGTGCCGCATCGGGAAATACCGTTAACAGTTCGTGCAAGCGTTCGGCGGCGAGCCATAGAATTTTGTGGGAGTGGCGGTCTCCGCCACGATTCAGCCCCATCGCGGTCGGGACGACCGCTCCCACGCCGGCAGCAGAATCCGGTGATTTTTCCATCCCTGGCACTGGATCCCGGTTATTCCCCGGCCGGGATGACGGATGGCCCACTGAGCTTTCATCGTCATTCCCGCGAAAGCGGGAATCTATTGATTCAAATCCCTGGACCCCGGCTTCCGCCGGGGTGACGAATGAAGTGGCGTTTTGAATCCCCAGCCGTAAACGCGTGGCGCGCTTCGCAGTGATTAACTCATCCAGAAGAAGCTGCCATGCCGGATTGTGTCCACTCTCCTCCTCGGTGACGAAACCCAGCACGGTCAGCGCGTCGTGCAGTTCATCGGCGTCGCGCGCTTCGGGCCAGACCTCGGCGCACACCCGCGCGATGGCGTCGGGATCCAGCGCCGCCAGCGAACCGGCGTCCTCCAGACTCGTGATGCCGCGCGATTGCACCGCAAGCGTGCGGCGCTCCTCGGCCGGCGCATCGTCCAGGAACGCATACGGCCGCGCCGAAAGAATTTCCTGGGCCAGCGGCGAAGGCGCGGCCAGATCGTGTGCGATCACTTTAAGTTCACCGGCTTCGAGCCGTCGCAGCAACGTTAGAAAACCATCCGCGTCCATGACCTCGTGCAGACAATCGTTGAGCGTCTGCCTGACCAGCGGATGCTCCGGTATCTCGATGGCGCCGCTCAGGTTTTCGGCACAGGCGAGTTGGTCGGGGAACACGACGGCGGTGAGATCCTGGGCGTCGGCGCGCTGAAACGCAGGCGGCGTGCGCCGGCCGTTGCGGTTGCGGCGCACGGCGAGCGCGGTGCTCGCCACCCAGCGCCAGCGCGTACCGAACATGGGCGCCGCCAACACCGCCTGTTGCAGCACATCCAGCGCTGTGGCCGGGTTGAGATAGCGCGCCGGCTCTTCCAGCGGGAAACTGTGGGTGGGACTCAGCGACAATACGATCGAGTCCTCCAGTGCCGCGGCCTGAAGCTCGAAATTGAACTTGCGGCAGAAGCGCTTGCGCAGCGCCAGGCCCCAGGCACGGTTGATGCGCGCACCGAAGGGCGAATGGATCACGAAATGCTGATCGCCGGCTTCGTCGAAGAAACGCTCGAATACCACCTGCTGCTGTGTTGGCAGCGTACCAAGCGCCGCGCGTGCGCTGGCGAGATATTCGGCCAGTTGCTGAGCTGCCGTCACATCCATTTGCAAATCGCGCGTGAGCCA
>JAGXAZ010000170.1 GCA_018971365.1 Gammaproteobacteria bacterium | reverse complement strand
CTCAAGGCCAGGACCAGCGGTTGCGGGAGTCCGGCCTGCCGCGCACGCTCTATGGCATCAATGAACGGCGCGGCATCGCAGCTAGGTTGCTTGAGTTGCTCGCCGAGCCAGGCGTGCAACGCGGCTGGGAAGCGAGTGCCCCGCCGCAGATCGTCAAGCAACCGGTCGAATTCACTCACGGCGTACCCCGGCGGACAAGTTCATGAGGGCCATCGTCATGAAGTGCTGCCGGTCCGGACGTTGTGGTTTGCGCATCGGCCGCGTCAGCATGCGATGGGAAACCAGCGGCCGGTCTTGCACCAAGCCCCAAGCAAAGCCGAGTCTGTCGCGCCCGGCACGAACGCAAACCGTTGCGCCACAGTTTGATTACGACGTCATGCATGCAGCGGGTTCCATGCTATTGCGTGATTCACCTGCCTGTCGCCGCGAGCTTTGCCAGCGCCGTACTCAGCCCGCGCCGCATATATATAGGTCATGCACGGCTGACAGTTATCTTACATAACTGTTGCCGGCCAAAGGACAATGCGGCTTCAGCACGCGCAACCACTGGCGGCTCGCCTGACCTGCATCCGGAGGAATGTGGAGCGTTGCGGCCCAATCGCAACGCCCGCGCCGGCCACACCGCCAGGCTCAAGGATCTTCATGTGCGCGGCCCATATACGCGCGCCGGGAAACTGGCGGCAATTCGCAAGGGCTCGGTTGGTGGATAGACCTGATAGCGGCGGAACCGTGCGTTACCCGGCTATTGCCCTTTATTTGGCGAGCGCAGTCTGCGTTGCCTGCAGTTCCGCCAGCAGCTTTGCCGGCATGCGCGGTCCGTAACCCTGGAAATATTCCTGCATGGCGCGGATTTCCGCCTGCCATTTCTCCCGGTCCACGGTCAGCAGCGTGCGCATGGTTTCGGCGCTCACGTCGAGGTCATGAGTATCAACGGCGCCGTCCGCGGGCAGGAAACCAATCGGCGTGCTCAGCGCCTGCGCCTTGCCGTCGCAGCGATCGAGAATCCAGCGCAGCACGCGCAGGTTCTCGCCAAAGCCGGGCCACAGGAACTTGCCGTCCGGGCCCTGACGGAACCAGTTGACGTGAAATATTTTCGGCAGCTTGCTTGAGCGCTTGTTGAATGACAGCCAGTGGTTCCAGTAATCCGCGAAGTTGTAGCCGCAAAACGGTTTCATGGCCATGGGGTCACGGCGCACCACCCCGACCTGACCGGTGGCGGCCGCGGTGGTCTCGGAGGCGGCGCCCGCCCCGATCAGCACGCCGTGCGTCCAGTCGCGGGCTTCGTACACCAGCGGCGTCATTTCGGCACGCCGTCCACCAAAGATGATGGCGGAGATCGGTACGCCGTGTGCATCTTCGGCGTGCGGTGAATAGCTGGGATTCTGCTTGGCCGATACCGTAAAGCGCGAATTAGGGTGTGCCGCTTTGCCATTGCCGGGCTTGTAAGGCTCGCCTTTCCAATCGGTGACCGGCGTACCGTCCTTGAGGCCTTCCCACCACGGCTGATTGTCCGCGGTCACCGCCACGTTGGTGAAAATTGTGTCGTGCCGGATCATGTCGAAGGCGTTTTTGTTGGTCTTGGGATTGGTGCCGGGCACCACGCCGAAATAACCGGCTTCGGGATTGATGGCCCACAACCGGCCATCCTCGCCGAGATGCATCCAGCAGATGTCGTCGCCTACGGTCCAGACTTTCCAGCCCTGATGGGATGCCGGTGGAATCAGCATCGCCAGATTGGTTTTGCCGCAGGCGGAGGGGAACGCCGCGGCCACATAGCGAATTTCGTCTTGGGGATTCTGGATGCCGACGATGAGCATGTGCTCGGCCAGCCAGCCTTCGCTGCGCGCCTGCCAGCTGGCGATGCGCAAGGCATGGCATTTCTTCCCCAGCAGCGCATTGCCGCCGTAGCCCGACCCAAAACTCTTGATGCTGAGCTCCTCGGGAAAATGCATGATGAAGCGCCGCTCGGGATTGAGATCGCCGGTGGAATGCAGCCCCTTGACGAATTTGCCCTCCTTTTCTATGCGCTGCAGCGCGGCCTTGCCCATGCGCGTCATGATCTTCATATTGGCCACGACGTAGGGGCTGTCGGTGATTTCGACGCCGCAGCGTGCCAGTGGCGAATCAATCGGCCCCATGCAATAGGGGATTACGTACAGCGTGCGCCCGCGCATGCTGCCGGCAAACAGCGCGTCAATTTTGGCGTGCGCGGCGGCCGGATCCATCCAGTGGTTGTTGGGGCCGGCATCGTCACGGCTGCGGCTGCAGATGAAAGTCAGATGCTCGACGCGCGCCACATCCTGGGGATCGGAGCGGTGCAGGTAGCAGTTCGGGTGGGTGGTGCGGTTGAGTTCCGCCAGCATGCCGGTGGCCAGCATGCCCTTCACCAGATCGCGGTATTCGGCGTCCGAGCCATCACACCAATGCACCTTGTCGGCCTGGGTATGTCGCGCCACCTGGGCGACCCATTGGGAAAGCGTCTTGTTGCTGGTCATTGAGGTTCCGATGGTTGCGGGCCGGCCTGATGGCAGGGCCGATGAGACTGCGGCCCATGCCGGCGAAAGTGTGCATTATAAGCCTCGACGCCGGAATTGCAGTGCTTGCACATTCGGCAAGAGTGGATGCGCGCAAGTGCGGCGTGAATGTTAGAATGCCCACGCGCAGCCGATACTTGGAATTCCGTCCGCCGGGGAAT
>JAGXAZ010000044.1 GCA_018971365.1 Gammaproteobacteria bacterium | reverse complement strand
GAGGGATCGCGCGGGATCGGGTCCCAGCCCCACAAATATTTGCCGGTGCGCGCGTCGTAGGCGCGCACCGTGCCGCGCTCCAGCGCCACGCCGCGGTTGTCGCCGATGGAGGAACCGAAAATGAGCTTGCCGTCGAGGATTACCGGCGGCGAGGTCACGAGATAGTTGCGGTAGCGGCTGCCGGTTTCATAGGTGGAAGCAATTCCCGGCAGGAGATCGAGCACGCCGTGGTCGGCAAAATCCGCACAAAGTTGACCGGTGTTGGCGTCCAGCGCCACGATGCGGCTGTCCAGCGTGGGCGCGAAGATACGCGCGTGACAGGGCGCATCAGGCGGCGATTGCCCATCCACCCACAGGGTCACGCCGCGCGATGCCGCGTCGGAATACCAGAGCTTCTTGACATTGGAGTCGTAGCGCCAGCGGAGTTTGCCCGTGGCCGCGTTTACCGCGACTACGTTGGTTTCGCTCGTGGTGAGATACAGCGTGCCATCGTAGAGAATCGGCGTGGCCTCGAAAGTCATGTGCGACTTCCACTCGTCGCCGGGGAAGCCGGTGCCCGTATCACCGGTGCGGAAAACCCATGCCACTTTGAGATCACGGACGTTCGCGGGTGTTATCTGGGCAAGCGTGGAATAGCGCGTGCCGCCCGCGTCGCCGCCGTAATGGCTCCAGCCGACGTCGGGCACCGGGGACACGCTTACCTTGCTGCTGCCGCAGCCGGCCAACAGCAGGCCGGCCGACAAAATCATCAGGCCGTATCGGAAAATCGTGTACATGGGTCGCGTCCTCTTCAGGTGGCGAGCAAAATAGGCCGCCCCGCGGGCGTCCGCAATGCGGAAAGTGGCCAGTGGCGTACGCTTGGGTTGAATGGCGCCGCCAGTGGGATGAGTTCGGCTCAGGACTGAAAAAGTTGCGGCAGGCGGCTGCGATAGCGGCGGCTGAAGTTCACGAAGCTGCCATCTTTCAACAGGATGCGGTAATCGCCGCTGTCCCAGGGCTGGATTTCGCGGATGCGGTCAATGTTCACGATGTGACCGCGGTGTACGCGCGCGAAACGTCGCGGATCGAGTTTCTTTTCCAGCGCCGCAAGCGGCTCGCGCAATGGATAGGTACTACCTTGGACATAGAGCGCGACATAATTTCCATCCGCTTCGATGTGATCGATGTCAGCGGTGTTAATGATGAATTCCCGATTGAGTTTTTTGACCACCAGCCGCTCAAGTCCACCGTTCACCGCAGGCATGGGCTGTGAATCCGGTACCAGCCGGCTTTCCAGCAATTGGCGGTAAACACGGAAGGCATACAGGACAAAAAGTATCAGCCAGTAGGTCACGATGTCCTTGCGGTATTCGTAAATCCAATTGGCGAGTGGCGCGCCGAATTCGTACTGCCGGCCGGCAGCCGCATACGCCAGCTTGCGCAGTCCCACCATGCCGGCCACATGGATGACGGAAAACGGCACGGTTGCTAACAGATGCACCGGCACCGCCCATTTCCAGGAGCGCGCCGAAATCAACGCGTGCTTATTGAACCAGGCGATGGCCGGGATCAACAGCCAGATCAGTATCCCGCTGGAGAATTCCCAGATTGCGGGTTCCCATGGCGACAGATAAATCCCGTCGTTCGCCTTGTTGGCAAGCGTGGTGAACACATCCACCGCGTTGAACGCCAATACCAGGATGGCGAAAAACAGAATTTGCCATAGGCGTATGCGCCAGCGAAGGGCCGACAGCGACCGCCCGTTGCTTGCCTCTCCCACTTCGAAACTCCGCAATCCCCGCCGACCCGCGGCTATTCTTCCTGTCGCCCCGGCGCGGTCGGGCGTTCGTGTGAACCGGCGCCGCCCGGAAATGTCAAAACAACCCGACAGGCACAACACGCGCCCTGAGGGCGGGCTGCGGAGCGCGTTTTGTGCTAGCGTGCAGCAGTCTTCAGGAGGATACCCCATGCAAAAACATCTCGTCACTTCCATCCTGGGCGGCGCGCTGCTCGCCCTGCTCACGGCCCCGACGTTCGCGGCCCTTCAGGTCGGGGCGGCGGCGCCCGATTTCACGACTACCGCCAGTGTCGCCGGAAAGGATTTCACGTTTTCCCTCAAGCAGGCTCTAAGGAAAGGCCCGGTGGTGGTTTACTTTTTCCCGTCAGCCTTTACCCAGGGCTGCGATATCGAAGCGCACACCTTCGCGACCGAAAAGGCCAAATTCACGGCCGCCAACACCACCATCATCGGCGTATCCGCTGATTCCATTAAACGCATCAACGCGTTTTCATCCGATCCGAGCTACTGCGCGGGCAAGTTCCCGGTGGCTTCAGATCCCGATGGCAAGATCGCCGCTGCTTATGGGCTCACCATGGCCCCACCCCAAAAAGGCGTGGTGGATGTGCGTGGCGTGACCGTGACTCACGGCTTCTTCCCACGCACGACATTTGTTATTGATCGCGAAGGCAAGATCGTTGCAACGTTGTCCTCTGCGGTGGATCACATCACGCCCGCGCAACACGTGACCAGATCGCTGGCCATCGTGCAGCACATGCGCGCCGCCAAAGCACGTTAAGCTTCCGAGCAACGCAAGGTTATCGAGAACTGATTGGTGGCGTGATAGCGGCCGCACATGCGTGCGGCCGCTATCACCATCAGTATTTCAACGGCTCGAGGCCCGCGCTCTGCAACGCCGCGCTGGCTTGCGGCACATCCATCAGCTGCAACTGGCGCCATTGCTGCATCACCGGCGCGAGCAGTTTCTGCTGTTTCGCAAATCCAGTGCGCATGTCCGGCGTGGGTGCGGCATCGGCGCTTTCCACCGCCCGCGCCAGGGTGGCGAACGCGTCATCCAGGTAGGTCAGGTTGTTGAGGTTTGCGGGCGGCACGCCCACAGAATTGTCCGGGTTGACGGGCACGATGCCGCCGATGGCATCCAGCTTGGCGGTCAGTGCGCCCACCTGAGTGGCCAGAGTGCCGCTGACTTTGTCTTTGACTGCCGTGAGTTGCGTAAGCAGCGAACCCACGGCGTGGCTGGCTTCCGCCACCTGCACGCGTGTGCTTTCAATCCGCCGCGCGAATGCAAACTGCTGCTTGAGCTCGTGGGTAGTGACTTTCACGCGCGGATCTTCCCTCACCACAAGCGACTGGCTGTAAGTCTTGCCGTTCACGATGAGCTTCAGGGTGTAGTTTCCGGGTACCACCCACAGTCCGCCGGCGCCGAAGCCGAAAGGATTTTTGAGCGCCACCGGCTGAGCGTAGCGCAAATCCCAGACAAAGCGGTGCACACCGGCGCTCGTTGATAGCGGCGTGGGCTGCGGAATCCACTGCGGCGTGGTTTCGATTCTCGACAAATCGATTTTCGGCAGCGGCGTGGCACTGCTGAAATGCTGCACCTGACTGCCGAGGTCATCGTAGATATCCAGGGTCACCGGTGCAGTGCTGTCGGTCTTCAGGTAGTAGTCAATGTAGGCACCCAGCGGCGGATTGGGTGCATGCGGTTCGTCGGCGGGCAGCGGCGTGCCCACAAAACCGGCGGGCAGTACCCGATAGGCGACCGCCGGCTTGAACAGCCAGGCATTGCTGCGCACCACCTGATCGCTGAGTTGCCGCAGCGAAGACACATCGTCCATGATCCAGAAGGCGCGGCCGTGTGTGGCAATCACTAGATCGTCGCCGTGCACATCAATGTCGCGCACCGAGGTCACCGGCAGATTCTGCTGCAACGATTGCCAGTGTGTGCCATCGTCGAACGACACGTACGCGCCCATCTCGGTGCCGGCGTACAACAGCCCGCGTTTCACCGGATCCTCGCGCACCACATTGACGAAGTGCCCGGCAGGAATGCCGCTGACGATCAACTGCCAGGATTTGCCGTAATCGTGCGTGACATAAATGTACGGCTGGTAATCGTCCAGGCGGTGGCGATCGATGACTGCATAGGCGGTGCCCGGGCTGAAATGACCGGCCTCGATGATGCCGACCTTCGACCAGGGCGTGAGCTCCGGCGGTGTGACCTTCGACCAGTGCTTGCCGCCGTCACGCGTCAGCCAGATCAGGCCGTCATCGGTGCCGGCCCAGAGCAGGTTTTTCTTGAGCGGTGAGGGCGCAAGCGCGTACACCACGCCGCGGCGCGGGCCCTGCACCGCGCTGTCTTTGGCCGTAGCCGGATCGAGCGTGGCCGGCACCGTGAGTGTGTCACGCGTCAGGTCGCCACTGATCTTGTCCCAATGCGCGCCGCCATCCGTGGTGCGGAACACGTACTGGTTGGCGAAATACAGCGCGTGCGGATCGGCCTGCGAGAACACCAGCGGCATGGTCCACACTTGGCGGTAGATGCCAGGATATGCGAGCGTCGGGCCAACGCTGCGGGTCTGGCCGGTGGCGAGATTGAGCTGGTCCACGCCGCCGCCGTAGTCGCTGCCGTACACCAGATCGGGATTGAGCGGATCCACGGCGATGTAGCCGCTTTCGCCGCCGGCGGTGATTTCACGGAAATTCATCATGTTGATGCCGTCGGAGTCCCGGCCGCGGCTCGGCACCGATGCGGCGCCGGAATCCTGCTGCGCGCCATACACCCAGTACGGGAAACGGGTGTCGGTGGTCACGTGGTACATCTGGCCGATGGGCTGGTTGAACCAGGAGCTCCAGGACTGGCCGCCGTTGAGCGTGACGATCACGCCCTGATCCACGCCCGCGATCATGTGCGCGGAGTTGTCCGGATCGATCCACAGGCTGTGATAATCGTCGCCGGTGGGGTCGCCCTTGAAGGGCAGGAAATTTTTGCCGCCGTCGGTGGATTTGTAAATCACGGTATCGCATACGAACACGTTGTCCGGATTCTTGGGGTCCACGCTCACGCCACTGAAATACCAGCCGCGCTGCCAGATGCGTGGATCGCTGGATACGTGCGTCCAGTTCTGGCCGCTGTCGGTGGACTTGTACAGTCCGCCGTCTTTCGCATCCACCAACGCATACACGATCTGCGGATTGCTGGCAGCCACGGCGAGGCCGATACGACCTACGCCCACGCTCGGAAATCCGTTGCCCGTGATCTGCGCCCAATGGGCACCGGCATCATGGGAAACATACAGGCCGCTGCCGGGGCCGTTGGACGGCGGATACACGTTCCACGGCGGACGGCGCGTCTGCCACAGTGCGGCGTAAATCGTCTGATCATCGGCGCCGAACGCCAGGTCAATGGCACCGGTATTGTCATTCTTGTACAGAACCTTTTGCCAGGTCTGACCGCCGTCGGTGCTCTTGAACACGCCGCGCTCCGAGTTCGGTGCGTAAGCATGACCCAGCGCCGCGACGTACACCACGTTGGCGTTCTTTGGATCCACCAGCACCTTGCCGATCTGCATGCTGTCGGTGAGTCCGATGTGCGTCCAGGTCTTGCCGGCGTCACTGCTCTTGTACATGCCGTTGCCGTAACCGATGTCGGAGCGCATGTCGGCTTCGCCGGAACCGACGTAAATCACTTCGGGATCCGACGGCGCCACCGCGATCGCGCCGATGGAACCTGCCGGTTCATTGTCGAAAATCGGCACCCAGGTTCGCCCGGCGTCATTGGTCTCCCACACGCCGCCATCCACCGAACCGAAATAGAAGTGGTTGGGTTGGCCCGGCACGCCGCTGACCGCCAATACCCGGCCGGAGCGGAATGGCCCGATCAAGCGCCAGTGCAGGTTGGAATACAGGCCCGGATCGAAACCGGCCGCTTGTGTGGCGACAGCGAGAAACAACAGGGGAACGGCCAAAGCCCAGGGACGCAGGCGCATGATGCGGCTCCTTGTGGTCGGGATGCGGATGCCGGATTAGGACCGGCGCGGGGGCGTTAAGTTTAGCCGCATTGGCCGTATCGGGCAGACAAATTTTGCCGGCTCGGGCAGGCAGGCCTTGACAAGCATTTTATATTTCCAATAATCTAGAAACATGGAAACCAGAGCTGCTTTGACTGCACTCGCCGGGCTTGCGCATGACACGCGCTTGGCGTTGTTCCGCCTGCTGGTACCCGCCGGCCATGATGGCCTCGCGGCCGGCAATCTCGGCGCGCAGCTCAAGCTCCCGCCCGCCACGCTCTCTTTTCATCTCAAGGAACTGCGTCACGCGGGCCTGGTGAGTCAGCGCCGTCAGGGCCGCGCCATCTACTACGCCGCGGACTACGCCGTCATGGACGCGCTCATCGCCTACCTCACGGAAAACTGCTGCCAGGGCGCAGCCTGCGAACCGGCTCAGTCCGCGCCGCGCACCCGCAAAACGCGGGACCGCCATGTTTGAACCCGACATTCCAGTTTCCTTGCCCGCCATGGCGGCGCTTTACGCGGCGCTGTGGCGGCGGTTCATTTCAATTTTTTTACCCCAGAGGAACATGACCATGAACCGTCTGCATGTCCACGTCGCTGTACGCGACCTTGAAGAATCCATCCGCTATTACGCCAGCCTGTTCGGCAGCGCGCCTACGGTGCATAAGCACGATTACGCCAAATGGCTGCTTGAGGATCCGCGCGTGAACTTCGCCATCTCCGCCCGCGGCCGCGAACCGGGCGTGGATCATCTCGGAATCCAGGTAGAAGAGCCGCAACAGATGGCGGCCATCACCGCCAGACTGAGCGCGGCGGAAAACGCCGCCCGTCAGGAAAGCGATGCCCACTGCTGCTACGCGCGCTCCGACAAGACCTGGAGCACCGATCCTTCCGGCATCCGCTGGGAAAGTTTCCATACCCACGGTGAGATCACCACCTACGGCCTGGACACCGCGGAGGCCGGGCCCAAGTCCGCCTGTGGCACGAGCTGCGGGATGTGAGCGCAGCTCACGCCGGCATCACCTCAGCATAATTCTGCGAGAACACACATGCACGCTTTCTGGACCGGAGCCCTGGCCGGTTATGGCATCGCCATCCCCGTCGGCGCAATTGCGATTCTGATCCTCGAAACCGGCCTGCATAAAGGATTCGCCAAGGGATTTTTTGCAGGCGCCGGTGCCGCAAGTGCTGATTTCCTGTATGCGAGTGTCGCTGTGGCGGCGGGCAGTGCGGTGGTGGCAGTTGTCGCGACTATCGCTTTGCCGTTGAAAATTGCCAGCGGGCTGATACTGCTGACGTTGGGCGGTTACGGCTTGTGGAAAGTCTTCAATTCGGGGCCCGCCGGGAATCATCCGCCAGACACGCGTCAGCGTGGCGGCACCTACCTTCAGTTCCTGGGCCTGACCCTTTTGAATCCAATGACGGTGGTGTACTTCGCCGCACTCATTCTCGGCGGTAGCGCCGGCTCACGCGCGGGAGCCACTTCGGCACTGCTGTTCGTGCTGGGCGCCGGCCTCGCATCTTTATCTTGGCAAACCCTGTTGGCGGCCTCCGCAGCCTTGCTGAAAAAACGCCTGCCCGCCGGCATGCGGCGCATCTTCAGCTTAGCCGGCAATCTCATCGTGGCTGCTTTTGGTGTGGAGATTTTGATACGGATCGTGGCGTGAACAAGCTCCACAGCCCTTGGAAACGCCGGGATTGGCGATTCCGAAGTGTGATACCGCAATCCATGAGGCGATCGCATGCAACTCCAGACCTATAACGTGTTGTTCCTGTGTACCGGAAATTCGGCGCGCTCCATCCTGGCCGAGGCGTTTCTGAACCACACGTCCGCCAACCGCAAGCGCTTCACGGCTTATAGCGCCGGCAGCCACCCCAAAGGCGCGGTGCATCCGCTCGCGCTGCAATTGCTGGAGCAGAACCGAATCCCCACCGCAGGACTGCGCAGCAAGAGCTGGGATGAATTCGCCGCCCCCGACGCGCCTAAGATGGACTTCGTGTTCACGGTCTGCGACCAAGCGGCGCAGGAGCCCTGTCCCTACTGGCCGGGCCAACCCATGACGGCTCACTGGGGCGTGTCGGACCCGGCGGCAGTGGAGGGCAGCGAGGAACAGCAGCAGCGCGCGTTCCGGGACGCACTCATGGTACTCAGCCGGCGCATTGAGCGGTTCGCGTGTTTGCCTCTGGATAAACTGGACAAGCTCACGCTGAGCAAGAACCTCAGAGACATCGGCCGGAAATGAGTCTGCGGCAAAAACTGCTCGCCGAAGGCCTGGGCACGGCGTTGCTGCTGGCCGTGATTGTGGGGTCCGGCATCATGGCGCAGCGCTTGGCGAACGGCAATGAAGCCCTGATGCTGCTGGCCAATTCCACCGCCACCGGCGCGGGACTGCTGGTACTCAGCGCCGCTCTCTCGCCGGTTTCCGGAGCGCATTTCAATCCTCTCGTGAGTCTCATGATGTGCGTACGCGGCGATCTCGCCTGGACTGCCTTGCCCGGTTACGTGATCGTGCAGTTTGTCGGCGCGGTTCTGGGGGTGTTCGCCACCCACGTCATGTTCGGCAGACCAATACTGGAAATAGCAACAAAAGTGCGTCCCGGATGGCCGCTGGCATGGTCGGAACTCATCGCCACCTTCGGCCTGCTGCTGGTGATCCACCACACTTCCCTGAAACGCCCCGAGTCGCTGCCCGCAGCCGTCGGCGGTTATATCGCCGCCGCCTACTGGTTCACGTCCTCCACGTCCTTCGCCAATCCCGCCGTCGCGCTGGCGCGCGCCTTCACCGATACCTTCACCGGAATAAGTCCGGGGAACCTGCCAGCTTACGTAGCGGGCGAATGCGCCGGCGCGCTGCTGTTCCTTATTTATTTGCGCGGCCTAACGTGGCGGGCGGCGAGCTGAGATCTTCACTCCGGATTGGCGATTGCCAATCACCGCTGATGGATACCGCTTCCTGCGGCAGTGGCTTCTGTGCAGTTTCCTCGCCGAGCCACGCGGAAAGTATCGCGCCCAATACGCCGATGACGGCGAACACCAGCATCAGCCAAGCCACGCCCAGGACCTCCTGCAGCAGCGGAAGGAGGAACACCGCGACCAGCGCGCCCAGGCGCGACACCGCGGTCGCCAAGCCGTGGGCTGATGCACGCAGTTCGGTCGGATAGAGTTCCACTGGAAAAACCCAGCAGGTGTTGCTCGGGCCGTAGCTGACGGCGACCTGCCACAGCAACAGGCCTCCCGCAAGCACCGCGAGTGGCGGCGGTCCGTGCAGCGCGAACACCCAGATCAACAGCAGCCCGATGACCGAACCGACGAAACCGATGACCTGCGCACGCAAGCGGCCGACGTACTCGATGGTCTCGGCCAACAATGCCGTACCGATGATCGCCACGACGTCGAGCAGCGTGTTGCCGACGACCGATTGCACCCTGGTATGCAGCCCCAGTCCCAGTAACAGCAGCGGCGCGTAGATACCGAAGCTGTAGCCCATGATGTCGAACAGGAACCAGGGTAGGGTGATGAACAGGGTGCGCCTTATATAGGTGCGCGCGAACAAGGTTCGCCACGCCGCACGCGGCGTTTGGCGGCGGCGTTGCTCCGACTCGATGAGTGCGCGTCGTTCAGTTTCACCGAGCGACGGCACCAGTTGCCCCAGTACCGCCACGGCTTCGGTCACGCGGCCGCGGCGCAGATACCAGCGCGGCGATTCCGGCAGATTTTTCCTGAGCCATAAAATGCCGAGTGCCGGGATCGCACCGGACGCGAGCATGAAGCGCCAGGCGTGCTCGCCCAAAGGCAGGAGCGCGAGCCCCACCGCGCTGGAGACCGCCGCACCACCCATCCACAACGCAAACACCCACACCGTGATGCGGCCACGGCGTGCGCGCGGCAGAAACTCAACCAGATACGTGGCGGAGAGTGGATAGTCGGCGCCCACGCCCACGCCCAGCACGAAGCGCAGTGCGACCAGCGAGGCGACGTCCCAGGCAAAACCGGAAGCCAGTGCGGCGACCAGAAAGGTCGCCATGTCCAGCAGGTAAATGGCCTTGCGACCATAGCGGTCGGCCAGCGGCCCACCGATTAGGCCGCCCGCGAACGCGCCCACCAGCGCGGCCCCGCCCAACAATCCGGTCTGCAGTGGTCCCAACTGCCACTGCGGCTTCAACAGCAGCAGTGCGATCGCGATGATCGAAAGATCATAGCCGTCGAGGAAAATGCCGAGTCCCGCCGCCCAGACGGAACGCCGGTGCACGCGCCCGATGCGTGCCTCGTCCAGCTGCTCCACAATACTGTGCATGCGGATCGCCCGGATGGAATTACTCAAACAGCATGCCACAAGGCCATCAAGGACGTTGCGACTCCGGAAACCTGGCGCGGTTTGCCGGTGTCAGGCAAACTATCTGTGCCGCCGCAAGCACTTTTCCAAATCGAGATCGCCGTGAACGAAACCGCAATCAGTCTGGACGAATTCAATTCTGACGAATGGCTGAATACGCTTACTCATTTTGCGGGTTTGTTGCTGGCCATCGGCGCCGTGCCGGTGCTCATCACTCTGGCGGCGCTGTACGGTGACGCCCGCGAGGTTGCTAGCTTCAGCGTTTTCGGCGCGGCGATGATTTTTACTTACTTGAGTTCGTCGCTCTATCACTACGTCGAGCCCGGTGTGCTCAAGCGTCGGCTGCGCCAGCTGGATCACCTGGCAATCTACTTGCTGATAGCCGGCACCTACACGCCATTTATGATCGTGGGGCTTGGCGGCCCTTGGGGCTGGAGCCTATTCGGCGTGCTCTGGGGACTGACGTTATTCGGTACCGTCGCGAAACTCAAATTAGGTCATCGCTACGAACTGGTCTCCACCCTGACCTACGTAATCATGGGCTGGATAGGTCTCGTCGCCATCGTGCCGCTGATAGAACATCTGCCGCTGCCGTCACTGGTGCTGGTATTGGCCGGTGGGGTGTCCTACACCATCGGCGCGGTGTTCTATGCGCTGGAAAAACTGCGCTTCAATCACGCCATCTGGCATGTGTTTTGTCTCGGCGGCAGCGTGCTGCAATTCACCGCCGTGTTTTTTTTACTGGGGAGATAATTCAAACCGTGCGCGTTATATCCTCGTGGAGATAAAAATCCCCGCTTCGGTGGGGATTTTTTCTGGCGCGCCCGGCGGGGCGAGAGCGGTGTATTTCAGTGAACACCCATCAGGTATTCACTCCGCTCGCGCGCCCAGCCATGGATGGCTGGGCCGGTAAGCCCGTCATGGACGACTCGGTGAGCGTGGAGCGGGGGAGTTTGGCGCGCCCGGCGGGATTCGAACCCACGACCTCTGGCTTCGGAGGCCAGCACTCTATCCAGCTGAGCTACGGGCGCGTAATCATTTCAAACTATCAGTGGTATCACCCATCCATGGTAGTCCCGCCAGCCCAGCCATCCATGGCTGGGCGTTCGCCGGGACGAAACTACGTTTCGTCTGAAAGCCCCGGCTCACCCCGCTGAGCTACGGGCGCAAAAAAAACGGGCAGAAAGGATACCGCCAAGCGGCAGGAGCGTCCAATGCCGCCCTGCAATTTCCTCCGGCCCGGCCTGCGGTTATATAATCCGCGCCTTGCAAATCCGGCCATAAATCAACCGGACAGGTCAATCTTCACCAGCAGGGGACCCGCGGTGGATCATCAAGATCATCAGCAGCTTCACGAGCACACCAAACGTCACGACCAGCATTTTTACGATTCTTTCCTGCTGGTGTTCGGGGTTTTGGCCTTGATGGCCATCGTCGTGTTCTGGATCGCCATGTCCGTTGCCGATCATTCGCCGGGATCCTATGACCTGGGTGGTGCGGTGCAGGAGAAGCTGATTGACCAGCGGCTCGCGCCCATTGGCGACGTGCGGATCGCCGGCAGTGCCGACACCCAAACAGCCTCCACTGCCCCGGCTCCCACCGCCGGCGCGGCGCCTGCCGGGGCTCAAAGCGGCAAGCAGATCTGGGAAGGCACCTGCTCCGCCTGCCACGCGACCGGCGCGCTCGGTGCACCGAAGATCGGCAACAAGGCGGACTGGGCGCCGCATCTCGCCAAGGGCCTGACAGTGCTGGAGCAGCACGCCCTGCATGGTTTTTTGCAAATGCCCGCCAAAGGCGGTAATCCTTCGCTCACTGACGCCCAGGTCATCAAGGCGCTGGAGTACATGATCAGCCAGAGCGGCGGCGCGCATCTGATCCACAAATAAACCATAATCTGTCGGCGATATACATGGCCGCTCCTTGAGCGGCTTTTTTTGTCGGCGACATTTGCTTGACAGGCTTGAACGTTAGTCTATACTAACCGTTAGTGAACACTAACCTACAATTCAAGCTGCAGGTGTTGGGCGACCCTACGCGCATGGCGATCTTCGAGCGCCTGGCCCGCGGCCCTCTGGCGGTGGTGGACATCGCCGACGGCCTGCCGGTCACCCGCCCGGCTGTATCTCAGCACCTGAAGGTGCTGAAGGACGCGGGCTTGGTAACCAATGAACGTGCCGCGAACCGCAATCTGTACCAGCTGAATCCCGCGGGCGTGGCTGCGTTGCGAGACTACCTCGACCGGTTTTGGCAGCAATCCCTGCAAGCCTTCAAAAAAGCCGCCGAAAAATCCTTCAAGGAAAAATCCAGATGAACCAGCCCATGACCGAAACAAAGGCCATCCCGCCCGTGCGCCACAACGTCATCGTGGAAGCCCCGCGTGAACACGCCTTCGAGGTGTTCACCCGCGGTCTCGACACTTGGTGGTTCCGGGATCACCACATCGGTAAGGAACCCTTGAAGGAGGCAGTAATGGAACCGCGCCAAGGCGGCCGCGTCTACGAGCGCGGCATACACGGCGCGGAATGCGACTGGGGCCGGGTGCTGGTGTGGGAGCCGCCCGCGCGCCTGGTGGTGTCCTGGCAGATACAGCACGACTGGGGATTCGATCCCGATCCCGCGCACGGGAGCGAATACGAAGTCCGCTTCGTGGCGGAAACCCCCGCGCGCACGCGCGTGGAGTTCGAACACCGCAACTTCGAGCGCCACGGGGCGCGCGGACAGGCGATGCACGACGCCGTGACCCAAGGCTGGGGCAAGCTGCTGGCAGCTTACGCCGCTACAGCCTCCAGCCGCGCATCCTGAACTTAAGCAGCAACAGGGGATCATCGTGCACGCACAACCGTACACTTGCAGTATCACTGTACCCGTGCCCATCACGGAAGCCTTCGCCGCCATCGGTCATGTGGCCGACTGGTGGGCCAAGGTCTTCGAGGGCCGCGCCGAGGCGCTTGATGACGTTTTTACGGTTCGCTTCGGCGAGACGTTTGTCACGTTCCGCATAACGGAAATTATCCCGGACCAGAAAGCAGTCTGGCACGTCACCGATTGCTTTTTGCCCTGGCTCAAGGACAAAACCGAGTGGACCGGTACCGAGGCGATCTGGAAGCTTGCCGCATCCCCCGGCGGCACGCGCATTGATTTCACGCACGCGGGCCTCGTGCCGCAGGTCGAGTGTTACGGCGTCTGCGTGAAAGGCTGGGATCAGCACATAAAGGACAGCCTTTACAAATTGCTGACCACCGGCAAGGGTTCACCGACGTAACGGCATGCCGGCAAACAACCCGTAAGAGCACAAACACAAGACAAAAGGTGTGGTCATGGCAATGGTTATTCTCGGAAATCATACGGCGGTTCGCGCCGCGCGCTCGAAACAGGACAGGATTCGCAAATTTTATTGCGACGTCCTGGGCGGTATAGCCAGCGTAACAACCGACGAAGTGGACCGCTATAAATTGGGTGACACGCACTTCATCTTTGTCTGGCAGAGCACGGCTCTGGATGAGAACGATTTCTTGAACGCGATCTGGCTGGAACTCAAGACCGACAACACCGAGGAAATGAAACAGAAAATTTTGGCCTTTGGCGTCAAAAAACTTGATGTGCCCGATCCGCACCTTTACTTTCAGGCCCCCGGCGGGCAGGTGTTTCGGCTCGTGGGCTTAAACGAAGACCTGTCTGTCTATGAGAAATCACATTCATCAAGACCCGGGTCATCCGCGTCGGCATCGTGAAAATAAT
>JAGXAZ010000043.1 GCA_018971365.1 Gammaproteobacteria bacterium | reverse complement strand
CTTGGCTGACCCGCCCCAGCGTGCGGCGCTACGTAATCCTGCCGTTGCTCATCAACCTGGTGCTGTTCGCCGTCGCCATTGCCCTCGGTGTGCACTACTTCGGCGCCTGGTTGCACCACTGGATATCGGGCCTGCCGCATTGGCTGGCGTGGCTGACCGCAGTGTTGTGGGTGGTGTTTGCGCTGGCCGCGGTGCTGGTGCTGTTCTATGCTTTTGCCTTGCTCGCCAACATTATTGCCGCACCCCTGGATATTTTCCTTGCCATGCAGATCGAGGCCAGGATCACCGGCCGGCGTCCCGACACCGGCCGCAGCCTTGCCATGGATATCGTTGTCGGGCTGCGCAGCCAGTTGCAGCGTCTCCTGTACCTCGTGTGGCGCATGTTCCTGATCGCGATTCTGGGCCTGGTGTTGCTCTTCGTGCCGCTGTTCGGCGTGCTCACGCCCGTGCTGTGGTTCGTGTTTACCGCCTGGACCCTGGCCATTGTGTATTCGGATTTTCCGCTCAGCAACCGGGGCGTAACGTTTGTCGAACAACGCCGCCTGTTCAGGCAAAAACACGCGCGCCTGTTCGGATTCGGCGTGGCCACGGCGCTTTGCACCATGGTGCCGGTGGTGAATTTCATCATCATGCCGGCGGCAGTCGCCGGCGCCACGCTCATGTGGACGGAAACCCGGGGACGAAGCGCCTGAAGCGGACCACCGTGGGATTGCCGCCCGTCAGTTTTTGGCGGATGCAACTTGCCTCGCACCGCGCAATCCGGTATAAACTGCGCCGCTTTATCTTCGGGTCAACAGGAGTTTTGCATGCCGGCCAGGACCAAAGCCGCGGTTTCATCCAAAGCTGCAAGAAAGCCAGCCGGCAAAGCCGTACCCAAAGCCAGCCTCAAGAAAGCCACCGCCAAACCCGTTGCCCGCCCGCATCGCCGCAAGTCCGCGGCCGACGGTTTCATGGGATTCACGCCCTATCCGCTGAAGAAGGGCGAGCCCTACATGAATGAAAACCAGCGGATGCATTTTCGCAACATCTTGCTGGGATGGAAACGCGAGTTGATGGAGGAAGTGGACCGCACCGTGCACCACATGCAGAACGAGGCGGCCAACTTCCCGGACCCCAATGACCGCGCCACTCAGGAATCCGAGTTCAGCCTGGAGCTGCGCACTCGCGACCGCGAGCGCAAGCTCATCAAGAAGATCGACGAAGCCCTGGCCTCGGTGGAAGCCGGCGAGTATGGCTACTGCGATTCCTGCGGAGTGGAAATCGGCATCCGCAGGCTGGAAGCGCGTCCCACCGCCACCCAGTGCATAGACTGCAAGACTCTGGACGAAATCCGCGAAAAGCAGATGACGGGCTGATCACAGGCGCGCGGGTCAAGCGCCGGGTCCGGTCTCCGAGGCTCGCCACATCCGGAAGCAGCCCACAAGTCCCGGCATCTGGAAGACGCTCCTATTTCTCCCGTTCCCGCTTCTTCGCCTCCCTATACGGGTCGATTTGCGCCCTCGCCCACCGGGCCGCTGCATTTCGGCTCGCTGGTGGCCGCGCTCGGCGGTTATCTCGATGCGCGCGCCCACGGCGGTCGGTGGCTACTGCGCATCGAAGACCTGGATCCGCCGCGGGAGCAGATCGGTGCAGCCGACGTCATCCTCCGCAGCCTGGATATCCACGGGCTACACTGGGACGGGCCGGTGTTGCATCAACACACGCGGCTGGCGGCGTATGAGTCTGCGGTTTCAAACCTCAGCGCCGAGGGCTGGGCTTATACCTGTGCATGCAGCCGGCGGGAAATCGCCGACAGCGGCTTGCGCGGCCTGGAGGGCCCGGTCTACCCAGGCACCTGCCGCCAGGGACCTCCGCCCGGCAAATCCGCACGCGCTCTGCGTATCCGCGTCCCCGGTGATGAAACCCTGTACTTCGAAGATTGCCTGCAGGGACCAGTACGCCAGGATTTGGCGCGTGAGATCGGTGATTTCGTGATCCGGCGTGCCGATGGCTGCTTTGCCTATCAATTGGCGGTGGTGCTGGACGATGCGTTCCAGGGGGTCTCCCGCGTGGTGCGCGGCGTGGACCTGTTGTTGTCCACGCCGCGGCAGATGTGGCTGCAGCGCCGGCTGGGCTTGCCGACACCTTCTTATATGCACCTGCCCGTGGCGGTGACCGCGGCGGGCGAGAAACTGAGCAAACAAACCGGGGCCCGGCCGCTTGATAATGAACGACCCAGCTTGAATCTTTTCCGAGCATTGGAATTTCTGCGCCAATGCCCGCCGCCGCCGTTGCGTGGCGCCTCGCCGCCTGAGCTTTTGTCCTGGGCGACCAAAAATTGGCAGCCCGAGCGGTTGCGCGGTATATTGACAGGGATCGCACAAGAAGTTACCTGAATATATTTTTATAACTCATTGATATACATGGATAATAATTATGCAATTGGCCCCGGCGCAGAGCCCGGGATCGCCAAACACAACAACCACGGCATCATCGTTACCAGCGCATTCAAGCCGAGTCGGTTGCTGCGTAACCGTCACCTGCAAACCATTCTCCCCAATATCGTGTATCCCGGCGTACGGCCGCCGCTGCGGCGTGAACGCCTGGAGCTTCCGGACGGGGATTTCATTGACGTGGACTGGACCTTGGGCGGGCATGGCCCCATCGTCATCGTGCTGCACGGGCTGGAAGGATCAATCAAGTCGCATTACGCCGCGCGCATCATGCGTCGCATCCGGCGGCTCGGTTGGCGCGGCGCGCTGCTCAACTTTCGCGGCTGCAGCGGCGAACCCAACCGGCTTCCCATCGGTTACCACTCCGGTTTCACCCAGGATCTGGAATATTTCACCCGCCTGCTCAAACAGCGCGAATCCGCCACGCCGCTCGCCGCAGTAGGCTATTCGCTGGGCGGCAGTGTGCTGCTCAAATGGCTGGGTGAAAGTCCCAACAGCGGGCGCCTGCTTACCGCGGTTGTGGTATCCGTACCATTCGATCTCACTGTGGCTTCAAATACCGTTGAACATGGCGTCTCGCAAATATATAAATGGAGCCTTCTCGGCAGGATGAGGCGCTCGTCCGCGCGCAAATTCCGGCGCGTGCCGGCGCCCTTTCCATTGCCCAGCGTACGCGCGCTGCGCAGTTTCAGGGCTTTTGACAACGCCCTGACCGCACCGCTGCATGGATACCGCGATGCGGATGATTACTACGCCAACTGCAGCAGCCGGCAGTATCTCAAGCACATCAAGGTACCTACTCTGGTCTTGCATTCCAGCGACGATCCCCTGATGACGCCCGCTGCAGTGCCCAGTGAACCGGAACTTTCGCCGGCAGTGACGCTCGAACTCAGCCACAAGGGCGGCCACGTGGGTTTCGTGAATGGCTCGCTGCTGCGTCCCAACATGTGGCTGGCGGAACGCATCAGCCGGCATTTACTCCAGACTTTGCCCGGCGCATGAGCACCATAGGAGGATTTATGCGATTGCATATCACGCGCACGCTTTCACTGATGCTGTTCCTCGCCCTATCCGCGACTGCGCCGGGGTTGCGGGCCGCCTCCCCTTCGCCGGCTCCTGTGCCTGCGGTACCACTCGATCAGGCCTCCATCGCCGAATTGCATCAGCGGCTGTTTGACGGCTCTATCAATGTGCAGGAGCTGACCCAGTATTTTCTGGATCGCATCGCCAAGCTCGATCAGGCCGGCCCGCACGTGAATTCGGTCATCGAGGTCAACCCCGACGCGCTCGAGATCGCACGCCAACTGGACGCGGAGCCCAGGAATTTGGCGCGCAGCCAGCCGCTCTATGGCATACCCATCCTGCTGAAAGACAACATCGACACCGGCGATCGCATGCTGACCACCGCGGGTTCGCTCGCGCTGATGGGCGCACCCGCAGCGCGGGATGCCACGCTGGTCGCCAAACTGCGCAAGGCGGGTGCGGTGATTCTCGGCAAGACCAATCTCAGCGAATGGGCCAATTTCCGCTCCGAGCACTCGACCAGCGGCTGGAGCGGCGAAGGCGGCCTGACCCACAATCCCTATATCCTTGACCGCAACGCCTGCGGATCCAGTTCGGGATCGGCGGCCGCGGTAGCGGCCGGCTTCACCACCGTCGCCATCGGTACCGAAACCGACGGCTCCATCGTCTGCCCCTCCGCCGTCAACGGCGTGGTCGGCATCAAGCCGAGTCTCGGGCTGGTGAGCCGGGCCGGCATCATTCCCATCAGCCACAACCAGGACACCGCCGGGCCCATCGCGCGCAGCGTGGCCGATGCCGCCGCGGTGCTGACCGTCATTTCCGGCAGCGATCCGCGGGATCCCTATACCAAGAATGCCAATCGGCACGGCACAGGCTACAGCCGGTTTTTGACAGCAGGCGCACTCAAAGGCAAGCGCATCGGTGTGGTGCGTGCGCTGGCCGGTTACGATCCCAACGTCGACCGCATTCTGGATGACAGCATCGCCGTGCTGAAAGCCCGCGGCGCCATCGTGATAGACCCCGTTGTCATTCCGCATCTCGACGATTACGGCAAGGCCGAACAGACCGTGCTGCTCTACGATTTCAAGCACGATCTCAATGCCTACCTTGCCACGCGCAAAGGCTTGGCCGTGCATAATCTCGCCGAACTGATTGCATTCGACAAGGCGTACGCCGCGCAGGAAATGCCCTGGTTCGGTCAGGACGAGTTCATCGCTGCGGAAGCCAAAGGTCCGTTGACTGCCAAGGCCTACCGCGATGCGCTTGCCAAGGACAAGCGCCTGTCCGGCCCAGAAGGCATTGATGCCGCCATGAAGAAATATCAGTTGGATGCGCTGCTCGCGCCCACTACCGGCCCCGCCTGGACCACCGATCTGGTGAATGGCGACCACGTGACCGGCGGCAGTTCCTCACCCGCCGCCGTGGCCGGCTATCCCGACATCACCGTACCCGCCGGGTTCGTCCATTGCCTGCCCGTGGGCATGAGCTTCTTTTCCGGCAAATGGAGCGAACCCAAGCTGATTGGCATCGCCTATGCCTTCGAACAGGCCACGCATATATATAGGCCGCCGCAGTATCTGGCAAACGTGACCGACTGCAGCCAGAAGGGCGATCCCGGACACTCGTAGACAGTGCCACTGAAAAACAAGAGGGCCTTGCGGCCCTCTTTTAATTTCCAATCAAAATCCTTAATCAGGCGGCGTCCACGGCCTTCATGCTGAGGCGGATGCGGCCCTGCTTGTCCACTTCCAGCACTTTCACGTTGATTACGTCGCCCTCGTGCAGCTTGTCGCTTACGCGCTCGACGCGCTCCTCCGAAATCTGCGAGATGTGCACGAGGCCGTCGCGCCCCGGCAGGATGGTGACGAACGCGCCGAAGTCCATGAGCTTGACCACCTTGCCGCGATACACGTGACCGACCTCGACATCGGCGGTGATTTCCTCGATGCGATGCCTGGCTCTTTCCCCGGCGGCTTTGTCCACCGAGGCGATCTTCACGGTGCCGTCGTCCTCGATGTCGATGGTGGTGCCGGTTTCCTCGGTGAGTGCGCGGATCACCGCGCCGCCCTTGCCGATCACGTCGCGGATCTTGTCCGGGTGGATCTTGATGGTAATGATGCGAGGTGCGAATTCGGACAGTTCGGCGCGCGGCTGCGCAATTACGGCATTCATCTTTCCGAGTATGTGCAGCCGGCCGTCGTGTGCCTGAGCCAAGGCCTGCTGCATGATTTCCTTGGTGATGCCGTCAATCTTGATGTCCATCTGCAGCGCGGTCACGCCCTCGCCGGTACCGGCGACCTTGAAGTCCATGTCGCCCAGATGATCCTCGTCGCCGAGGATGTCGGTGAGCACGGCAAACTTTGCGCCTTCTTTGATGAGGCCCATGGCCACGCCCGCCACCGGCGCCTTGAGCGGCACGCCCGCGTCCATGAGCGACAGGCTGGTGCCGCAAACGCTCGCCATGGAACTCGATCCGTTGGACTCGGTGATTTCCGAAACCACGCGGATCACGTACGGATAAACCGCCATGTCCGGCATCACCGCCTGGATGCCGCGCTTCGCGAGGCGGCCATGGCCGATCTCGCGGCGTTTGGGCGAGCCCATCATCCCGACTTCACCCACCGAATACGGCGGGAAGTTGTAGTGCAGCATGAACGGTTCCTTGCGCTCACCCTCGATGGCGTCAATGATCTGCGCGTCGCGGCCGGTGCCGAGCGTGGTCACCACCAGCGCCTGGGTTTCGCCGCGGGTGAACAACGCGGAGCCGTGGGTGCGCGGCAGCACGCCCACTTTTACCGTGATGGGGCGCACGGTCTTGGTATCGCGCCCGTCTATGCGCGGCTGGCCTTCGAGAATACGGCCGCGCACGATTTTCTTTTCCAGATCCATGAACGCATTGGCCACCAGGTTTTGCGGCCACTGCGGGGTATCACCGGCGGCAAATTTCGCCAGCGCAGCCTCGCGAATTTCCTCGATACGCGTGTAGCGCGCCTGCTTTTCAGGGATCTGGTAGGCCGCGCGCAGAGGCTTTTCGGCTTCGGCGGCCAGCGCTTCGGCCAGACCTTTGTCCTTCTCGGCCGGTTTCCAGTCCCAGGCGGGTTTGGCGGCTTCCTTGGCGAGTTCGCGGATGACCTTGATGGATGCCTGCAACTGTTCGTGGCCAAACATCACCGCGCCCAGCATCACGTCTTCAGGCAGGCATGCGGCTTCGGATTCCACCATGAGCACGGCCTTGTCGGTACCGGCGACCACCAAATCCAGATCCGACGTGAGCAACTGGGTTTTAGTGGGGTTCAACAGGTATTGGCCGTTCTCGTAGCCGACGCGCGCCGCCCCGATGGGTCCCATGAACGGCAGGCCCGAAATTGCCAGCGCGGCGGACGCTCCCAGCAGCGCCGGCACATCCGGGTCCACGTCCGGATTCACGGAAATCACCGTGGCAACGACCTGGACTTCGTTGTAGAAACTCTTGGGAAACAATGGACGGAGGGGGCGATCGATGAGACGGGAGGTGAGGGTTTCTTTTTCACTGGGTCGGCCTTCCCGTTTGAAGAAACCGCCGGGGATTTTGCCGGCCGAGTAGGTCCTCTCCTGGTAATTGACCGTGAGCGGGAAGAAGTCCCGCCCTTCGGCGGCGGATTTTGATGCCACCGCGGTCACGAGTACCACGGTATCCGCCATGGTCACGAGTACCGCACCGTCAGCCTGGCGGGCGATCTCGCCCGTCTCCAGCGTCACGGTGTGGGCGCCGTACTGAAAACTCTTCTTGATGATAGTCACGTTGAACCCTTCGTAAGCTGCGTTGTTACGGGCAACAACAGGAATCGGGAAAACGGAAACTTAATGGCGTAGGCCAAGACGCTCGATCAGTGTCGCGTAGCGCGTCTGGTCGCTGTGCTTGAGGTAATCCAGCAGCTTGCGACGCTGGTTCAGCATCTTGAGCAATCCGCGGCGGGAATGAAAATCCTGCTTGTGCTGGTCGAAATGCGGGCCCAAGCCGTCAATGCGGGCAGACAACAGTGCCACCTGCACTTCGGGTGAGCCGGTATCTTTGGGATCGCGCCGGTAGGCGGCGATGATTTCCTGCTTTTTTTCAGCGGTAAACGACATAAACGCTCAACTCCAACGAGTTTCACCTTAGATTTCAGGCGCGTATTGTAGCCGCCCGACCCGGTCCGAACAAGCAAAAAGCCAATGAAATCAGCGACCCATCCCGGCTTCAGGCGATGTTCAGCAATCGCCGCGGAGTGATGCGTCCATCGTCGAGCACCTCACCTACGCCCAGGAACCTCTCGGGTGCATAGACGCGTACCCGGCCGTGCGCCGACGCGCCCGGCGCCACTACCGCGTGGCCGCGCGTGAAATACCAGGCGGCATCCGTGCCCAACCTGACTTCGGGCCAGTGGCCGATCGCGGAATCCGCAGGCAACAGCAGGTCGTCGAGTGCCAGGTCCCCGCTGCGATGCTGTTGCAGTGCCTCAAACGTGTGCATGGGAAAAGTGCTGCCATAGGGTCCGAGTGCCAGTCTGCGCAGTGCGCTCGCGTGGCCGCAACTGCCCAGGGTCAGGGCAATGTCCTCCACCAGGGTGCGTATGTAGGTGCCTTTGGAGCAGCGCACCGCCAGTGTCAGGGAGACCGCATCGCACGCTTGCAGTGTCAGCGCATGGATAATCACGCGGCGCGGTGCGCGTGCGACTTCGATGCCGTCACGTGCCAGATCGTAAAGCCGTTGCCCCTGGTGCTTGAGCGCCGAGTACATCGGCGGAACCTGGTCAATCTCGCCGCGGAACTTCCCGAGTGCGGTTTCAATGTCCGCACGCGACAGCACCGGAACCGGCCGCTGCTCGGTCACCGCACCTTCCGCATCGCCCGTAGCCGTGCGTACGCCCAGCCGGCAGGTGACCAGATATTCCTTGTCCGCATCCAACAGAAACGCACTCAGCTTGGTGGCTTCGCCAAAACAGACCGGCAACAGGCCGCTGGCGAGGGGGTCCAGGCTTCCGGTGTGCCCCGCCTTACGTGCCTGGAACATACGCTTGACCGCCTGCAGCGCTTGATTGGAAGTTATGCGCACCGGCTTGTCCAGCAGCAGGATGCCATGCACTTCGCGGCGCACCGCCTTGTGCACAGGTCCCGCAGCCGCGCTTTCCGGGTGCACGGAAGTCATAGGCATCATTTGGATTTTCCGGCGCCGGGAGCGGGCGCATTGGCGCGTGCAATCAGCGCTTCGAGGCGTGCGGAACGATCCAGACTTTCATCGTAGCTGAAACGCAGCTCGGGAATCGCGCGCAACCTTACGCGCTGGCCGAGTGCGTGGCGCAGAAAACCTGCGGCATGGTTGAGCGCCTGCACGACTTCGGCCTGCGGACCCTCGGCGCCCAGGACCGAAACCAGCACCTTGGCGTGCGCCAAGTCCGGCGACACGTCCACCTCGGTCACGGTCACGTGCTGCACGCGCGGATCCTTGACCTCGCGCCGGATCAGTTCGGCGAGCTCATGTTGCAGCAGCTCGCCGATACGCAGTTTGCGTGGATACGCGTGCGGCATGTGCTGCAGCCCGGATGATTCCTATACGGTGCGCGCCACTTCGACGCGTTCGTAGCACTCGATCTGGTCGCCGGGCTTCACGTCGTTGTAGTCCTTGACCCCGATGCCGCATTCGGTGCCCGCGCGCACCTCGCTGACATCGTCCTTGAAGCGCCGCAGGGACTCCAGCTGTCCCTCGAAGATCACCACGTTGTCGCGCAGCACGCGGATCGGATTATTGCGCTTGACGAAGCCGTCCACCACCAGGCAGCCGGCAATCGCGCCCAGCTTCGAGGAACGGAACACCTCGCGCACTTCCGCAAGCCCGACAATCTGCTCACGCAGCTCGGGTTTGAGCATGCCGCTCATCGCCTGCCGGACGTCGTCGATGGCCTGATAGATGATGCTGTAGTAGCGCACATCCAGTCCGGACTCGCTGATCAGCCGGCGCGCCCCGGCATCCGCGCGCGCGTTAAATCCAATTATTACAGCCTTGGATGCCAACGCCAGGTTTACATCGGATTCCGTAATGCCGCCCACGCTGCTGCCGATGACCTTGACCTTTACTTCATCGGTAGACAAGGCGTCCAGCGCATCGCGCAGCGCCTCGGCACTGCCCTGGACGTCGGATTTGATCAGCAGGTTGAGGGCCTTCTGCTCGCTTGCCTGCATCTGCTGGAATGCATCGTCGAGTTTGGTGGTCTGGCGCACAAGTTTTACATCACGCAACTTGCTCTGACGGTAAAGCGCTACCTCGCGCGCCTTGCGTTCATCCGCCACCACCACCGCGGCGTCGCCGGCGTTGGGTGTGCCCGACAAGCCCAGCACCAGCGCCGGGATGGCCGGCCCCGCCGCGTGTAACTGTTTGCCGTCCTCGTCGAACATGGCGCGCACCCGGCCGAATTCCTGGCCGGTGAGCAAGATGTCACCGGGCTTCAACAGCCCGCGCTGTACCAGCACCGTGGCCACCGGACCGCGGCCCTTCTCGAGGCTCGACTCCAGCACGAAACCGGATGCCGGCCCGGTCGCCATGGCCTTGAGTTCCAATACTTCGGCCTGCACCAGAATCGAATCCAGAAGCTTGTCCACGCCCTCGCCGGTTTTCGAGGACACGCTCACGAAAATATTCTCGCCGCCCCATTCCTCGGAGATGATCTCGTGCTTCGCAAGATCGCTGCGCACACGTTCCAGATCCGCCTCGGGTTTGTCGATCTTGGTGATCGCCACCACGATGGGTGCCTTGGCAGCGCGCGCGTGCTGGATGGCCTCGACCGTCTGCGGCATGACGCCGTCATCCGCCGCCACCACCAGCACCACAATGTCCGCCACGTTGGCGCCGCGTGCACGCATGGCCGTGAACGCCGCGTGACCGGGCGTGTCCAGGAAGGTAATCACGCCCTTCTTGGTTTCCACGCGGTAGGCGCCGATGTGCTGAGTGATGCCGCCGGCTTCGCGCGCCGCAACGCGCGTGCTGCGGATATGATCCAGCAGCGAGGTCTTGCCGTGATCCACATGGCCGACGATGGTGACCACCGGCGGACGGGTGAGTTCGTCACCTTCCTGCGTCACCTGCACGACCTGTTCTTCCAGATCGCTTTCCTTGAGCAGCTTTGCCGTGTGGCCCATCTCGTCCACGACGATGGCCGCGGTTTCCTGATCAATCACCTGGTTGATGGTGGCCATGGAGCCCAGCTTCATCATCACCTTGATGACTTCGGTGGCCTTGACCGCCATGCGCTGCGCGAGTTCGCCCACGCTGATGGTCTCTGGAATCGGCACCTCGCGCACTTGCGGCGCCACCGGCTTTTCAAAACCATGCTTGGCCTCGACCTGCACGCTCACCGCAGTCCTGGCCTTGGCAGGCCGTTTCTTGCGCCGCGTGGACAGCTCGTGACCGACGTGCAGTTCGGCGCGCCCGTACTTGGTGTGCTTGTCATCCACCGCAGCCGGTTTGCTGTGCGGTACGGCGGCGCGCATGCGCCGGTCTTCCTCTTCGGCTTCGCGCCGCGCTTCGGCTTCGGCCTTGCGGCGCTCGGCCTCGGCACGCGCGGCGGCATCTTCTTCCTGCTTGCGCTGCGTTTCCTCAGCCTCCTTCTTGCGGCGCTCCTCTTCCTCGGCCGCAAGTTTTTGCGCACGGAACGCCGACAGGCGCGCCTCCTCCGCCCGCCGGTGTTCCAGCTCGGCTTGCTGTACGGCTTCCTCTTCCGCCCGGCGCTTGGTCTCTTCCTCGATTACGGCACTGCGCTTCACGTAGGTACGCTTCTTGCGCACCTCCACGCTCACGGTCTTGGCGCGGCCCTGCGCCCCGCTCAGCCTGATCTCGGATACGCTGCGGCGCTTGAGGGTAATCTTGCGCGGCTCACCACCTGCACCCTCGCCGTGACTGTGGCGCAGATGCGTGAGCAGTTGCAGTTTCTGGTCGTCACTGATGGAGATGTCAGGATCAACAATCGGAATGCCGGCCTCCGCGAGTTGCGTCAGCAGGCGCTCCACCGGCGTGCCCACCACTTCCGCAAACTGTCTGACTGTGACTTCCGCCATGGCGTGTTCCTCGCTGGATTACTTCGATTGCGCCTCTTCGGCGGCAAACCAGGGGGCGCGCGCCGCGAGAATAAGTTCCGCGGCTTTGGTTTCGTCCAGACCCTCGACGTCCTTGATGTCGTCCACGGCCTGATCGGCCAGATCCTCCTGGGTGACGATACCGCGGCCCGCCAGGCGGAAGGCCAGGGCACGATCCATGCCGGCGAGGTTCAGCAAATCCTCCGCCGGCTCGGCTTCGCCCAACTGCTCTTCGCTGGCAATCGCCTGGGTGAGCAGCACGTCGCGCGCGCGGCCGCGGAGTTCTTCCACCATGGCCTCGTCAAACTCCTCCACCGACTGCAGCTCGGAGGCCGGCACATAGGCGATCTCCTCGATGCTCGAGAAGCCTTCCTGCACCAGGATCGCGGCCACGTCCTCGTCCACGTCCAGTTGCTCCATAAACAGTTTCTGCAGGGTCTGCACCTCGGCCTCGCTCTTCTGCGTGGCCTGTTCCTGGGTCATGACGTTCAGCTCCCAGCCGCTCAATTGGGTGGCGAGGCGCACGTTCTGGCCGCCGCGCCCGATGGCCTTGGCGAGGTTGTCCTCCTTCACGGCAATGTCCATGCTGTGGGATTCCTCGTCCATGACAATGGCTTGGACCTCCGCCGGCGACATGGCGTTGATGACGAATTGCGCGGGATTGTCGTCCCAGGGCACGATGTCCACGCGCTCGCCGGACAATTCATTGGATACCGCCTGCACGCGCGAGCCGCGCATGCCCACGCAGGCGCCCACCGGATCGATGCGTGAATCGTTGCTCTTGACCGCCACCTTGGCGCGCACGCCCGGGTCGCGCGCCGCACCCTTGATCTCGATCAGCCCCTGGCCGACTTCCGGCACTTCGAGCTTGAACAGTTCGATCAGGAATTGTGGCGAGGTGCGCGTCACGAACAACTGCGGGCCGCGCGGCTCGGGGCGCACTTCGCGCAGATAGCCGCGGATGCGGTCGTTGGTGCGCACCGCTTCGCGCGGGATCATTTCCTCGCGCGCAATAAAGGCCTCGGCGTTGTTGCCGAGATCGATGTAAACATTGCCGCGCTCCACGCGCTTGACCACGCCGGTGACCAGTTCGCCCACGCGGTCCTTGTAGGCTTCGACCACCTGCGCGCGCTCGGCCTCGCGCACCTTCTGCACGATGACCTGCTTGGCGGTCTGCGCCGCGATGCGGCCGAACACCACCGACTCCATCGGCTCCTCGATGTATTCACCCACCTGGATCTCGGGCTTGATGTCCACGGCATCCATGAGCCGCAGCTCGCGTTCGGGCGATTCCAGCGGTTCCTCGTCGGCGCGCACCAGCCAGCGGCGAAAAGTCTCGTAATCGCCGGTTTCGCGGTTGATGGCCACGCGCGCATCGATCTCGCCGCCGTGCTTCTTACGCGTGGCCGAGGCCAGCGCGGCCTCCAGCGCCTCGAAAATGATTTCCTTGGCGACGCCTTTCTCGTTGGAAACCGCGTCCACCACCAGCAATATCTCTTTGTTCATGTGCTCACATCCAGAACAGTTGCGATTCAGAACTCCGGCGCCAGCCGCGCCTTGGCGATTTGCGTGCATGGCAAACGGAACATGGCACCATCTACCTCGATCAACACCTCGTCGTGTTCCACCCCACGCAGCGTTCCCGCGAAACGCCGGCGGCCGTTGAGCGGCAGCGTCAGCTCGATGCGCGCGCGCTTGCCGGCCTGCGCGCTGAAGTCCGCCGGTTTGCGCAGCGGCCGGTCCAGGCCCGGCGAGGACACTTCCAGGGTATAGGCCCCGGGAATCGGGTCCGCCACGTCCAGCACCGCGCTGATCTGGCGGCTGACCTGCTCGCAGTCATCCAGCGTCACGCCCTGCGGCTGGTCTATGTAAAGCCGCAGCAGCTTGCCCTGGAACTCCAGGTCCACCAGCTCGTAGCCCAGGCCATTTACGGCCGGCTCGATAATCCTCAGCAGCGTCTCGCGCATGGCGGTCCATCAACACTTCACTTCCTCTGCAAAAGCCCGTCCCGGGTTCTGCAGACTTGGCGAATCCGACGCATGTCCGGACTCTCCGACGCTGAATCAAGCACAAACGTGCCGGATTCGCGGGCGGTACCTCCGTGCGCCGCAGAAACTCTGCCTAGCGCAGAGCTTCACAAACAAAAAATGGGCCCAAGGCCCATTCCACGAACCCCGCGGAACGGCGGGGCCTCAAAACGTCGCCCCGGAATCCACCAGGGCCCTGTGTCGCGCCGGCGGCCGCCAGCGGGCATTAAAAAGCCCCTGTGCGGGGCCCTGTCTCCAAATTCTTGGTAGCGGGGGCAGGATTTGAACCTGCGACCTTCGGGTTATGAGCCCGACGAGCTGCCAGACTGCTCCACCCCGCACCCGGCAGCCGCGAAATATATAGGTTTAAGCGCCTTTTTTCAAGCCAAACCTGAGCTTGAGCCGGTCACTCTCAAGTGCGGGGGCCGGCCGTTCACGGCCGCAGCGAAA
>JAGXAZ010000169.1 GCA_018971365.1 Gammaproteobacteria bacterium | reverse complement strand
ATAGCACTCGAGTGCGTAGCGCACGCTCGGGAATGCGATTTCAGCCCAGGGAATGCCGGGCGCATCAAACAGTCCGGTCTCCAGCGTTTCTGCCCCTACGCCATGGCTGCCATGCTCGAGTAACGCCCGGAAGAACAAGTGCACCTGGTGCACGTGCGGCACGTTGACCAGCGCGAACGGCACTGGATCCTTCACGGTCGCCAGGGCTTCCTCGCGGGTTTCGCGCAGCGCACCCTCTTCGACAGTCTCATTGTTTTCCAGGAAACCCGCCGGCAGCGTCCACCGGCCCGCGCGTGGCTCGATGGCGCGCCTGCACAACAGTACCTTGCCCCGCCATTCCGCCACGCAGCCCACCACCATGCGCGGATTCTGATAATGGATTCGGCCGCAATGCCCGCACACCCGGCGCGGCAGGTGATCGCCAGCGGGAATCTTTTCCTCGGTCGGGTGGCCGCAGGCTTCGCAATATTTTATCGTCGGCGACACGAGCATCGGGGAGATTTCGGGGAGTGCGGGTTCCGCAAGTGCCATGGCCGGGCCAATCTTCCCGGCGAGCGTCTGCATGCGGGTTTGCATCATACGGGCTGTGAGGACCGCGGAGCAAACACCGCCGCACAGTGCACGTTTGCCGCTCAAATCCACAGCGAGTACAATGTATCGTGTCGCGATATACGTGGATTCCCGCCTCCTGTGGGCATGCGCGTGGATCGTGCCAGTCCCGTCACAGGAGTGATATTTGCCCCACCTACCGACCCTGCTGCGACCGGCAGGCCCGGCGGCCATCGCGTGCGCGCCACTGGTGCACCGCATTGTCCATAACACACCAGGCAGACAATCATGAACACCGATTCAACTTTGGCGGTACAGCGGCTCGGCCAGAGCCTGTGGCTCGACAACATCACCCGCGAGCTGCTGGATAACGGCACGCTGCAGGCCTACCGCGACACCAGGCATGTCTCCGGCCTCACGTCCAATCCCACCATATTCGACCATGCCATCAGCAAGAGCAGCGCGTATGACCGCGCCTTGCGCAACCAGGGCGGCAAGGATCCCGAACAGGTGTTTTTTGACCTAGCGCTCGATGACCTGCGGCGCGCGGCGCAGCTGTTTGCGCCGATCCACCAGCGCACGCAGGGCGTGGACGGCTGGGTTTCGCTGGAGGTTTCGCCGCTTTTGGCCGACGACACCGCGCGTACCGTGGAGCAGGCGCTGGCGCTGCACCGGCGCGCCGCCGTGCCGAACCTGTATATAAAAGTGCCCGGTACGACCGCTGGGGCCGGCGCCATCGAGGAGCTCACCTATCGCGGCGTTCCGGTCAATGTCACCCTGCTGTTTTCTCCCAAACAGTACCAGGCGGCGGCCGACGCGTACTTGCGCGGGCTGGAGCGGCGGCAAGCGGAAGGGCTGACGCTCGACGTGAGTTCGGTGGCCTCGGTATTCATCAGCCGCTGGGATGTACTGGTTGCCGACAGGGTTCCGCCGACCATGCATAACCAAATTGGACTGGCCGTGGCCGCGTGCGCGTATGCGAGCTATCGCCGCGTGCTCGAATCGGCGCGGCTGCAGGCGCTCTTGAACGCGGGCGCGCGGCCGCAGCGGCTGTTGTGGGCCAGCACCGGCACCAAGGATCCCGCCGCCAGCGACGTGCTCTACGTGGAGGGACTGATGGCACCGCTCACCATCAACACGGTACCCGACAAGACTCTGCAGGCGTTTGTGGATCACGGCAAGGCCAGGGTCGCGCTTGCCGCCGACGACAGCGCGGCACGCGCGGTGCTCGCGCGCTTCGCCGGGCGTGGACTTGAAGTGGACGCGCTGGCGGCGGAGTTGCAGAAGGAGGGCGCGCAGAAATTCGATGCGTCCTGGAAAGACCTGCTGGCCACCGTGCGCCAGCGTGCGGAGCGCGCCGCGTGAGTGTGTTGCGCGAATCGGTTGCGTGGAAGAAGCTCGAAAGCCATTACCGCACGATGCAGGCGGTGCACCTGCGCGAGTTGTTCGCGCAGGATGAAGTCCGCGCCGCACGCTATACAGTGGAAGCCGCCGGCTGGCGGCTGGATTACTCCAAGCACCGCGTCAACGAGGCCACGCTGAAACTGCTGTTTGATCTGGCGCGCGCGCGCGGTCTGGAAGCGCGCCGCGACGCGATGTTTGCGGGCGAGAAAGTCAACACCACCGAGCAGCGCGCCGCTCTGCACGTGGCGCTGCGTGCGCCGGCCGGTGCCGTGATCCGCGTGGATGGCGTGAACGTGGTGCCCGAAGTGCAGATGGTGCTCAAGCGCATGGCGGCGTGTGCCGGCGCGATCCGCGCGGGGGCTTGGCGCGGTTACAGCGGCCGGCCGATCCGCAACATCATCAACATCGGCATCGGCGGCTCGGATTTGGGGCCGGTGATGGCCCACGAAGCGCTGCGCTACTACAGCGACCGCCGGCTGCAGTTCCGCTTCGTGTCCAACGTGGACGGCACGGATTTCGCCGAAGCCGTGCACGGTCTGCGGCCGGACGAAACCCTGTTCATTGTCGCATCCAAAACCTTCACCACGCTTGAAACCATGACCAATGCGCGCACCGCGCGCGACTGGCTGCTGGCGGCCGCGGGGCGCAGCCGGCAGGCCGTGGCGCCGCACTTCGTGGCGCTTTCCACCAACGAGCAGGCTGTGAATGCCTTCGGCATTCCCAGCGAGCAGATGTTCGGCTTCTGGGACTGGGTGGGCGGACGCTATTCGATGGACTCCGCCATCGGCCTGTCCACCATGATCGCGATCGGCGCCGATGCCTTCGG
>JAGXAZ010000168.1 GCA_018971365.1 Gammaproteobacteria bacterium | reverse complement strand
CAGCCGGCCGTAATCCTTGAAGCGGCTGACCGCGTAATACACGTCGCCATTCGGCCCCTGATAGGCAAAACCCTTGTCCACCAGTATCTGCACCATGCGCACGATGGCGTCGATGGATTGCGTGGCACGCGGCTCGAGGTCCGGACGCAACACACCCAGTGCCGCCTCGTCCTCATGGCTGAAGCGGATGATGCGCTCGGTCAGTTGCTGCATAGACTCATGATTCTCGGCCGCACGCTTGATAATCTTGTCGTCGATATCGGTGATGTTGCGCACATAGGTCAGGCGGTAGCCGCTGGCCCGCAACCAGCGCGCCACGGTGTCGAACACCACCAGCATGCGTGCATGCCCGAGGTGCATATAGTCATACACGGTCAAGCCGCAGACGTACATGCGCACCTCCGGTGCGCGCAGGGGCATAAAGACCTGTTTTTCACCGGTAAGCGAATTGTGGATTTTGAGCATCGCGTGATCGCTCATTTGCACAACGCCGCGGCATGCTGCAGGCGCGCTTCCACCCGCGCGGCGGTCAGCAACGGCCAGAGTTTCTCCATTTCCGGGCCATGCTCCAGACCGGTGAGCGCCGCGCGCAAGGGCATGAACAGTTTCCGGCCGCGTACGCCCGTGGCTGCGCTCACGGCATTGGCAAAATCCGCGAAGCCGGTATGCGCCTCGGGCAGTACACGCATCGCGGCCGCAAAAAATTCCGAACCCGCCGAGCGTATGGCGGTGCGCGACGCCCCTGACAGCTCCGGAAGCTTGCCAAAAATAATATCCGCCCAGACCCGGGCTTCCACCGGTCGCAGGAGATTGCCGCGAACTGTCTCGACGAATTCCGTACGGCGTTCCGCCGGCACCAGCGCCGTCAACTCCGGCACTTCCGCCAGCCAGTTCCACAGACGCCCGGAGTCGGCATGTTTGACGGCTTCACGCTGCCAGTGTTCAAGCTGCGCATGATCGAAATGCGCCGGTGCATGCCCGACATGCGCCACGTTGAAGTCCCGCGCCAACTCGGCCCACGACAGAAAATTCTCGAGTGCATACACGTGCCCGAGCCGGGCCAGGTAATTCACCAGCGCTTCGGGCAGGATCCCGGCACGGCGCAGTTCTCGCAGGCTGCCGCCGCCTTCACGCTTGGACAGCGGCGCGTTGCCCGCGCCCAGCACCAGCGGCAGATGGCCGTAGCGCGGTGCACGTAGCCCCAGCGCCTCCAGGATCAGCAATTGGCGCGGCGTATTCGCGAGATGATCCTCACCGCGCAATACATGGCTTACGCTCATGAGCGCGTCGTCGAGTGCGTTGCTGAAAAAAAACGCCGGGCTGCCGTCGGCACGGCGTATCACGAAATCCCCGATGTCCCGATGGGAAAAGCGCTGTGCGCCGCGGATCAGGTCGTCGAATTCGGTGGCGCCGTTTTCCGGCACGCGAAACCGCAATGCCGGTTTCAGTCCCCGGGCAAGCCGCGTTTCAATCTCCGCAGTCGTGAGACCTGCGCATGTTCCCGCATAACGCGGCGGCTGCCCGGCGGCCAGCTGCGTCTTGCGCGCCAGCGCCAGCTCGGCCGGCGTGCAAAAGCACGGGTAGGTACGCCCCTGCTCCGCCAGTTTGTCGATGAAAGTGCGGTAAATCCGGCTGCGTTCCGACTGGCGATACGGCACATGCGGCCCGCTCACGTCCGGACCTTCCTGCCAATGCAGGCCGAGCCAGGCCAGGTCAGCGAGCAACATGGTTTCGAACTCTGCGCGCGAGCGCTCGGCATCGGTGTCCTCAATGCGCAGGATGAACTCACCACCTGCTTGCGCTGCCAGCAGCGCACTGAAAAGCGCGGTGCGCGCGTTGCCTACATGCATCTGGCCGGTCGGACTGGGTGCAAAACGGGTGCGCAGCGTCATGGCGCGCATTCTATCAGGGCCGATATTCCCCACCCCGCGCGGCTGTCATATTTCCAGCCGTGCCCGTATGATGACCCGCGCCCAAGGAGAACGCTCATGACAAAGCGCCTGCTCACCGTATTTGTGCTTCTGTTGCTTGGCGCCTGCAGTCAGGTTCCGGTGCGGCCCGCCGCACCACCGGATCCGTATCCCGATGTGGCCATCGAAACCAGCCTGGGAACGTTCGTCGTGAAATTGGACCGCGAGCGCGCACCGCTCACCGTGCTGAATTTCCTGCAGTACGTGCAAACCGGCTTCTACAACGGCACCAGCTTTTACCGCGTGGTACCCGGTTTCGTGATCCAGGGTGGCGACTACACCGCCGCCTACCAAGAAAAGAAAGCCGCCGCGCCCATACCCAACGAATCCGGTAACGGCCTCTCCAACTTGCGCGGCACCATCGCCATGGCGCGCGACAGCGCTCCGCATACCGCCACGGCAGCGTTCTACATCAATCTGGTGGACAACAAAAAGCTCGATCCGCGTCCGGACCGCTGGGGCTATGCGGTGTTCGGCCGCGTGATTCGCGGTATGGCGGTCGTGGACAAAATCGCCGCCGTGCCCACCGGCAAGGTCGGCCCTTTCGACAAGGATGCACCGCGCGCGCCGGTGGTAATCCTGAAAGTGTGGATGCTGCCTCAACCCGCCAATTTGGAACCGTGACCACCCTGTTCATCTCCGACCTGCACCTGGACGCAGCACGGCCGCGCATCACGCAGTTGTTTCTGCAATTCCTCCAGACCGAGGCGCGCCGCGCACAGGCCTTGTACATCCTCGGCGATTTCTTCGAGGCCTGGATCGGCGACGATGACCCGGATCCCCATCACGCCGAAGTCATCGCAGCGGTACGTACGCTCACCACCACGGGCGTGC
>JAGXAZ010000167.1 GCA_018971365.1 Gammaproteobacteria bacterium | reverse complement strand
CGCTCGGGGCCGGTGGAGATGAGGTCGAGCGGCACGCCCAAAAGCTCCTCGATGCGCTTGAGATACGCGCGCGCGTTCTCCGGGAGTTCCTTGTATTGCGTGAGTCCCACGGTGGATGTTTTCCAGCCCGGCATTTCCACATACACCGGTTCGGAATCCGCGAAGCTTTCGGCGCCCATGGGAGCAATGGTGACTTCGCCTTTGGCGGTTCTGTAAGCCACGCAGATGCGCAGGGTGTCGAGTCCGTCGAGCACGTCGAGTTTGGTGACGCAGAGCGCCGAGACGCTGTTGTTGATGATGGAGCGGCGCATGGCGACGGTGTCGAACCAGCCGCAGCGGCGTAGAACGCTCCCCGCACCGGCTCGAATTGCCCATCGTCGTATTCCATGTTGTTGGAAAAGACCATCAACTGGACAAGGTTGAAAAAGTGCCGGAACTTGGGGTTGGCGTGGCGGCGGTCCATACGGTGGCGTTCTTCAAGAACACCGCCCGGATTCATGCGCTTCTTCACCTCAACAAACGCCAGCGGCATCCCATTTACCAGCAGGGTGATGTCGGGCCGGAAATTGTCCTCGCCGTTCTCGAATGGCAACTCGGCCACTGCATGGAAGCTGTTGTTGCCGAGATCATTGAAATCAATCAGGCGCGTGCCCGAACGCGCGGTCAAACGCTTGTGGAAGGCGCGACCCAGATCTTCGTTCTGGAGATCGAGGTTGATCTCGTCCAGCAGGCCCGGCACGTCCGCGGGCCGCAGGTCGGGATTGAGGCGCAAAAGCGCCGATTCGAAAATCTCCGGGAAGATGTTGTTGCGCGTGTCCCAGCGAGCTTCTTTCAGCGACAGGAACCGATAACCCAGTCGCGTCAGATGCAACAGAGCGGGGATCTTGACCCGGGAATCTTCGTTGAACGTGCTCACCCGACCCGCTCCATCCGCACCGTCGCATTGTGCTTTGCTCCCCATGGCCCGCCGGGCGGCCACGTACCTGCGCGCCGCGCATTGTGGCGCAGGTCTTCCAGGATGGGAGCCAGGAATGTATGCAGCAGCTGCGTGATCTCGTCTCCGGGATGCTCGGGCAGCGCGAAACCCGCACGCCGGGCGAATGCCCGCGCCTGTGCCGGACGCGAGGGATTGTCCCAGTAAACCTCGGTGAGACCGATTGGGTCTTCCGCTGGAATGGGCGTGCGCCGGCGCTCGAAGGTGCGCTGCACGGCCTCGGCCAATGTGACCCGATCAAACTCGAAGTGGCTGGCAAGATAATGCAGATCAAAAAAGTCCTTGATGCGGCTGTTGCGATCCCCGAGTACTACCATTGCCTCGAACTTCTCTGCGACCACGGCTTCGCGCGGATAGGCAAGCAGTTCGGGCGCCGGAAAATCGAGCAGTGTGGGATACGCGCAGGACATCGGCGCTGGCCATACGGCATCCCCCAGCCCCATGTCAATCTGCAGTGGCAAGCGTGCCCGGCCGCAATGGGCAAGCAGCGTCGCACGCGATCCGGCATATTCATCCTCTGCGCGGATGGCTTCGATGGCGATGCTCTCGGCGTCGAAGTGCACGGCATCGGGTGGCACGGGCGTGGCGACAATGGCGCGTAGATCTTCGCGAATCGCGTCGAAGGAGCCCTCTCCTTGCCGCAGCAGATCCAGATCGCGCGTTGCACGGTAAGGCTGGTCGGACCAGAGCCGCAGCAGCATCGCACCTTTTAGAACAAAGCGATCCCGGCGATCAGAAAGGCTCAGACGATACAGGAAGCGTTCGAGCGCGAAACGTACCAGCAGGTTCTGATGGGTATCGCCGGTTGCCTGCGCGCGGTTGAGCAGACGCGCCGAGATGGAAGCCGCGAGGTTCGCCTCCTCGCTCATGCGATGGCGTCCAGATAAGGCTGCATGACGCGCGCTACCCGGCAGATGCGCGCAAACCGAGCGAGATCGTTGGCCCCGCCACGGTACTTCCGGCTGAAGTCACGCAGCGCTTCGACGGCGACATCAATGCCAACCTTGTTGCGGTATTTGAAACAATCAGCGACAGTCTTGGCCGCCGAATACACGCGGATAGGCGTGCTTTCAACGCGGTGCGTTTCGACGCCTGCGGCGAGAGCGGCTCCGGAGAAGCGGGCTACCCACAGGCGCGGATAATCGAGGCGCGGACGCCGCGCTTTTTCCGGCAGCGCGATCCACACCTCGGCGGGAGACTGCGTCGTCAGGTCATGGAAGCGCAGCGCCGTCAGCAGACAGAACACGGATTCGGGCACACGCTTGGCGACCTGTACGAGCGAATGCAGCTCCGATGGCGCATAACGCGCCGCCACATACAGACCACGCGCCTGCCGCAGCACAAGCCCGTCTTCCAGGAGACGCGCCAGCTGGGTACGTGATATGCCCTGTGCCCCCAGCTCACTGGGGCGCGCAACGCCCATTTTTTCGATGAGCCGGAGGGCGCGTTGTTGGTGTGGTGTTGCCATGGTCGGGCGATGATACAAAGTGTCGGGGGTTATGCACAACCCCCGACGTTTTGCAACACTGCCCTGTGGCAAAGTGTACGCACTTGTATACAAGTGCCGACGTTTTGCCGCCTAAGAAGACCCGTTGCTCCCGTTGACCTCGGCCAGCAGTGGGTCACCCCGCGGACCCTTTAATCAAAAGGATGCTTGAGCACGATGGTCTGCGCGCGCTCGGGGCCGGTGGAGATGAGGTCGAGCGGCACGCCCAAAAGCTCCTCGATGCGCTTGAGATACGCGCGCGCGTTCTCCGGGAGTTCCTTGTATTGCGTGAGTCCCACGGTGGATGTTTTCCAGCCCGGCATTTCCACATACACCGG
>JAGXAZ010000042.1 GCA_018971365.1 Gammaproteobacteria bacterium | reverse complement strand
CCGCATGCCCGAGCACCGACTGCATCCGCGTTACTGGCCCACCTGGCTGCTGTATGGTTTGCTGCGCGCGGTGGTTTATCTGCCTTATGCCGGACAGCGCTGGCTGGGAGCGGGATTGGGCACCATCCTGCGGATCGCGTCGTCGCGGCGCCGGCATATCGCGAAGCTCAACATCGCTCGCTGTTTGCCCGAGCTCGATGCGCGCGCACAACGTATCCTGGCCAGAAAACATTTCCACGCGCTCGGGCTGTCGTTCCTGGAAACCGCGGATGCTTACTGGATGCCGCGCAAGCGACTGCACGCACTCGTGGAGCTTTCCGGCCTGGAGAACCTGGAGGCGGCGCTCGCGCTGCAGCGCGGCCTGTTGCTGCTAACCGCGCATTTCACCACACTCGAGATCGGCGGCGCATTCATCCGCTTCGAGGTGCCGCGGCTGCGCGCCGTGTACCGGCCCAACCGTAATGCGCTCCTGGACGCGCTCATCAAGCGCGGGCGTGAGCACGTTGCCGAGCGCGCCATTCCGCGTCATGAGGTGCGCGACATTCTCAAAAGCCTGAAAGACCACATTCCGGTCTGGTATGCGCCCGACCAGGGTTACCGCGGCGCACAGAGCGCCATGATCTCGTTCTTCGGCCATCCGGCACCCACCACCACCGCGACCTCACGGCTGGCGCGCGCCAGCGGCGCGCCGGTGCTGCCGTTCTTCGCCGCACGCCTGCCTGGCAACCGCGGCTACCGTCTGTGGATTGAACCGATGCTTGCGGATTTCCCCAGCGACGACCCCATCGCCGACACCGAGCGCCTGCATCGCGTATTGGAGCAGCAGATCCGGCGCGCGCCGGAACAATATCTCTGGAGCCACGATCGCTTCAAAATCGTGCCGCGAGATTAGCCGCTGCAGTAACCTTCCAGCAGTCCGCCCCAAGCCGAGCTTTCGATCACGCTGGACGGCGCCAGCTTGCGCAGTGAACGCCGCAGGCGGCGCAGGTTGGCTTGCTGCCAGGCGCGCGCCGGCGTGCGACGTACGCTCTTGTCGAAATCCACCAAAAATACGCGCTCACGCGCGTCGAGCAGGATGTTGTGCGCATTCAGATCGGCATGCAGGACACCGGCATCGTGAAAATGCCGCAGGCTGGCGCCGATTGCCTGCCACGGGAGCCGTTCGATGCCGGAAGTCTGCAGGCGGCTGGCCAGCGAGCGGCCCTCGGGAATCCGGCGGGTGATCAGATCGCCGCGGTACAGGAAACCGTGACGCCGCACCCGGGCTGCGAGTGGTTGCGGCACCGGCAGTCCCTCCTTATATAAGGAGTACAGCAGCCGCCACTCGCGCCACGGCCGGCTGCGCTCCAACCCGGTCCATGCGTAGTAATCGGTACTGAGCCTGGCCGCCCAGCCGCCGCGGCGGTAGTGACGCAGTACCCAGTCGCCGTCCGTGCCGGTGACAATCCAGGTGTCGCCACGTCCGCCGCCGGCACCGCCGCGCAGGCGGCGCTGTCGCGCCCAGTGCTGCGCGGAAAACCACGCTTCGCCCGCGTGGCCCGCGAGCGCATCCTCGTATAGGATGAATCCCCATTCCGTGGCCAGCGTGCGTTCAGCCATCCTGCATGTCCCTGGATATGCCCCCGCCCGTTTCAGTGTGCATCCTGCGGCTCTCGGCCGTGGGCGACGTGTGCCACACGCTGCCGGTGGTGCGCACCCTGCAAAACGCCTGGCCGGATACGCGCTTCACCTGGATCATCGGCAAGCTCGAAGCCACACTGCTCGGGGACATCCCCGGCATCGAGTTTATCATCTTCGACAAAAGCCAAGGCTGGAAAGCCGCGTGGCAACTGCGGCGCGCATTGCAGGCGCGCCAATTCGATCTGCTTCTGCACATGCAGTTGTCATTGCGCGCGAGTCTTGTGAGCCGCGCGGTGCGCGCGCCGCTCCGACTCGGCTTCGACCGCCAGCGCGCGCATGACTGGCAATGGCTGTTCACCAACCAGCGTATTCCTTATATACCGCGTCAACACGTCATGGACAGCCTGTTCGGCTTTGCCGAGGCCTGCGGGGTCAAACGGAAAGTATTGCGCTGGGACATTCCGATGCCGCCGGAAGCCGAAGCCTTCGCGCAGCAACAGATTCCCGCCGGCACCCCGGCGCTGATCATCAGCCCCTGCGCAAATGCGCGCTTCCGCAATTTTCGCAACTGGCGCGCCGAACGCTACGCCGAAGTGGCGGACTACGCCGCGGAAAAACTCGGTTTGCGGGTCATCCTCACGGGCGGCCCGAGTGAGGCGGAACGCGAATACGGCGCACACATCGAGGCCGCGGCCCACACCAAGCCGGTCAACCTCATCGGTTGCACCGATCTGAAACAGCTGCTGGCGCTGCTGCAATGCGCCTCGGTTTTGATTGCGCCGGACTCCGGGCCGGCGCACATGGCCACGGCCGCCGGCACACCGGTAATCGGCTTGTATGCCAGCACCAATCCCGAACGCGCGGCGCCCTATTTCAGCCAACGGTGGTGTGTGAACCGCTATCCGCAAGCCATGCGCGAATTCAACCATCAGGAGGCCGCGAGCGCGCGCTGGGGCACGCGCGTACGTGATCCGGCGGCGATGGATTTGATTACGGTTTCAGATGTAACGGGAAAACTTGACGCGCTTTTGGCAGCACGCGGACGCGGTGAAATGCTTGTTGACGTGACGGCTTCAACTCCCCCTCACCCCCACCCGCTCCCGTTGGGAGAGGGAGAAAAATAAGAGACCGCTCTCACTCCTCACGCCTCACGCCTCACTTCTTTTTTCACGCGGCAATTTCAACACGGCCTCCAATCCGCCCTGCGGATGATTGTGCAGCGTGAGCGTGCCGCCATGCAGCACCGCGATGTTGCGTGCGATGCCCAGCCCCAGGCCGTTGCCGCCGTGCTCGCGGCTGCGCGAGTCATCCAGGCGGTAGTAAGGTTCAAATACATTTTCCAACTGATCCTCGGGAATCCCCGGGCCGGCGTCGCGCACACGGATGACCACGGCGGCCGCGCCTGCCTCCACGTGGACGTCCGCGCGCCCGCCGTAGCGCACCGCGTTGCTCACCAGGTTTTCGAGGCAGCGGCGCAGCGCCTGCGGGCGGCCGGCAAAGGCGCCATGCACACGCCCGCTCAGGGTCACTGCCTGGCCGGTCTCTTCGGCGTCGGCCTGCACGCTTTCCAGCAGCGCCGTCAGGTCCAGGGGTTGCGGCGCTTCGCTGACATCCAGCCCGCGCAGGAAATCCAGCGTGGCATTGGTCATGTGTTCCATGTCGTGCAGATCGTGGATGAACTTGGCCTTGAGTTTTTCGTCCTCCAGGAGTTCGGCGCGCAGGCGCAAACGGGTGATCGGGGTTTTCAAATCATGCGAAATGGCGGTGAGCAGGCGCGTACGATCCTCGATGTATCCCACGAGCCTGGTCTGCATCTCGTTGAAGGCCCGGGCCGCGTGCCGCACTTCTGTGGGTCCGGTTTCCGGCAGCGGCGGCCGGCGGATGTTGCGGCCGAGTTCACTGGCCGCGTGTGACAGCGACGACAGCGGGCGTGTCACCCAGCGCACGGCGATCAGGGACAGCAGGATTACCGCAATCAGCAGCACGCCGATGTCCACCAGCAGCGGATAAGGCCAGCCGGCGAGTTGCAGCGGCCGCAGATAATCCATGCGCACCCAACTGCCGTCGGAGAGTTGCACCTGGGTGATGCTGCGGGTGCGATAGCCCACCTCGAACGGGGCGCTGCGTTCGTGTCGCGGCACCGGCACGTGCAGCATGTAACCGCGGACCTTGTGATCGGGCAGTTGCTGACGCAGTTTTGCCTGGAAGTCGGCGGCATTGGCGTCCGGCGGCAGCGCGCCGGGCGGTTCGCCGCCGGACGCGATCAGCATGACCGTCAGCCGCGGCGAGGTGAGAATGCTGGCAACCTGGGCTCGATCAGCCGCCGGCAGATTTTCCATGAGATGCACCGCGTCGGCGTCACGTTGCACAAACTGCTGATCGCCGAACGTCACCAGCGCCTGATCACGCTCATGCAGGCTGAGGAAGGTGGCGGCGATTTGCGCCACGATCAGGCCGATGACCAGCACCAGCACCAACCGCCCGAACAACGAACGCGGCCACAGGTGCCTCATTTTTCCACTTCCACCGGCAGCGCGAACACATAACCCTGGCCGCGCACCGCGCGCACGATGCCGGGCTCGCGGCCGTCATCGCGTAACCGCTGACGCAGGCGGCTCACCTGCACATCCAGGCTGCGGTCGAACGGCGGGTTGTGCTCGCGGCCGTGCAGCAATTCGGTGAGCCGGTCGCGCGACAGCACCGCGCCGGGGTGACGCAGAAAGATGCCGAGCAGGCGATATTCCGCGCCCGACAAGGGTACGGCCACGCCGTCGGCAGTCTGCAATTGACGCGTGGCCGTAGTCAGGCGCCAGTCGCCGAAGCGGTACATGCGCACGTCCTCGATCGCCAGATCCTGCGGCAAGCTGCGCGCGCGTCGCAACACGCTTTTGATGCGCGCCAGCAGCTCACGCGGGTTGAAAGGCTTGGCGAGATAGTCGTCCGCGCCGGTTTCCAGACCCGCGATGCGATCGCCCTGCTCGCCGCGCGCCGTGAGCATGATGACCGGAATATTGGAATGCAGACGCAACTTGCGGCACAGGCTGATGCCGTCTTCGCCGGGCAGCATTACATCGAGCACCACCAGATCGAAATGTCCGTCCTCCATGGCCTGTTCCATGGACGGCCCGTCGGCCACCGCAGTCACGCGCAGATCCTGGCGCGACAGGTACTCTTCCAACAGCGCGCGGATTTCGCTGTCGTCATCCACCACCAGAATATGGTCAGCCGGGCTCATAGGCGCCACACATGTTCAAACTTGTGCAGGGATTGTAGCCCGGCCGGGCACAGCGAATTTGTATCAAAGTGTAACAAGCCGGGCGGTGCGGACGACACATGCGAAAATGCCGCAGTGCGGTGAACTTATGTGCGCACCGTGCGTCACAGCATCACCGCCCCAGACCGGGTTTAACCAACCCTTGGATATCGACACGTCATGTCCCGGTTTCGATCTATTGCTTACCTGACTGCTAGCACGCTGCTGGGTGTGTGTCTGGCGCATGCGCCGGCGATGGCCGCAGCCGATACGGGCGCCCAAACCGCGCCGCCGGCACCGCAGTTCTCGCATCCGTTCACGCTCGTGGAACTCACCGACATGGCGCTCAGCAACAATCCCCAGACGAAACTGGCGTGGGCCGAAATCCGTTCCAGCCAGGCGGGCGTGGAACTGGCGCGCGCCGGCTACTGGCCGCAAATCTCCGCCGGTTACAGCGTCACCCGCAGCCGCACGGTGAATTTCGTCGGTGCGTCCAACAGCGCCCAGACCCGTTACTCGCCCAGCCTCAGCCTGAGTTACCTCTTGTGGGACTTCGGCAACCGCTCCGGCACACTGGATGCCGCCAAGTATGCACTCGCGGCTGCCGAACTCAGCAACAGCCAGACCATGCAGGATGTGATACTGGCGGTCGAACAGGATTACTACCAGGTGCTCGGCCTGCAGGCACTCGAAGCCGCGGACGAACTGAGCGTCAAGGACGCGGAAACCAGCCTGGATGCGGCGCAGCAGAATCAGAAATCCGGACTGGCTACGGTCGGCGACCTGTACCAGGCGGAAGCCGCACTGGCCGGCGCGCAACTCGCGTTGCAAACTGCGCAAGGACAACTGGCGGTCGCCAATGGAACGCTCGCCGTGGAGGTCGGCCTTCCGGCCGCCACCAAAATCCTGCTTGCGCCCTGGAATAAGACCGTCACGCCGGTGATGCCGCCGCAAAGCGTCGAACAACTGCTGGCTCAGGCACGCCAAGCGCGTCCCGAATTGCTGGCTTCCAAGGCCGGGATACAGCAGGCCATCGCCAACCTGGAAGCCACCAAGGGTCGCGGCCTGCCCTCCCTGACGCTGGCCGCGGACGCCGGTCAAACGCGCACGATCGGCGGCGGCCTCAGCCAGACCGCCAACAACTACAGCGCCGGCCTGACGCTCAGCATTCCCCTGTTCACGGGCTTCGGCGACCAGGCCGCCAACCACCAGGCGCAAGCCAAGGTGGACATCAGCCAGGCCACCACGGCGCAGTTGCAGCAAACCGTGGAACTGGAAGTCTGGCAGGCCTATCAAAATTTGCACACCGCCGCGGTGACGCTGCGCACCACCGAGGTGCAGCTGAAAAGCGCACAGCAGGCAGAGGACGTGGAAACCGCGCGTTATCACATCGGTCTGGATCCGATCCTGAATTTGCTGACCGCGCAAACCACGCTCGCCAGCGCACGCGTACAGCAGGTGCAGGCACGCCTCAACTGGTTCACCGCGCTGGCCGCCTTGGGTCACGCCGTGGGCGGGCTGAATGCACCCAACCAAAGCGACGTAGCGGAGACACCGTGAGTAAAAAAGCAAGAATCCTGGCCGTCGGTGGGCTGATTGTCGCCATCCTTATTGTGCTCGTGGCTTGGCGCGTGATCAGCAACTCGCACGCAGGCCGCGGCAAGTTCACCGACAGCCCCCTGCCGGTGGATACCACCATCGTGGTGCGCAAATCCATGCCGGTGCAGTTGCAGGCTGTGGGCCAGGTGCAGTCCGAACACACGGTGAACATCCAGCCCCAGGTCGGCGGCGTGCTCAAACAGGTGTTTTTCACCGAGGGCCAGTACGTGCGCAAGGGCCAGCGGCTGTTCCTGATCGATCCCGCTCCGTACGAAACGGCATTGGCATCGGCCAGAGCCGCGAATCTGACCGCCAGGGCGCAGGCGGACCGCGAAGCGCCGCTGGCGGCCAAGGATTACATCTCGCCGCAGGACTACCAGAGCGCCTTGTCCGCCGCGGCGCAGACGCAGGCCGCGCTGCAGCAGGCCGAGATCAATCTTTCCTATACCAATATCGTGTCGCCAATTGACGGTTTGACCGGCAATCTCGTGGTCAAGGCCGGCAACGTGGTGTCGCCCGGCGCCAGCGCGCCGCTCGTGACCATCAACCAGATGAAGCCCATTCTTGTGCAATTCAACGTACCGCAGAATTTCCTGCCACAGGTGCGCCAGTACGATGCCCAGCACAGCATCCGAGTATTCATCACGCACGAGGATGGCAGCGGCAATCTGGGCCAAGGCAAATTGGTGTTCATTGACAACACCATCAACACCAGCACCGGCACTGTGATGCTCAAGGCCGAAGTAGCGAACAAAAACGTACAGCTCTGGCCCGGCCAGTACGTGGGCGTGACCGTGCAGCTCACCCTGCAGCCTAATGCGGTGGTGGTGCCGAGCACCGCGATTCAGTCCAGCGAACAGGGCAATTTCGTCTACACGGTGGTCAAGGACACGGCCGTGGTGCAGCCGGTCACCGTCAACCGCCAGATCGGCGACCTCGCGGTCATCAGCTCGGGGCTCAACGGCGGCGAGCGTGTCATCACGCGCGTGTCACGCAACCTGCGTCCCGACATGAAAGTGACGCCCAATACCACGCGCGTTCCCGCGGCCGGCACGCTGAGCATGGCGACACCATGAAAGTCAATCTTTCGGCGCCCTTCATCCACCGGCCGGTGATGACCACGGTCATCATGTCGGCGCTGTTGATTTTCGGCCTAGTGGCCTATTTCACCCTGCCGGTAAGCGAGCTGCCGAACGTGGATTTCCCTACCATCCAAGTGCGCGCCAGCCTGCCGGGTGCTGATCCTAAAACCATGGCCTCGTCCGTAGCCACGCCGCTGGAGAAGCAGTTCACCACCATCGCCGGCCTGCAATCCATGAACTCGACCAGCAGCACCGGCTCCACCGAAATCACCCTGCAATTCGATTTGTCGCGCAACATTGATGCGGCCGCCCAGGACGTGCAGACGGCGATTTCCCAGGCTATCCGGCAGTTGCCGAACAACATGCCGACGCCGCCGACGCTGCGCAAGGTCAATCCGGCGGATTACTCGGTGGTGTACCTGGCGCTCACCGCCCAGCACATCCCGCTCACGCAACTGGACCAATACGCCGAGACCATCGTGGCCGAGCGCCTATCCATGATACCGGGCGTGGCCCAGGTCAACGTGTTCGGATCGCACAAGTACGCGGTGCGTCTGTACATGAATCCCTATGCGCTTGCCGCGCGCAACCTCTCGCTCAACCAGGTGGTCACGGCGGTGCGGAACGGCAACACCAATCTGCCTTCCGGCACCATGTACGGCGCCACCAGCACCTACACGGTGCAGGCATCGGGGCAACTCACAAACGCCAACGCCTACAACAAGCTGATCGTGGCCTATCAGAACGGCGCGCCGGTACACCTCGACGACGTCGGCCAGGCGGTCAACAGTATCCAGCAGGACAAACAGGTCACTTATTTCTTCGACAACACCCAGGGCGATCACCAGTTGGAGCCCGCCATCGTGCTGGGCGTGCAGCGCCAGCCGGGCTCCAACACCGTGCAGATCTCCGACGACATCAACAAGCTGATTCCGGATCTGACCGCCGACGCCCCCGGCGACGCCAGCCTGCATCTGATGTACAGCCGCGGCACGTACATCAGCGCCTCGATCCACGAGGTCAAATTCACGCTGATCCTGGCCATCTTCCTCGTGGTCATCGTGATCTTCGTGTTCCTGCGCAACATCCGCGCCACCGTGATCTCGGCGCTGGCACTGCCCACCTCGATCATTGGCACCTTCGCGGTCATGAAGCTCCTGGGCTTCAGCCTGGACAACCTGTCGCTCATGGCACTGGTGCTGGCGGTGGGCTTCGTGGTGGACGACGCCATCGTCATGCTCGAAAACATCGTGCGCTACCGCGAGAAGGGCGAGCCTACGTTGCGCGCAGCACTCATCGGCAGCAAGGAAATCGGTTTCACGGTGCTGTCCATGACGCTGTCGCTGGTGGCGGTTTTCCTGCCGATCCTGCTCATGGGCGGCCTGCTCGGCCGCCTGTTCCGGGAGTTCGCGATTACCGTATCGGTCGCCATCCTGATTTCCGGACTGGTGTCGCTCACGCTTACGCCCATGCTGTGCAGCCGCTTCCTCAAGGACAGCAGTCGTCACGGCAAGCTTTACGGTGCGCTGGAAAAGGCCTTCGAAAAATCCCGCGATGGGTATGTGAGGACGCTCACCTGGTCGGTAGACCACTGGCGCAGCATGCTGGTGGTGGCGGGGGCCATGCTGGTACTGACCTTCTATTTCTTCGCGGTGGTACCCAAGGGCTTCATTCCGTCGGAGGACACAGGTCAGGTATTCATGAGCACCGAGGCGCCGAGTGGCATCACTTTCGATGAGCTCAAGAGCCTGCAGACCCGGGTCACCAAGATCGTGCAGCAAAATCCCGGTGTCGCCGATGCCATGTCCAGCGCTGGACAGGGCCACGGGGCTTCGGCAAGCAGCTACGGCGGTTGGGGCATGATCGGTTTGAAGCCCATGAGTGAACGCAAGTTCAGCGCCGATCAGATCATCCAGCAGTTGCGCAAGGCGGTCGCGCCGGTGCACGACATGCAGGTGTTTTTCAGCAACCCGCCCGCGATCCGCATCGGCGGTTATTCCGGCAGCGGTGACTACACCTATATATTGCAGGGTCTGGACGTAGACACACTGGATCAGGCGGCCACCGCCTTCCTGCCCAGACTGCAGGCAGTGCCCGGGCTGCAGGACGTGAACAGCGATCTGGAACTCAACAATCCACAGATCAACGTCAACATCCTGCGCAACACCGCCTCCACGTTGGGCGTGAACGCCACCGACATCCAGTCCACCCTGTACAACGCCTACGGCGGCAACCAGATCAGCACCATTTTCGGCTCGAGCGACGAGTATTACGTGATGCTGCAGCTCGCGCCCAAGTATCAGTCGGACATGCAGGCGCTCGACGCGCTGTACGTGCCGTCCGACACCGGCAATCTGGTGCCGTTGCGCACCGTGGCCAACCTCGACCCGGGCGTGGGTCCCCAGCAGGTGGACCACTTTCAGCAACTGCCGTCGGTGGCATTCTCCTTCAACCTCGCGCCGGGCGTGTCGCTCGGTGAAGCCACCCGGGGCATCGAACAACTGGCGGCTAGTGCCCTGCCCTCGGATATTACCGGGGTGTTTGCCGGCAACGCCGCCACCTTCCAGGATTCGCTGGTGCAGCTGCCGATCCTGCTGCTTATCACCGTACTGGTGATCTATATGGTGCTGGCGATTCTCTACGAGCACTTCATCCATCCGATCACCATTCTCACCGCCCTACCGCTCGCCATGGTGGGCGCCCTACTGACGCTCATCCTGTTCGGCCAGCAGCTCGACATCTTCAGTTTCGTAGGCCTCATCATGCTGGTGGGACTCGTCAAGAAGAACGGCATCATCATGGTGGACTTCGCCATCCAGATGAAGCGCGACCACAACCTGAACGCGCGCGACGCAGTCATCGAGGCCTGCAAAGTGCGCTTCCGGCCCATCATGATGACGACGTTTGCCGCGATTCTCGGCGTATTGCCGATTGCCGTGAGCACCGGCATGGGCACCGAAGCGCGCCGGCCGCTCGGTATCGCAGTGGTCGGTGGCCTGATTTTCTCGCAGGCGCTGACGCTCTACATCACGCCTGCGTTCTACGTGGCCATGGAGCATTTGTCCGAAAAACTCCGCGGCCCCTCGCATACGCATCCGCCGATCGTCAAACCCCAGGAAGGCGGTTGATTTATTGTGGGAGCGGCGATATTCGCCGCGATTCTTGCGCTTCCGAGAGCGCGATCGAAATATTAACTCCGGCAGGAGGACAACATGAGCGATTCCACCAACGTAAAGATCAACGCCAGCCTGAATGGCTACGCCGCACATCCCAAAGGCAGGGGACCGTCTCCAGGGCTGGTGGTCATGATGGAAGCCTATGGCATCACCGGACATATCCAGGGTGTATGCGCACGCCTGGCGAAATCCGGTTTTCTGGCCGTGGCGCCCGACATCTTCCACGGCGAAGTAATCAGCTACACCGACACCAACAAGGTCATGGCCAAGATTCCCACGCTCAACGACGAGCAGATCCTCAGGGAAATCGGCGAAACACTCGACTGGCTCGGCTTGCAGAAGAACGTGGACCCGCACCGGCTCGGCATCATCGGTTTTTGCATGGGCGGACGCCACGCTTTTTATGCGAACTGCCGTTACCCGGACAAGCTCAAAGCGGCAGTGGGCTTCTACGGCGGCGGTATCGCACCGGAAGGCACGACCGACCGCTTTGGCCGCACACCGCCGATCGGCGAGGCCGCCAAGATGCAAGCGCCGATGTTCTTAGGCTACGGCGCCGATGATCAGAGCATCCCGCCTTCCGAACACGCCCGCATCGTGGAGAAACTCTCGACCCTCAAGAAACGTTTCACGCTCGCGGTGTATCCGGACGCCGGTCACGCATTCCTGTGCGAAGAGCGCAGCAACTACGCACCGGCAGTTGCTACACGTGCCTGGCCGGAAGCACTGGAGTTCCTGCGTAATGAGATGATGAGTTGAACAACCAGGGTGTCAGTACCCTCTGCGCTCATAAATAATATCTTAGCTCGCCCGGCATGCGGGCTTGCTTGTCGCCGCACCCAAATCCGCCGATAGCCCGGCGTGATTGCTACCTGAAGCCTACCCAGCTTTTTATTCCTATCCGCGACATCAGTTTCCCTTCGACATTGTTTGTGACACTGTTTCGCTCCGGTAGTTCACATGCACTGCCCGAATGTGAGCAGGAAAATGCGTTGTATATCAACCAGCACACGGCCCCCGTGATACTCAATTAAATCTAGTTATGGATTGCTGTTGCGGCATGAATAGCGAATTAACTTTCGTTCATCACGAGTCAGCGGCAGCGCATACGCGTAGAGTGAGATCGTTCAATTACGAGTTCAATCTTCTGTAAGGAAGGTGACGTATGAAAAAGCTTCTCACCAAAACCTGTTTACTGGCGGCGGTCGCACTTCTGGCGCTGACCGGCTGCGCCGCGATGACTTACCGCCATAATGCCAATCAGCTCTCGACGCCAAACGCGGGCAGTTGGTATAACGGCTATTGCTGGGATAACAATTGTGCGCCTTATATCTTTGGGCCGGTTTACGGCTTCGGTTATGGATGGATCCCGGATGAGGACGGTGGCGACGGGTTTATTGGCGGTGACGGGTTTATTGGCGGTGACGACTCTCCTGAGGAAGACGAAGGTCCCGGACGATAACCGGAGGTACCAGGATCCGAGCTCACACTGCCGTAGCTTCCGTCTTCTAGCTTTGGTCCTTGGCTAGGTTTCCGGCCTGCGTACCCTGCTCCGGCTGCAGAGGCGCATAGTCCGCTGAAATATGCCGTGGTCAGCTATTTTCTCAACCCAAATTATCCCTACCTCACCTGGGCCGCTCTCTTGTCATTTCTGGTTTGACGTGTGAATTATTCCGCAAACCGAGGGTGTAACGCTCGGACTCCACATGCAACACGCCATGAAATGACCGTCCATCTTCAGCGCCGCCAAAGCCCGGTGCGCGCATGAAAATCACGCTGCACGTGCGTGCGCATTGGCAATTTCCTGCATTTCGACTTCGCTTGGCTGCTGAGGAACATTCGCAGTCACCCGCCGGCGTTCGTGCGCCAGTGCAACAACACGCCGGATGCCACTTTGCTCCTGTCGCCACAGGGGCCAACTGAAATCCCCCCGCGCCCCCCTTTTTCAAAGGGGGGATGACAGGCGGCAAGGTCTTGGGCGGCGCGGGCGGCAGCGGCATGGGCAACGCAGCATCAGCCCGTTCATTGGTTTCGACCTGCATCACCGCTTCGCTTGGCTGGTGCGTCAAGTGCCCCGCCAAGACTGCGCGCGCTGCAGCCAAATCTGTCAGGACAGTGGGAGTGCCGGGGTGGGGCGGATGGACGAGAGAGAAAATCCTCCCCGGCCTCCTTTTCCGAAAGAGGGAGCGAAGCTCAGTGTCGCGGGCGACTCGCGGAGCGCCGATGGCAAAACGTCCTGAGTCCAGGCCAACCGTGCGAGCCCCTCTACGGGCAGGCCGGCCTCTGTCAACGGCACGGGATTGAGCGCTCCGCCGACGAATCCGGCATCGGTAGCGCTGCTGGGCGGCACCCTGAAACGGAGACCGCGTCATTCCCGTCGGTGCCCTCACCCCTCCCCGTATTGAATTTTGTGGCCACGCCCCGCGCTCTCCCGATAGGCATCCCCGCCACCGCTACGCCGCTCGAACAACTCCAAGCCCTGCGGCCACAGTTGATTCATCAGTAAGTAGCGTTAAAAAAGCTTTTCCCCATACGGCCATCAGCTTTACGCCACTGCGCGCACCTGGCCGCAAGTGCTGGAATTTCTGCACACGGAACTCAATGGCTGATACGCCGACGCCACCATGCAATTGCATCGCTGAGCGGCTGCAAACAATCGCAGCAATTACCGATTACGCTGCGGGCGGCGTGGTGTACGACGCAGCCGAAGGTGGCGGCCCGGATGTCGGCGCAGACGGGGGCGGCGGAGGCGGCACATAAGACGGCGCCGCATATCCCGGTATCTGATTGCCCTTGGCGTACATGCACTGCGCGTAGACGATGTTGTAGCGCCGCTGCAATCCATAAGTAGTCTCGCTGGCGGCGCCCGCGCCCGCGGCGGTGCCGAACAGCAATCCGGTGGCGGCGCCCGCGCCCGCGGCACTGCTGTTGCCGCCCAGCAATGCCCCCGCGGCGGCACCGATGGCCGCGCCCGCCACTGCGCCTCCCGCGACCTGATCACCTGCGACCTTGTTCGGATTCACGCCGAGTGCCTGCTGTGCGTATTGCTGGCACACGTAGTTGTCGCGCTGGAATACCTCGAAGGGCATCCCGGGCGCCGGCATCACGGCGATGGTCGGGCCCACCGGCATTTGTGCACAGCCGGCAATGGTTATGGCCACAGCGGCGGCAAGCACACTTTTATGTATCAGCATGGACAGCTCCTGTCATGACCCTGGATGAGTGGTCGCGGTCGGCGGTTTCACCGGCACCGGCTGCCAGCCACCCGGACATTCCGCGACATAAGGATAGTAGGCTTTGGAAGCGGCACAGTAATACCAGTACTGGGCAGGCGCGGGGCCGGGCTGGACCGGCGTGGTGTTGATCACCACGGGTGGAACGTAGGGATTGGGATAGGGATAAACCGGCGCCGGATAGTAATACCAGCTTGGGCCCACGACCCACCACCAGCCGAAACGCGGACCGTACCAGCCGTGATGCCAGTAACCACCCGCCCAGACGTGCACCGGATAGCGCGCAGGATAACCGCCGTGCACGCCGACCCCGACACGAACATGAACTTGCGGCGCCGCTTGCACCGGCAGCGCCGGCAATATCATGAGCCCGGCCGCCATTGCACCG